>CACGPA010000013.1 GCA_902574725.1 uncultured Pelagibacteraceae bacterium
CTTTCAACTTCTTCGGGCGTATAGTCTCTTTTAATTCCTGCAAATCTTTTTAGATCATAAGAAACTTTAGTTTCTGAACTCATCTCTAATTCCTATATAGTTAGATTTTTAAGACTTCAATATTAATTGTCTTTACCAAATTCGTTGGTAAATTCATTCATGCCACTAGAACCCCAGTCACAATGATCATCTCTTAAATAAATTCCAGATCTACTTTCGTTATTCTGAGCCTCACTACTATAGTTTTGAGTCTTATTATCTTGGTTTTTGATCTTGTTTTTGTTGTCCATGTAAATCTTATATTTTACTAAATTTACAAAATCTATTAAAATGATAAAAATGCTTGTAAAATATGATAATTTATTGTAAATAAATATTTACAAAATTTACAAATAGTAAATATGAGTCAATACGATCTAAAAATTGGGCCAAAAATAAAGGCTTTTAGAAGACAAATGGGCCTTCAGGCAAATAAATTATCTACTCAATTAGGTATATCGCCAAGCTATTTAGCTTTAATTGAAGGAGGAAAAAGGAGAATTGATGGGGATCTTCTTTTAAAAATTTGCCAGGAACTTAAAATTCAACTATCAGACCTTACATCAAAAATAGACCTTAACTTAGCAAATAATATATCTGAATTACTAGATGATAAACTATTTGAAGATTTAGATATCTTGGGACCTGAAGTTCAAGATTTGGTCAACACTAATCCAAAAATTGCTAGAGCTTTAATTAAACTAGGAGACAACTATAAAAAAAAAGATCATGAAATTGTAAGCAAAGTAGAAAATCTATCGGGAAAAATGATTGATAGTAGAAAAAATTCATTTCCTGGTGAAGTAGTTTCGGATTTCTTACAAGAAAATAAAAATTATTTTCCAAAACTAGAAGAATTTGCGAACAGTATATTTGAAAAAATAAATGTAAATAATAGAATTACTTATATTGAGCTTTGTAACTTTTTAAAAAAAGAATATGGAATATTGGTAAAAGATGTTCTTCCAGAGGAAGGAAAGCCTTTTTCAAAAATTTTTAATAAAAATAAAAAGGAATTATTATTAAGTGACTATATAGCTTTAGAAACAAAAAAATTATACGTTTCTTCACAAATCGCTCATGAAGGAGCAATTAAAGATATAAACGAATACTTGTCAAAATTTTCTTTCCCAAGCGATGAATCAAAAAAACTTACCAAAGTTGCTTTATTAAATTATTGTGGTGCTGCAATTTTGATGCCTTACAAATTATTTCACTCTGAATGCATGAAAAACAAATATGATTTAGAGCTTTTACAAAATACATTTGCAACAACCTTTGAACAAATTACTCATAGAGTTACTTGTCTACAAGATCCGAAATTACCAGGTATTCCTTTTCATTTTTTAAGAGTAGATATAGCAGGGAATATTTCTAAAAGATTTTCTTTGTCTGGAATTGAAATTCCTAGATATGGAGGTGCGTGCCCTAGATGGAATGTTTATTCTGCATTTACAAGACCTGGTGTTATTCAAGCTGCTGTAAGTAAAATGAGTAACGGAGAAAAATATGTTTGTATAGCAAAAACTGTAGAAAAAGGAGTTGGAAAATTTGGTCAATCAAAAAGTATTTTATCAATAGGACTTGGTTGTGAGGCCAAATATGCAAAAGATTTCGTCTACACTGAAAATTTAAATATTAATGACAAAAAAACTGAAACACCTGTTGGTGTTTCTTGTAGAACATGTGATAGACTTGATTGTTCTCAACGTGCTTTTCCTCCTTTGCATAAAAAATTTGATGTTGATGTTAATTCAAGAGGAATTTCAGTATACGTTAGTGAATAGATAAGACTAAAAACAAACAATATGATCTATATATATTGGTCTTTTTATACCAAACTTTTCATCTACTTCATGTTGATGGATATGATGAGAATGAACAAAGACTGGTATCAATAAATTGCTCAAAGTTTTTAATGTATAGATAAAATTTGTACCTCTAAATTTTCTATCTACTACTTCTAATTTTAAATTACTTTTATCGTCATGCTCTAAGTCTTCAGGCTGAAGTAACAATTGAACATTGGATCCCTTTGGGTAGTGTTTTATAAAATTACCCTTAATAGTGCCTAAATCATTACTTTCTAAGCTATTTTCACCTGTAACTTTAGCTGGAATTAATATTCCTCTATTCAAAAAATTAACAACATCTATAGAATTTGGAAAATGATAAACGTTATAAGGATCGTCATATTGTTTTAAATGACCGTCAAGGATAATCCCACATTTAGATCCTAGGTAAAAAGCCTCATATGAGTCGTGTGTAACCACAATAGTTGTTATTTTTAACTCATTAAGAATTTTTTTAAGTTTAACTTGAATTTCTTCTTTAAAACTTTGATCAACATTTGAAAGAGGTTCATCTAATAATAATAAATCAGGTTTAGATAATAAAGATCTTGCAAGTGAAGCTCTTTGAGATTCTCCGGCACTTATTTGGTGTGGAAATTTATCTTTTACATGCTCTAAATGAAGAAAATTAATTATTTCATCTACATCTAATTTCTTTTTACTTTTTTGATTTCTTGCAGCACCAAATTTAATATTTTCTAAAACGTTGTAATGTGGAAATAGACAATTATCTTGGAATGAAAGTGATATATTTCTATTTTCGGGTTCGATATGAATTTTCGAAGATGAAATAATTTTATTTTTCAATAAAATTTTACCTGAATTAATTTTTTCTAAACCGGCAATAGTTCTTAATATAGTGGTTTTACCAATACCAGAAGGGCCAAGTAAACATATAACATCACCTTCATTTTCAATTTTTAATGAAACATTTTTTACTTTATCTTTACCTCCTGTAGAAAAATTCACATTATCAATTTCAAAAAAATTTTTATTCATGTTTAATCCTTAAGGATATATCTATATGTAGTTAAAATAAATAAACTTGCAATAATAATTAAAAAAAGTGAAGGTGCGGCAGCAGCTTCTAATAAATCTTGTGACGCGAATATATATGCTTGTGTAGCAAATGTTTCAAAATTAAATGGTCGCAAAATTAATGTAATTGGTAATTCTTTTATAATTTCTATCGCAATCAAAATACCTATTAGTAAAACCGAATTTTTTAAATAAGGAACATGAATATTTAAAAATGTTTTTAATTTTGAATATCCAAGTAAATAAGAGCTTTCGTCTATAGAATAATTTATTTTAAGATAACCTGATTTAATTCCATTACTAGCTAATGAGTAAAATCTTACAAAGTATACAAGTACTAAACCTATTATAGATCCAATAAATATAGATTTTATACTTTTAATTTCTAAAAAACTAACAAAATTATTGTCAAACCATGAAACAAAAGAAATGTACGCAACAGCAAGTATTACGCCAGGTATTGCATATCCACAAATTGAAAATGTTGTTAAAAAATTTAAAAATTTACTTTTTGTTACTCTATTTCCAAAGTTTGATATAAATGCAAATACTATTAGTACACTGCTTGCTAATAGAACTAATAAAATTGTATTTAAAAATAATTCTGTAATTTTAAGATCTGCCAAATGTTTTGGAAAAATTATTGTCCAATACAACATTTGTAAAACTGGAAATAAAAAACTTATAAAAAATACTATTCCGCAAATCAAAAAAGCAGTTAAAGCTTTATAACCATTTAATTCTATTAAAGACTTTGACTTAAAGCCTGCTTTGACTGGTGTGTGATATTGTGCTTTTCTTCTAGATATATTTTCAAGTATAAATAAACCTAGAATAAATATTAATAAAAAAAATGATAACCTATTTGCTAAAGCCAAATCATCAAATGATATCCATGCATTATATATACCTGTAGTTAACGTAGAAATTCCAAAAAAAGATACTGAGCCAAAATCAGACAGTGTTTCCATTGCAACCAATGAAAGTCCAGCAACAATGGCTGGTCTTGCTGAAGGTAATATAATTTTAAAAAATGATTTTTTCCTTGAAAAACCTAGGTTTTTACCAAGTTCTATCAAGTTCTGCGACTGATGATAAAATGAGGCTCTGGTTAAAACATAAACATACCCAAATAGAGAAAATGAAATAGCAATAATTGCTCCCATCATTTCATCGAACTTAGGAATTTTAGAGTTATATTCTCCATCTCCAAAAATATTTTTTAAAATAGAATATGCTGTTCCATAATTTTCAAAAAAAGCAGTCAATGAATAAGCATATATATAAGATGGTACTGCAAAAGATAAAATTAGCGCCCACTTAAAAAAATTTGACCCTGGAAATTTATAAAATGAAACAAGGTAGGCGCAACCTACGCCAATAATAAATGTAAAAACTAAAACACCACTTAAAAGTAATGCTGAACTATAAATATAATCAAATAAAAAAGTATCTTTAATAATAACAGAATACCTTCCAGTACTTTCAAAAAAACTTGAAAATACTGTTACTATAGGAATAGCAACAATAGCAGATATTAAAAACGAATTTAAATACCAAATATTAAATTTTTTAAACAACATATTACCCTTATATTGTTAAGTGCCTGCAACTAAAAGGGGGTAATACCGATCAATTGCAAGCACAATATATTAAGAAAGTTATTCTTTATCTTCAAAAATATTTAGGATGTGTGAAACCTCGTCATTTTTGAGTTCAGACAACTTTCTATTATTTATTTTAAGATTAATTTTTTTACACTCTGAAGCACACGGATCGCATACCTCAGAAGATTTATTGTAATCCATCTCAAATAAATTCATTTTTTTTGTTAACGTCAAATTAATTACTTCCAACCTGCTGCTAACATTACCTCTAAAGCGTCAGCTTGTTTTTTACCATAGTTGACAACTTTAGTTTTTAGATCTTGTTTAAAATCTAAGCCCATTGCAACAACCAATGGATGAGGGGAAACACCTGCAATCATCGGATATTCAAAAGTATTGTTAACTATATGCTCTTGAGCTTCAGTGCTTAGTAAAAACTCTACTAATGCAACTGCGTTTGCTTTATTAGGTGCGTTCTTTACTAAACCTGCACAACTAATATTCATGTGCGTTCCTCTGTCATCTTGGTTAGGAAAAAATGGTTTAACTTTTTTAGCAGCTTCTTGTTGTTCTGCTCCTTTTTTACCAGATAACATTAAAGCTAAGTAGTATGTATTAGCTACTGCAATATCAGCTTCTCCTGCTGCAACAGCCATAATTTGTGCTCTGTCGTTACCTTTTGGAGTTCTTGCCATGTTTGAAACAACACCTTTTGCCCAAGCTCCTGCAGCTTTTTTTCCATTATTTTTTACTAACGATGCTACAAGTGATTGATTGTAAATGTTATTTGATTTTCTTATAACAAGTCTACCTTTCCATTTTGGATCTGCTAAACTTTCATAAGTTAAGCCTGAAAGCTCTGCACCACTTACTCTTTCTGGCGCGAAATAAACTATTCTTGCTCTTTTAGCAATTCCTACCCATTGTGAAGTTCTAAAGTTAGCTGGAACAGCTGCTTTAATTGATGCAGATGTTAATCCTCCTTGAAGCATTCCTTTTGCTTTAAATGCTCCACATCTTCCAGCATCTGCTGTTATATAAAGATCAGCTTTTGAATCAGCTCCTTCTTCAATAATTCTTTTTTCAAGAGCTTTACTTTTTCCTGATACTACATTTACTTTAATTCCTGTTTTCGAAGTAAACTTTTCATAAAGTTGTATGTCTGAGTCATAGTGTCTAGCACTAAAAACATTCACTTCATTAGCTAAGACAAAACTGGAGATAAAAGTAAAAAGTATCGATATTATTCCTATTTTTTTCATTTGTTTGTTTCTCCTTTTAAGATTAAACGTTTTGATTGTATATTTATAATGAGATTAGTAACTATTATCAATGATAATGATTATCAATTGCAATATTGTCGCTGTTTAACTTTTTGTCGGATTTACTATGTTTTTAGAGCTAAAATTCCCATTCGGAGATCTTGCTATATAGAAAATTTCTAAAAGCTTGAACTCTAGCAACATTTTTCAAAGATTGAGGGTACACAAAATGCGCTTCTGTAATTGGCCCTTCTGTATTTGGTAAAACTTTAACTATATTTGGCTGTTTCACTGTTAAATAATCAGGAAGAGCAGCTAGTCCAACACCACTTTGAACTGCAAGAAGCAACCCATAAACACTGTTAACTTTCATAACTGTCTTTCTCTTTTTGTTATCTTTCATTCCAAGTTTTAAAGCCCAATCTGGATTAAAAACAGGTGAAGGTGCACCTTTGCCAAAAGATATAAATTTATGTTGATTTAAATCACTTAATTTTTTTGGGTATCCGTGTTTTTCTAAGTATTTTGGTGATCCGTATATGTGATAATTTATATCAATTAATTTTTTTTGAATATAATTCAATTGTTTTGGTCTTCTAGCCCAAATTCCAATATCTGCCTGTCTTGTGCTTAAATCTAACTCCTTATCATCAAAGATAAGCTCAACCTCTATCTCTGGATTTAATTGCATAAATTCTTGAATTCTTGGTGTTAACCATGTTGTACCAAAACTTACAAATGTAGTAACTGTTAATTTTCCGCTAGGTTTATTTTTTTTATCACCTAAGGAAGTTTCAACTTCTCTTAATTTAGTAATTACTTCATGTGCAGTTTTAAATACATACTCGCCATTTTCAGTCAAAGTTAACCCTCTAGCATGTCTTTCAAATAACTTGACCTTTAAATCCTCTTCTAAAGATTGAATTTGTCTACTTATAGCCGACTGGCTTAAATTAAGATTAACTGTTGCACTTGTAAAACTTCCCGCTTCTGCAACTGCATGAAATATTTTTAGCTTGTCCCAATCCATTATTTATTTAAATTTATTATATATCTTCCAGAGGTTTGTCCTTTAAGCATTTTTGGATAAACATCTAAAAGTTCTTCAAGATTAATTTCTTTAATTGATTTATTTAATAAATCGAAATCAATTAGGTTTGATGCTTCATTCCAAAGAAATTCTCTTCTTTTTGTTGAAGTATTAACTGAATTTATACCCCAAAGTTTAACTCCTCTAATTATAAATGGCATAACTGTAGTGTTTAATTTAATATCAAGAGCATTTCCACATGCAGCAACAATTCCTGTTTCTTTAATATGAGATAATACATTTGCAAGAACATTTCCTCCAACAGTATCTACAGCACCATCATACAATCCTTTGTCTAATGGTCTTCCCTCTTTGTTTAAATCGCTAGTATTTATAATGTTTTTTGCACCTAATGATTTCAAATAGTCATTATTATCTTTTTTGCTTGAAACTGCTGTAACATTGTAACCAAATTTATTAAGTATCATTACCGCTATACTACCGACACCTCCTGAAGCTCCGGTAACAATTACATTTTCTACTTTATCTCCGAGTAATAATTCTTCTCTTGCTTTAACAGCAAATGCACATTGTAAAGCTGTAAGTCCAGCTGTTCCTAAAACCATTACTTGTTTTGAAGTTAAAGCTTTTGGTTTTTTAACCAAAAAATCTCCTTTAACTTTTGCGTATTGAGAATATCCTCCATAATATATTTCACCAACTCTCCATCCAGTTAAAATAATTTCATCCCCTTCTTTAAAATTATTATTTTGACTTTCTACAACCGTGCCTGAAAAATCTATTCCTGGAATATGTGGGAATTCTTTAACTAACCTGGCACCATTCTTTAATATAAGTGCATCTTTATAATTTAATCCTGAATAATCAACTTTAACTAAAACATCACCATGTTTTAAAAAATCTTTATTTATCGATTTAACTTCTCTAGTGAAATTTTCACCATCTTGGTTAACAACTACTGCTTTAAAATTATCTGACATTGTTTTTAATTATATAGATATTTATTTGCTAATAAATCTTAAATATCTATTTTGAAAACTTAAATCTTCTTTAAATTTACCTAAATAATAATTGGTAACTGTTGAGGCTTGTTCTTTTTTAATTCCTCTCATAGTCATACATTGATGAGTTGCATCAATAGAAACTGCTACTCCTTTTGCATCTAATGCTTCCATTAAAGTTTTTGCTATTTGCATTGTAAGTCTTTCTTGAGTTTGAAGTCTTTTTGCAAAAACTTCTACAACTCTAGCGAGTTTACTTAAACCAACAACTCTTTTGTTTGGTATATAAGCTACATGAGCAATTCCTATTATAGGTGCCATATGATGCTCACAATGACTTTGAACAGATATGTTTTTTTGAATAACCATATCATCATAGCCATCAACGTCTCCAAATGTTTTTTCAAGAACTTTTTTTGGATCTTCGTTGTAACCCTTAAAATATTCTTTAAATGCTTTAATAACTCTTTTCGGAGTTTCAATTAAACCTTCTCTAGAAGGATCTTCACCAATCCATTTAAAAATCTTAATAAATGCTTCTTCAGCCTCTTTATCAGAAACTTGGTTTTCTAAATTTTTGTTATTTTCGTTTTTTACTAATTTCATCGTGATCGTTATATATATAAATCCTAATTTTTAAAATATGTAATATATCTATGAATGTGATAATAATGCAAAAAAATATGTTTAAAAAAAGAGAAAATGTCGCTGAAATAGAAGAAGGAAACCTATTATCTCCTAAATTCGATAATGATGGTTTAATCCCTGTTGTGACAACTTGTGCCAATACAAAAGAAATATTAATGCATGGATATATGAATGTTGAGGCATTGAAACTTACTATTGAAACCAAAGAAGCTCATTATTGGAGCAGATCAAGAAAACAAATTTGGCACAAAGGTAAAACTAGTGGATTTGTACAAAAAGTTAAAGAAATAAGAATTGATGATGATCAAGATTCAATTTGGTTAAATGTAGATATTGGTGATGGTGCAAGCTGCCATGTAGGTTACAGATCTTGCTTTTATAGATCAATACCACTTGGAAAAATTGAAAATGGAAGAAAAGTTGAAATGAAGTTTGAAGAAAAAGAAAAAAAATTTGATCCAGATAAAGTTTATAAAGGACAACCAAATCCAACAAAAGTTTAATGAGTGAAAAGCAAAAAAATGTCCTAGGTGAAGATCTAGAGGAGTGTTCTAAAGATCCATTAACAGGATGGTTTAGAGACGGTTGTTGTAACACAGATGAAAATGACCATGGTCTTCATACAGTTTGTGTAAAAGTAAATAATGAATTTTTGAATTGGTGCAAAGAAGCTGGTAATGATTTAATCACTCCGCATCCAGAATTTGGTTTTCCTGGATTAAAAGATGGAGACAGATGGTGCGTTTGTGCTGGTTGGGTTGCTAAAGCAATAGAAGCTGAAAAAGGATGTTCGATTTATTTAAAAAGAACACACGAAAACACTCTTAAACTTATACCAATTGAAAAGTTAAAAAAATTTTCAATAGATCTTTCCTAATTACATGTTTCCATACTTGGGACCACCTCCACCTTCAGGAGTAACCCAAGTAATATTTTGAGAAGGTTCTTTAATATCGCAAGTTTTACAATGAATACAATTTTGTGAATTAATAACAAATTTTTTTAAATCATTTTCTATTTGAATTTCATAAACTCCAACTGGACAATATCTTTGTGCTGGTTCATCAAATTTTTCAAGAGTATAACTTAAAGGTAAGTTGGTATCTTTTAATTTTAAATGAACTGGTTGATTTTCAGTATGATTTGTTCCAGTAAGATATACAGAGCTAGTTTTATCAAAAGTAATTACATTGTCTGGTTTTGGATAATCAATTTTTGGCATTTCACTTGCAGGCCTTAATGTTTCATGATCTGCATGTTTGTGTTTTAATGTAAAAGGTAATTTTCCTCTAAAGAAAATTTGATCAATACCAGTAAAAATAATTCCTAGTATTAGGCCCCAACTAAAACTTGGTTTAACATTTCTTGCTGCATGAAGTTCTTCATAGACCCAACTTTTATTAAATTTTTCTTCATAAACAGATAAATCTTTATTTTCTTTTAAATGTTCAATAATTGTTTCTGCAGCTATCATTCCACTTTTCATTGCTGTATGTGAACCTTTAATTTTTGGCATATTTAAAGTTCCAGCATCACAACCAACTAATAAAGCACCTGGCATGTACATTTTAGGTAAACTTTGTAAGCCTCCTTCAATAAGAGCTCTAGCTCCATATGAAATTCTTTTTCCACTCTCTAGTAATACTTTTATTGATGGATGAGTTTTAAATCTTTGAAATTCATCAAATGGCGACAAGTGTGGATTTTTATAATCCAAACCAATAACATAACCAAGATATAGTTGTTTATTTTCAGCATGATATACAAAACTTCCACCATAAGTCTTATTATCTAAAGGCCATCCGGCCGTATGCATCACTAAACCTTCTTCATGTTTTTCATCTTTAATTTCCCATATTTCCTTAAATCCTATGCCATATTGTTGAGGACTTTTTCCTTTATCTAATTCAAATTTTTTTATTAATTCTTTTCCAAGATGTCCTCTACAACCCTCCGCAAAAACAGTGACTTTTCCATGCAATTCCATTCCAGATTCAAAACTATCTTTTTTATTACCATCTTTATCTAGGCCCATATCCTGTGTAGCTATTCCTTTTACAGATCCATCTTCCTTATATAAAACTTCACTTGCAGGAAACCCTGGAAATATTTCCACACCTAATGCTTCCGCTTGTTCAGCCATCCATCTACATAAATTTGCTAAACTAATGATGTAATTTTTATGATTTTGTTGAACTTTTGGAAGTAGCCATGTTGGCCAACTTAAAGATTTTGTTTTTCCTAAAAATAAAAACTTTTCTTTTGAAACTTTTGTTTTTATTGGTGAATTTAACTCTTTCCAGTTAGGAATTAATTCATCTAGTGCCCTTGTTTCAAAAACATTTCCCGACAAAATATGAGCGCCAATTTCAGATGCTTTTTCTAAGAGACAGACATTTATATCTGAATTAAGTTGTTTTAATTTTATTGCAGTTGAAAGCCCTGATGGTCCACCACCAACAATAACAACATCATATTCCATTACTTCTCTGGACATAATGTTAATTTTTATAGTATTTGTTATTTTTGTATAGTGTTTAATTTATTCAATTCTTCTAAGAATTGTGGAAGTGCTTCAAAAAGGTCTGCTTCTAAACCATAATCTGCAACACTAAAAATTGGTGCTTCACCATCTTTATTTATTGCAACTATAATTTTGCTTTCTTTCATTCCTGCTAAATGTTGAATTGCACCAGAAATTCCTACAGCTATATACAAATCAGGAACTACAACTTTTCCAGTTTGTCCAACTTGATGATCGTTTGTTATATATCCTGCATCTACTGCAGCTCTAGATGCACCAATTGCTGCATTTAATTTATCTGCAATAGCAGTAATTAATTTAAAATTATCTCCACTCTGCATTCCTCTTCCACCTGAAATTACAATTCTAGCTGTTCCAAGTTCAGGTCTATCAGATTTTACTTCTTCTCTTTTTATAAACTTGATTGATGAAAATGATTCTCCATTTTCACCTTTTACTATTTCAGCAGAACCACCAGAAGTAGCCGCTGGATCAAAAGAAGTGGGTCTAATAGTTATACATTTTTTTTTATCAGTACTTTTTACTGTTGCAAATGCATTTCCAGCATAAATAGGTCTTAAAAAAGTATCAGGTGAAATTACTTTAATTATATCACTAACCTGTGAAGTATCTAATAATGCAGCAACTCTTGGCATTAAATTTTTTCCAAATGTATTAGCAGAACAAACAATATGAGAATAATTTTCAGCATATTTTGTAATTACTGGAGTAAAGTTTTCTGGTAAATAATTTTCATAAATTTCATTATCAACATGTATAACTTTTTTTACATTAGGTATTTCCGAAATTGATTTAGCAACTGTTTCTGATTTATTTCCAATAACTATTGCATGTAAATCCTGATCAATTTGTGAAGCAGCAGTTATGGCATTCAAAGTGAATGGTTTAACTTCTTTATTACTATGTTCTACTATTAATAATACTGACATTTATATTACCTTTGCTTCATTTTTTAATTTTTGAACTAATTCAGCAACATTAGCTACTTTTATTCCTGCTTTTCTTTTTGGTGGTTCTTCAACTTTGATTTGTTCAATTCTTGGTTTCGTATCTACTCCTAAGTCTGAAGCATTTATTTGTTCTAGTGGTTTTTTCTTTGCTTTCATAATGTTTGGTAATGAAGCGTATCTAGGTTCATTTAATCTTAAATCACATGTAACTATAGATGGAGTATTAACTTCTATTACTTCTAAGCCTTCGTCTACTTCTCTTGTGACCTCTAAAGATTTTTCTTTAACTTCAATCTTTGATGCAAATGTTGCTTGTGGCCAATTTAAAAGAGCTGCAAGCATCTGACCAGTTTGATTGCAATCATCATCAATTGCTTGTTTTCCCATAAATACTAAGTCTGGTTTTTCTTTTTCTACAATTTTTTGCAAAATTTTTGAAACAGCTAACGGTTCAATTATCCCTTCAGCTTTAACTAAAATACCTCTGTCTGCCCCTACTGCTAAAGCTTTTCTTACAGTTTCTTGTGACTTCTCTTCACCAATTGTAACTGCAACAATTTCTTTTGCTTTGCCAGATTCTTTAATTTTAACTGCTTCTTCAATAGCATTGTCATCAGGTGGATTAGTAGACATTTTTACATTATCTGTAACTACGCCTGTTCCATCTTCTTTAACTCTAACTTGAACGTTGTAATCAATAACTCTTTTAACAGCGACTAATATTTTCATTAATTATGCTCTTAACAACTTATTTTCTGGATCATAAGGACTTTCGTCCAAAATTGTAGCATCATGCATTTTACCTAAAATATCAATTTTTAATTTTTGTCCTGTTGTCGCAATCTCAGGTTTAACCATTCCAATTGCTATTGATTTATTTAATCTAAAAGCAAAATCTCCTCCTGTTGCTCTTCCAACTACTTCTTTATCTTTATAAATTGGATTGTTTCCCAATACATCTGCATCAGTAACATTGTGAATTTCCATTGTTACTAATTTATTTTTGAAACCTTTTTCTCTCCATTTATTAAGTGCTTCTAATCCTATAAAATTTCCTTTGTTTGGATGAATAAATCTATCCAAGCCTGACTCGTAAGGTGAATACTCTATCGATAGTTCAGTACCAACAAGTTTATAAGATTTTTCAACTCTTAAACTATTCATTGCTCTAATTCCAAATGGTTTTAAACCAAGATCTTTTCCATGTTCCATTAATTTATCAAAAATATGATTTTGATATTCAAGAGGATGATGAAGTTCCCATCCAAGTTCTCCTACAAAGTTTACTCTAATCGCTGTGCAAGGTGCGTAGCCAATATCGACTTTTTTAGAACTTAACCACTTAAAATTTTCATTAGAAAAATCATCTTTGGAAACTCTTTGCATTAATTCTCTAGCTTTTGGACCAGCCACAACTAAAACTCCAACTGAATTAGTTATATTTTCAAATTGGACAGAGCCATCTTTCGGCATCCATTTTTGTATCCAATCATGGTCTAATCTTTGAAAAGCTCCTGCTGAAACTAAATAATAACTATCTTCTGATTCCTTCATTATTGTAAACTCTGAATGAACACCTCCTTTTGTATTAAGAGCATGACATAAATTAACTCTACCAATTTTTTTCGGAAGTTTGTTTGCTACTAAATGATCTAAAAATTCTTCTGCTTTTGGTCCTTTAATTCTACATTTTGCAAATGCAGTCATATCTAAAAGACCAACATTATCTTTCACATTCTGACATTCTTTTTTAACTGCCTCAAACCATTTAGATCTTCTGAATGACCAATCATCTTTTTGTTCCATGCCATCGGTTGCAAAAAAATTAGCTCTTTCCCAGCCAAATTTTTGTCCAAATACAGCTCCTAATTTTTTAAGCCTATCGTAACAAGGAGCTTGTCTTAATGGTCTGGCTGATTCTCGTTCTTCATCAGGATAATGAATAACAAAAACATTTCGATAAGCTTCTTCATTTTTTTCTTTTAAATATGCTTTAGAACAATAATCTCCATATCTTCTTGGTTCAACTCCAAGCATATCTACAGTTGGTTCTCCATCTACAATCCATTCTGCTAATTGCCAACCAGCACCACCTGCTGCTGTAATTCCAAAACTATGACCTTCATTTATCCAAAAGTTTTTTAAACCCCAAGCAGGACCAACTATTGGATTACCGTCCGGTGTATAACAGATGGCACCGTTATAAACTTTTTTGACACCTACTTCTCCAAACGCAGGTACACGATGAATAGCACCTTCAATATGAGGAGCTAATCTATCTAAGTCTTCTTGAAATAATTCATATTCTGAATCTTTTGATGGACCGTCAACATAACAACAAGGTGCGCCATCTTCATAAGGTCCTAATATTAAACCTCCAGCTTCTTCTCTCATGTACCAACGGCTATCACTATCTCTAAGAACTCCCATTTCAGGAAGACCTTCTTTTTTTCTTTTTTGAATTTCAGGATGTGGTTCAGTAACTATGTATTGATGTTCAACTGGTATTACTGGTATATCAAGACCAACCATCTTTCCTGTTTGTCTTGCAAAGTTTCCTGAACAAGAAACAACATGTTCACATTCTATTGTTCCTTTATCTGTTTCAACTACCCATCCATCTTTGGTTTGTTTAATTCCTACTACAGCAGTATTTCTGTAAATTTCTGCTCCTCTATTTCTTGCGCCTGTTGCAAGTGCTTGAGTTAAATCTGCTGGCTGGATATATCCATCTTCCGGATGTTGAATTGCACCGATTAAATCTTTAGTATTACATAAAGGCCAAATTTCTTTTACTTGATCTGGAGTTAAAAATTTATAGTTAACACCAATAGTCTGAGCTACACCTGCATATTGATGATATTCATCCATTCTATCTTTTGTGCTAGCTAATCTAATATTAGACACAACACTAAAACCAACATTTTTTCCTGTTTCTTCTTCTAAAGTTTTGTAAAAATTAACTGCGTACTGATGAAGTTGTCCTACAGAATAGCTCATATTGAAAAGAGGAAGTAGTCCTGCAGCATGCCAAGTAGATCCTGATGTTAGTTCTTTTCTTTCAACCAAAACTACATCTGACCAACCTTTTTTCGCCAGATGATAAAGCATACTAACTCCAACTACTCCACCACCAACAACAACTACTTTTGTCTTGCTTTTCATCAGGAGGATTCCTACTAAATTTTTAATCTTTACGAAACAAAATTATATACTAAATTTAAAGAAATATTAACTTTACAACTAGGATACAAATGAAAATAGGATTTATAGGTCTCGGTAATGTTGGTGGAAAATTAGCAGGAAGCTTACTGAGAAATGGTTTTAAACTTACGGTATTAGATTTAGATGAAAATTTAATGAAAGAATTTAAAAAAAAAGGTGCAGCTTTATCGAATACCCCAAAAGAACTTACTGAAAGTGTTGATTTAATAATAACATGTTTACCTTCACCAGAAATTTGTGCTGAAGTAATGGAGTCTTCTGAAGGAATTTTAGAAGGCATTACTAAAAATAAAATTTGGTTAGAAATGAGCACAACAGATGAATCGGAAGTAAAAAGATTAGGTAGTCTATTGTCAAAAAAAGGTGGAATACCTTTAGATAGCCCAGTTAGTGGAGGATGTCATAGGGCTGCAACAGGAAATATAGCAATTTTTGTAGGTGGAGATAGAACTGCTTTTGAAAAAATATTACCAGTTTTAACATGTATGGGTAGAAAAATACTTCATACAGGAAACTTAGGTACTGCGTCAGTACTAAAAGTTATAACAAATTATCTTGCATCAGTTCATTTAGCAGCATTAGGTGAAGCTTGGACTGTAGCAAAAAAATCAAATTTAGATCTTAATAAAACATTTAAAGGTATAGCTGTTTCTTCAGGCAATTCATTCGTGCATGAAACAGAAAGCCAAGTAATTTTAAATGGTTCATACAATATAAATTTTACTATGGATCTAGTCAAAAAAGATATGAATCTTTTTAATGAACTTTCAAAAAAATTAAACACACCTCTAGAAATATCTCCATTTGTTTTAGATATATTTAATGATGCTCAAAAAAAATACGGTTCAAGAGCTTGGTCTTCAATGGTTGTTAAAAGGCTTGAGGATAAATTTAGTTTAGATTTTAGAGCACCTGGTTTTCCAAATGAACTAATAGATGATGAAAAAGAAGAAAAAGGTTATGAAATCTAATTAATATGATAATAGATAATTATGCTTGATAAAAGAAAATTCTATATAAATGGAAATTGGACAAGCCCTTCGAAACCAAATGACTTTAAAGTTATAAATCCATCAAAGGAAGAACCTTTTGCTACTATATCTCTTGGATTTAAAGAAGATACAGATGCTGCTGTTAAATCAGCAAAGAAAGCTTTTGAAACATGGAAAGAAACATCTAAAGAAGAAAGGATTACTCTTCTAGAAAAATTACTTACTATTTATAAAAAAAGATTTAATGAAATGGTTGAAGCTATTTCTACGGAAATGGGAGCACCAATAGATTGGTCTTCAGAGGTTCAAACTACATCGGGTCAATCACATTTAGAAGATTTTATATTAAGATTAAAAAATTTTAAATTTGAAGAACAATTTGATTCAAAATCAAATAATCTAATAAGTTATGAACCAATTGGAGTTTGTGGTCTTATTACTCCATGGAATTGGCCTATCAATCAAATTGCATTAAAAGTTATTCCAGCTTTTGCAACTGGTTGTACAATGATACTAAAACCATCTGAGATAGCTCCCATTTCAGCAATGTTATTTGCTGAAATGATAGACGAAGCTGGATTTCCTCCTGGTGTTTTTAATCTAGTAAATGGAAATGGAGATGGAGTTGGAACGCATATGTCTGGTCACACTGATATTGATATGATTTCTTTTACTGGATCCACAAGAGCAGGAAAATTAATTTCTAAAAATGCAGCTAATACAATTAAGAGAGTTTGTTTAGAATTGGGAGGAAAAGGTGGAAATATTGTTTTTGCAGACGCATATTCAAATGCTGTTAGAGATGGAATAAGAAACGTAATGAGTAATTCAGGCCAATCATGCGACGCCCCTACTAGAATGCTTGTGGAAAAATCTATTTATAAAAAAGCAGTTGAAGAAGCCGTTGATGAAGCAAAAAAAATAAAAGTAGATTTGGCTTCAAAAAAAGGTGATCACATTGGACCGGTAGTTTCAAAAATTCAATATGACAAAATTATAAATTTAATTAAAAATGGTATTGATGAAGGTGCCACTTTAGCTGCTGGAGGTCCTGAGCTTCCAAATAATTTAACTAAAGGTTATTTTATTAAACCTACAATTTTTACAGATGTGACTAATGATATGAAAATTGCAAAACAAGAAATTTTTGGTCCCGTTTTATCAATTATTCCATTTGAAACTGAAGAAGAAGCAATAACAATTACAAATGATACTGAATATGGTCTTGGAAATTATTTACAAACTGAAAATAAAGAAAGAGCTCAAAGAGTTGCTAAAAAATTAAGATCAGGTTGTGTATATATTAATGGAAAAGGAGCAGATTCTGGAACACCTTTTGGCGGTTTTAGACAATCAGGGAATGGACGTGAAGGTGGTAAATGGGGTCTAGAAGAATATCTAGAAGTTAAAACAATAACTGGATGGAAATAAATTATTTTTTTAAAAATCTTAATCTTCCTATAATTTCGTCTCTATCCATATAATACCCTTGCAAATGTCTATTTCCCGAATTTGGATCAAATTCTGTTCTTCCATGTAAAAGCCTTCTATTATTAAATGAAAATATATCACCGGATTCTAATCTAAATTTAATTTGAAATTTATCATCATGTAAAAGATTCCCAAATCTATGATGTGCTTTATAAACACTATCCATGATATCTTGGTCACAATCTAATGCATCCATAGTAGCGACACTAAATCTTATATCGTTATAATCACCATCTTTAGTTAAACTAACTGCTGGAGCATAAAAACTCCTGTGTAATTCTTGTGTATAATCTTTGTCTCTAAATTTAAGAGGTACACTAATTAAAGTTTTAAAAATTTCTTTTTCATTTTTTCTTAGATAATCAGCAACAGCAAAAGCGTCTACTGCTGAAGAATCTCCACCTTTCGCATCGTTAACTAAACAATGAAGAAATTGGTATCCTGGTGGATTTTCAAACCATGGTAAATCCATATGATTTCTTAAAGCGTGAGCTGTGTAAGCAGAATTATTAGGTTTTGGAATATTTATAACTTCAAATGGTGTTTTAAAAAAAGTTTCTCGTGTATGGCTTATTCTATTTAAAACTGGAAATGCAGATTCTTTTTCTATTGGAGCATTTTTAACTATTGCAATCCCTTTGTGGTGTAGCAGTTCTAACCATTTAATTAATCCTTCTTTAGATTTTATAATCTCGTCATGTTCTATTTGTATTGATTTTAAATTGTTTTGAAGTGAATTATCCCATAATTCATATGGAGAAGTATAATTATTTTTCAAAGTATAACAATTTTCTCTTAACCAATTTGTGTCATAAAAACTTGTATGATCACCTTCGCTCCATTTTATTTCAAGCTTACCGTCTGAGTTAATATTGTATTTTTTTGGATTTATATTTTCGGAAACTTTAAGAATATTAAACATTCTATGTCTAGAGTCTTTGTCGTGTGCTGAAGGACAGTTGTCTCTCAACCATAAAAAATTAAAATTACTTTCCTTACCGTCGCTCCATTTAATTTTTAAAGCTGATTTATCTTTTTCTATTTTTAAAATATTAAACATTTTTTAATCGTTATTTAATTTTAACTTTTTTTCAATGCAATTGATAGTTGAATTAAATGTAAACTTTCGCCTTTATTAGTAATAAATTTTCCATGAAACTTTACAATAAAGAGAGGTACCTGTTACAAATATAAAAAAAAAATGTCTAAAATAGAAATAAATAACGTTTATAAAATTTTTGGTTCAAATCCAAAATCAATTTTATCAATGGTAAAAGAAGGATCGACTAAAGAAGAGATCCTTGAAAAAACAGGTCATACAGTTGGTTTGGATGATGTTTCTCTTAAAATAGAAGAAGGTGAAACTTTTGTTTGCATGGGCTTATCAGGTTCGGGCAAATCAACATTAATAAGACATTTAAATAGATTAATTGATCCGACTGCAGGTGAAATTTTAATTGAAGGCACAAATGTAATGTCTCTTAAAAAAAAAGAGCTTATTGATTTTAGAAGACATAAAATGAGCATGGTGTTTCAAAGATTTGGTTTATTTCCTCATAAAACTGTAATTCAAAATGTTGGTTATGGATTAGAAATGCAAGGAAAACCTGAAGAAGAAATAAATAAAATATCAATGGAAAAAATTGAGTCTGTTGGTTTAACAGGTTTTGAAAATCAATATCCAAATCAATTATCAGGTGGTATGCAACAAAGAGTTGGTTTGGCAAGAGCTTTAGCTACTAACACTGATATTATGCTAATGGACGAAGCCTTTTCTGCATTAGATCCATTAATTAGAAGTGATATGCAAAAACAGTTAATTGATCTTCAGTCAGAATTAAAAAAAACAATTGTTTTTATTACTCACGATTTAGATGAATCTTTAAGATTAGGAGATCATATTGGTATATTAAATGCTGGAAAACTTGTTCAAGTAGGTACTCCAGTTGAAATTATAATGAATCCTGCAGATGATTATGTTGAAGCTTTTGTTAAAGATGTAAACAGAGCAAAAGTAATTAAAGCAAAAGTAATTATGGTTCCAATCGAAAAAGCTAATGGAATAGATAAAAATAATTTAATTAAAGTCCAAGAAGATCAATTTATTGAAGAATTTTTACCACAAGTTGTTTGCAACAATTCTAACTGTGAAGTGATAGATAAAAAAGGAAATGTTAAAGGATATATTACAAACAAAGAATTACAGAAATCTTTAACAAAATCTTAGTAATATTATTTTTTATATTACTTGCGCTTAACAAGTTTGAGTTTCTTTCTTGTTTCCTCAGGTGTCATTATTGTAAAACCAAGATCATTCACAATGTTAATTGCTTTCTCAACTAGTTGTGGATTTGTAGCCAATTTTCCTTTTGATAAATATAAATTATCTTCAAGTCCAACTCTAGGATTTCCTCCCATTTCTACAGTCTTGGCAACAAAAGGCATTTCATTTTTAGAAATTGCAAAACCTGACCAAACAGCCTCCTTTGGCATAATATCTTTCATTGCTTGCATTGATAAAGTTGTTGCTGGAGCTCCCCATGGAATACCTAAGCACATCTGAAACATTGGAGGGTCGCTTAATAATCCTTCTTTATATAACTGTGAACCAAACCACATATTACCTAAATCAAAAGCTTCTATTTCTGGTTTAACTTTAATTTCTTTTAATTTTTTTGCTGCAGCTCTTAAATCTTTAGGTGTGTTAACTACAATTTGAGTATCATCTCCAAAGTTTAAAGTTCCACAATCTAATGTGCAAATTTCTGGTAAAAATTCTTCTGCGTTTGCAATTCTTTCCATTATATTAGCCATGTCTGTTAAAGGTCCAAATTCTAATGGATTTTTTCCTTTTCCTATATCTAAATCTCCACCCATCCCTGTTGTTAAATTTAATATTACATCTGTATCGCTTGATCTAATTCTGTCTACAACTTCTTTATATAGCTCTAACCTTCTACTAGGTTTTCCATCTTCTTCTCTTACATGAATATGTGCTATTGCAGCACCTGCTTTTGCGGCTTCAATGGAAGCAGTTGCTATTTGTTTTGGGGTTATTGGTAAATCAGGATGTTTTTTTGCGGTATCACCAGATCCTGTTACCGCACAAGATACAAAAACTTTATTTTTCATTTTAAATTTAAACTAATAAGACAAATCATCTCAAACATTATTGATGCTGCAACCATAGATGTAATATTATTTGGACTATCCTTTGTGGGCATTAAACATGCAACATCACCTCCAATAACATTTTTTCCTTTAAGACTTTGAATTAACTTTCTAGCTTCATCCATGCTAAAACCATTAAAAGCTGGTTCAAGATTTGCTGTACCTGGAGCCACTGTGGCATCCAAACAATCTAGATCAAATGTAATATATATTGGGTTATCTCCCAGCCTATCTAAAATCATTTTAGAACTTTTTTCATGTCCTAGTTTTCTATATTCGTCCATTGTTATGACTTGATATCCAATGTCGTAACTCGCTTGCAACCAGTCTAAAGTTCTTGGATTTCCTCTAATTCCAATTTGTGTACTTGTTTTTGGGTCCACATTTCCTTGTTTAACTAAATAGGAAGCCCAATGTGCAGCAGATTTTTTTGCACCTAAAAAATGATCTAATTTTTCATAACAATCTGTATGAGCATCAAAATGTACTAGGGTTATTTTTTTCCCCTTAGTTAATTTAGAATTTTTTTTTGCTAAGCTTTGTATTATTCCTCCAGTAATCGAATGATCTCCTCCAATTGACACAACTGGTTTTTCTGCTTTTTCAATGTGATCATAAAAGCTTGAGATTCTCTCAATGCATTTTTCATTATCATTTGCTTCAGGAAAAGGAACATCTCCTAAATCATGAATTTTGTTTTTTTTCCAAGGATCAATTTTGTACTCAAGATGTGATCTTCTTAACATGGCTGAAATATTTCTTACGGCTCTTGGACCTAAATGTTGGTCTCTTTCTGTAGTTCCATTTCCAGTGCTATGTGGAACTCCTACTAAAGCAATGTCACAATTTTTCGGATC
>CACGPA010000014.1 GCA_902574725.1 uncultured Pelagibacteraceae bacterium
CTTCTAATGAAGCTGAAAGATTAAATGGTATGATGCAGAATACCATTTTAGTTAGAATTGAAACTTCGCCAGAAGATATACACGGTATGCACGCAGCAAAAGGAATTTTAACTTCAAGAGGTGGAATGACAAGTCATGCTGCTGTAGTAGCCAGAGGTATGGGTCGACCATGTGTTTCAGGATCAAGCGAAATTGAGATTAATTATGAAAAAAAAATTTTCAAAGCTTCTAAAGTTGAAATTAAAGAAGGAGATATAATTACAATTGATGGATCAACAGGTAGAATTATTTTGGGAGAAGTTCCGACTGTTAAACCAGAAATTTCTGGAGATTTTTCAAAGTTAATGGGATGGGCAGATAATTATAGAAAACTCAAAGTAAGAACTAACTCTGAAACACCGCTTGATACAAAAACAGCAAGAGACTTTGGGGCAGAGGGTATAGGCCTTTGTAGAACAGAGCATATGTTTTTTGATGAAGACAGAATTCTGTCAGTAAGAGAAATGATTTTGTCTAAAACAGTAGAAGATAGAAACAAAGCACTTGCAAAACTTTTACCACATCAAAAAAACGATTTTATTGAAATTTTTAAAATTATGAATGGTTTACCAGTTACTGTAAGATTGTTAGATCCACCATTGCATGAATTTTTACCTAAAAATGAAAAAGAAATAAAAAGCGTATCAGATGCTCTAGAACTCTCTACTAACGAAGTAGAATCAAGAATTGGAGAACTGCATGAACATAATCCTATGCTTGGTCATAGGGGATGTAGATTAGGAATTTCTTTTCCAGAAATTTACGAAATGCAATGTAGGGCAATTTTTGAAGCATTAGTAGAATGTAAGAAAAAAAAATATAAATCAATAATACCAGAAATAATGATTCCTTTAGTTTCAACAGAGGCAGAAATTGAAATAATGAAAAATTTGGTAAATCGAATTGCCAATAAAGTTCAAAAAGAAAATAAAATTAAAATAGACTATTTGGTTGGAACAATGATTGAATTACCAAGAGCAGCCCTTAAAGCAAAAGATATTGCAAAACACGCTGATTTCTTTAGCTTTGGAACAAATGATTTAACACAGACTACATTTGGAATTAGCAGAGACGATAGTGGAAAATTTTTAAATGACTATATTGAAAATAAGATATTTGATGTTGATCCATTTATTTCTATTGATGAAGGAGTAGGGGATTTAATAGAAATAGCCACACTAAAAGGCAGGAAACAAAATAAAAAAATAAAATTAGGAATTTGTGGTGAACACGGTGGAGATCCGAAAAGTATTAGTTTTTGCTCTAAGACAGGATTGGATTATGTTTCTTGTTCTCCTTATAGAGTTCCAGTTGCAAGATTGGCAGCAGCTCAAGCTCAACTTAAGAAGTAACACCTAAATCTCCAAACTAAGGTCAATAGCTCTAACACTGTGAGTTAATTCTCCTATAGAGATTCTCTTTACACCTGTTGTAGCTATTTTTTTCACATTAAAAATATTTATATTTCCAGAGGCTTCAGTTTGATATTTTTTTCCAACTAATTTTAAGCCTTTTTTTAAATTCTTAATACTCATATTATCAAATAAAATTGCATCAAATTTTAAATCCATTATTTTTTTTAATTGATTTAAATTGTCAACCTCAACAGTAATTCTCTTTCTATTCTTTTTTGCATTTGTAATTAATTTCCTTAAATTAGAACTTGCAATATGGTTGTCTTTTATCAAATATTCATCACTTAAATTAAATCTATGATTTAAACCCCCTCCTAGACCTACAGAATATTTTTGAAGAACTCTAAGACCAGGTATAGTTTTTCTAGTACAACAAATTTTGGTTTTTTTTCCTGACCTTGTTTGTAACATCCACAATTTTTTTTTTTCTACAGTGAATTCTACATCTTGCATATCTTTATAATGACTTTCTAAAATTTTTAATATTTTTTTAAGCTCTTCAAAAACCTTTGGCATAGATTCTTCCAATGATAATTCTTTTGCTCCAGATTTTAATCTTGCTTTTTTAGTAATGTTTTGTGGCGTTCTAATTCCTGCTACTACGTCTTCACCTTGTGCGTTTATTAAATACTCGCCATAAATTTCTTTTTTTCCATCTGAAGGATTTCTTGTAAATACAACACCTGTAGCACAATCATTACCCATATTGCCAAATACCATTGACTGAACATTAACAGCTGTACCCCATTCAGATGGTATCTGATTTAATTTTCTATAAACTTTAGCTCTATGGCTTTCCCATGATAAAAATACAGCGCTAATAGCTCCATACAATTGGTCAAAAACATTTTGTGGAAAATCTTTTTTTGTTTTATTTTTAACTACATTTTTAAAATCTTGAATTAAAGCGTCCCAATCATTTTCGTCTAACTCGGTATCAAGTAATACTTCTTTTGATAATTTATAATTTTCAATTAATTCTTCAAAATTATAATTATCCACGCCCATAACTACACTGCTGTACATCTGAATGAATCTTCTATAGCTATCTTTAGCAAATCTCATATTTGATGTTTTGCTTGCTAAAGCTATAACAGTTTTATCATTTAAACCAAGATTTAAAATTGTATCCATCATTCCTGGCATAGAAACTCTTGCTCCAGATCTTACTGATACTAATAAAGGTTTTTTTAAATCTCCAAATTTATTACCAGATTCTTTTTCAAGATGTTTTAATTCTTTTTTAATATCATTCAAAATTTTAGGGCTTAATTTTTTTTTATTTTTATAAAATAAATCACAAACTTTTGTTGAAATTGTAAATCCAGGTGGGACTGGCAAACCCATTCTGCCCATCTGAGAAAGGTTGGCCCCTTTGCCACCTAAAAAATTTTTAGGGTTTTTTATTTTCTTTGATTTGTTAGATTTAAAATTTAAAATCAATTTGTTCACTAAATGCTCTCAATTTTTGAAAAATTTATATAATTTTCGAACGTTTTACATAACATTTGAAGAAGTTCCAATCGATTTTTTCTAATTATTTTATCTTCATCATTAACAATAATATTATCAAAAAAATCAAATATTGCTCCTTTTGCAGAAGTTAAACTATTTAAGGTTTGATCGTAATTTTCATCTTTATTAATTTTGGCAAAATATTTCCTTAATTCTTTTATTTTTTTATATAGATTTTTTTCATAATCATTTTTAAATATTCCAGGATCAGTTGATTCAGAAAGTTCTAGCTCTTGATCTTTTAATTCATTTTCTAAAATATTAGATGCGCGCTTATAACTACTAATTATATTTATCCCATCTTCTTTATTTATAATTTTATTTAATGCAAAAGATTTTTTATAAATTTTAGTGATGTGATCAATGCCAAATGAATCAAGACTTGCATTTATAATATCTGGTCTAATATTTTTCTCTTTCATATAATATTTTAATCTATCTAATAAAAAATCAATCAATTCTTTTTTTGCTAAATTATTTTCAAGTTTAAAATCTTGTTCATGATATAATAAAAGGGAATAATTAATTAAATCTACTAATTTAAGTTCTTTATTATTTTCAATTATCAATCTAATTATTCCAAGCGCCGCCCTCCTTAAAGCAAATGGATCTTTCGAGCTGGTAGGTTTTTCATTTATTCCAAAAAACCCAACTAGTGTATCTAATTTATCGGTAAGAGATAAAGCTATACTGAATGGTTTTTTTGGAACCTTGCTTTCTAAGCCATTCGGTAAATAATGTTCGCTTATTGCTAAAACAATATCTTTTTCAAATCCTTGAGCTTCTGCAAAATATCCACCCATAGTTCCTTGTAGTTCTGGAAATTCTCCTACTAGGTCTGAAGTTAAGTCAACTTTACAAATTGAACTTGATAATTCTATCTTCTCTTTGCTAATTAATAATTCGTCAGAAATCATTCCAGAAAGTTTTCTCATTCTTTGAATTTTATCAAAATATGTTCCAAGCCCTTTAAAGTACTTCATTGTTTTAAGTTTTGATATTTGCTTAACTAGATTATATCCTTTATTTTTCTTCCAAAAAAAAGCAGCATCACTTAGTCTTGCCTCTATAACTCTCTCATTTCCAGATTTGATATAACCTTTTTTATCCTTGTTATTTGCTACTACAAAAAATTCATTCGTAATATTTCCCTTATTGTCAAATGTATGAAAATATTTTTGGTGATGTTGCATTGTAATAATCAATATTTCTTGAGGAATATCTAAAAATTTTTTATCAAATTTACAAGATAGAATGTTTGGTTGTTCCACTAAATCAGTAACTTCTTGCAAAAGTTTTTTATTAATTTCTATTTTAATATTTTTTTTTTTGGAAATTTTTATAAGTTCATTTTCAATAAAATCTTTTCTTTGATTATTATCTATTATAATGCCTAGATTTTTAAAGTAGTCTTTATAAATTTTGAAAGTTTTAAATATCTTCTTCTTATTCTCAAATTCTTTATCTATATAAGTAGTATTTGAACTTTCAAGATGATGATATTTAAAAACTATTGTTTTATTATCAAAAATTGCCATTATGGACTTTAATGGCCTTGCCCAGCTAAGATCATGCTCTCCCCATCTCATCGATTTTTTCCACTGAATTTTATCAAGCAAAAATTCAATATTTTCCTTCAAAACATCAATAGTTTTTATTTTTTTTTCTGGTTTATTAAAAAAATAAAATTCACCTTTTTCAATTTGTTTTTTAAAAATCTGATCTTTATTAAGTCGATTAGATCTTAAAAAACCTTCAAGAGCTTTTTCTGGAGCGTTTATACTAGGTCCTTTAATTTCTTCTTTGTTTTGAATTATTTCTTTTTCCAAACCATCAAAAAAAATAATTAATCTATTAGGCACAGAATAGGATAAACTTTTTTTAAAAGAAATTTTTTTTTCCTCAAATAATTTAGTAAAATTTTCTAAAAGAGTTATACGAGCTGCTTTTTGTAAATTTGCTGGTATTTCTTCGCTAAAAATCTCTAAAAAAAATTCAGACATTATTCTGTTTGATTGTTCAACCAAACCTCGGCAACACCTTTGGTTATATCTCTTATCCTTCCAATATATTCTGCTCTTTGAGCAACACTTATTACTCCTCTGGCATCTAAAACATTAAAAACATGGCTTGCCTTTAAACATTGATCATATGCAGGTAAAGATATTTTTTTTTCTGTTAAAGATTTTGCTTCTAATTCTAACATATCAAAAATTTTAAATAAATTATCTGTGTTAGCATGTTCAAAATTATATGCTGAAAATTCTTTTTCTGCTTGGTGGAAGACATCTTTGTATTTTATTCCTTCAGTGTTCCACAAAAGATCAAAAACATTTTTCTTTTGCTGTGTAAACATACAAATTCTCTCAAGACCATAAGTAAGTTCAACTGAAACTGGCTTACATTCAAATCCAGCCATTTGTTGAAAATAAGTAAATTGTGTAATTTCCATACCATCGCACCATACTTCCCAACCTAATCCAGCCGCACCTAAAGTTGGACTTTCCCAATCATCTTCGACAAATCTAATATCGTGATCCTTGTGGTTAATTCCAATTGTTGACAAACTGTTTAAATATAGTTTTTTTATATTTTTTGGTGAAGGTTTAATTAAAACTTGAAATTGATAATAATGTTGAAGTCTATTTGGATTGTCTCCATATCTTCCGTCAGTTGGTCTTCTTGATGGTTGTACATATGCAGCCTTCCATGGTTTAGTCCCTAAAGATCTTAATGTAGTTGCAGGATGAAAAGTTCCAGCTCCAACTTCCATATCATAAGGTTGTAAAACCACACATCCTTGTTTGCTCCAATATTTTTGCAGATTCAAGATTGTATCTTGAAAAGATTGAAATTTAGGTTTCTTAGTTTTTATTTTAGAAGCCATATCTTTGCCAAATAGATCTTTCCTCTAAAATACTAATTACTTGATCTGTGTGGCTTTCTGATGAAAGTTTTTTTGCTAGCCAACCTTTCGATTTTTCAAATTTTTTAACATTTACATCATCACCAAATTTTTCTCTTAAAATTTGATCAGCTGTTCCAATTCCATCTATCAAACCTAATTCTAAAGATTTTCTACCTGACCAAAACTCACCAGAAAATAATTCTATACCTTTATCTTTTTTTAATTTCTTTGATCTGCTTTTTTCTACAACATCTATAAAGTCTTTATGTAATTCTAATTGAATATTTTTAAGTCTCTCAATGTCCTCTTGTTTTTCATCCATAAATGGATCTAAAGTACTTTTATTTTTTCCTGCAGTGTATACTCTTCTTTGAACTCCAATTTTTTGAATTAATTCTTTAAAACCAAACGAAGAATAAATAACTCCAATAGAACCTACTATTGAACTTTGATTTGCATAAATTTCATCCCCAGCGCACGCAATTAAATACCCTCCAGAAGCAGCTACGTCTTCCATAAAAATAATTACTTTCTTTTTATTCTTCTTAGCTTGGCTTCTTATAAAATCATGAATAAGGTGTGATTGTACAGGGGATCCGCCGGGTGAATTAATAGATATAGCAACAGCAGGTGATTTTTTTATTGAGAAAGCTTTTTTAATAATTTCTTCCTGACTGGCAAAATCAATACCTTGCTTAAACTTTCCCACATTTCCAATAACTCCATTTAGTTTAATATGTGGAATAATTTTTTTTTTTTTAAAAAAAGAGAACATAAATAATGCTTATAAAATTTTTGATTTAATATAAAGTCTCCTTATAGTTGAAGTTTAAGCTGCGTCAATTGATAAGTATGATATTCTCTTAATTATACTAGTTTAACTGGATGGGAACAGTTGTTCATTTAAAAAAACAAATAAATAATTCATATTTAGAACTCAAAAATTCAGTTGATGAAAAATTAATACTAGTTGAAGAAAAAATTAAATCAAAGTTATCCAGCAAGGTTAGTCTAGTTGATGAGATGACAAATTATCATCTAAGAACTGGGGGAAAAAGACTTAGGGCTCTTCTTACTTTAGGATCGGCTAAAATTTGTGGATACTCTAAAGGTAGTAGAGATGTTAATTTAGCTGCTTGTGTTGAATTAATTCATGCAGCTACACTTATGCATGATGACGTTATTGATAATAGCGAAATTAGAAGAGGGAAAAAAACTTTAAACAGTATTTGGGGAAACCAGTCATCAATTCTAGTTGGAGATTATTTGTTAAGTAGATGTTTTGAAATGATGGTTGAAGATGGAAATCTAGAAATTTTAAAACTTCTGTCCACTACTTCTGCAGAAATTTCACAAGGTGAGGTTCTACAACTACAACATAAAGGTGAAATAGATATGCTTGAAGAAACATATTTAAAAATCATTTCTGCGAAAACTGCTTCTCTTTTTGCGGCCGCAACCAAAGTTGGTTCTATTTTAGCAAATAAAGAAAATAAAATTAAAGAAGCTTTAGAATTTTATGGAAAAAATCTTGGACTTACTTTTCAAATAGCAGATGATTCTTTGGATTATAATTCAGAACTTAAATTCTTTGGAAAAAAAATAGGTAATGATTTTTATGAAGGAAAAGTAACATTGCCAATTATTCTTCTATATCAAAAAGCTAATGTAAAAGAGAGAAGTGAATTAAAAAAAATCTTTGAAAAAAATCAAAGAAATGAAGATGAATTAAAAAAAGTTTTATTAATGATTAAAAATTATAATATTATTTCTGACTGCTACTCAAGAGCTGAATATTTTATAAATCTTGCTTCTAATTCTCTTATTATTTTTGATGAGTCTAAAGAAAAAGAAATTTTAAAAAATCTTACTTCTTTTAGTTTAGAAAGATCTTATTAAGGATTTAAAAGATTTTTTTCCCAATCTTCATTATTTTTTTTAGTATAACACAACCTTTCGTGTATTCTGTTTTTACCATCTAACCAGAATTCAATTTCATGAGGAGTTAAATTCCATCCTGACCAATGGTTTGGTCGTGGCACATTATTTTCATTTGAATATTTTTTTTTAAATTCTTCAATAGATTTTAACAACTCATCTCTAGACTTTAAAATACTGCTTTGATTTGAAGCCCATGCCCCTATTTTACTTTCATATGATCTGCTATTATAATAGTTATCAGCATCGGTATCAGAAACTTTTGATATTTCTCCAGTTATTCTTACTTGTCTTAATAAAGATTTCCAATGAAAACACATTGATGCATTTGCGTTAGATTTTATCTCTTCACTCTTTCGACTATTAAGATTTGTATAGAAAATAAATCCATCACTATTAAAGTCTTTTAGTAAAACCATTCTTACAGATGGAATTCCATTTTTTCCAACAGTTGCTAAACTAAGAGCATTTGGATCGTTAATTTCGGTTTTTTTTGCTTCCTTAAACCACTCTCCAAATAGATCTATTGGATTATTTAAATCCTTGAAGCATAAATCTATACCTAATGAGTTTTTTTCATTCATAATTTCAACAAAATAATTTATATAATATATTTAATGTCATTTAATACTTTTGGAAAGATATTTCGTTTCACTACTTGGGGTGAGTCTCATGGACCTGCCATAGGATGTGTGGTTGATGGTTGCCCTCCAAATATAAAGATTACAGAAAAAGATATCCAAATCGAACTAAACAAGAGAAAACCAGGTCAATCAAAATTTACAACTCAAAGAAAAGAAGATGATAAAGTAAATATATTATCAGGAGTCTTTGAAGGAAAAACAACTGGTACTCCAATTTCAATGATAATTTATAACAAAGATATGAGATCCAGAGATTATGAAACAATTAAAAATAAATTTAGACCTGGTCATGCTGATTACACATATTTTAAAAAATATGGAATAAGAGATTACAGAGGTGGCGGAAGACAATCTGCTAGAGAAACTGCTTCAAGAGTTGCAGCTGGTGCAATAGCAAAAAAAATATTACAAAATAAATTGGGAATTAAATATAAAGTTGTAGGAGCTGTAACTCAGCTAGGAATTCTGGGCTGTGATACTAGAAAATGGGATGAAAAATTTATTTCAAAAAATCCATTTTTTTGTCCCGATAAATCAATTGTTAAGCTTTGGGAAAAATATTTATTAAGTATAAGAAAATCAGGATCTTCATGTGGAGCAATTATAGAAGTTAGAGCTAAGGGTGTTCCAATTGGATTGGGAGCTCCAATTTATTCTAAATTAGATATGGATTTAGCTGCAGCTATGATGAGTATCAATGCGGTCAAAGGTGTAAATATTGGATCAGGAATGAATTCTGCCCAACTTACTGGTGAACAAAATTCTGATGAGATTATGCAAAAAGGAAAAAAAACCAACTTTAAATCAAATAATGCAGGAGGAATTCTTGGTGGTATTTCTTCAGGTCAAGATATAGTTATTTCATTTGCGGTTAAACCAACCTCATCTATTCTTTCATCAAGAAAAACAATCGATAAATTTGGAAAAAATACATCTATTTCTGTTAGAGGTAGACATGATCCATGTGTGGGCATTAGAGCAGTGCCTATTGGAGAAGCAATGATGCACTGTGTATTATTGGATCACTACTTAATGAACGCTGCTCAATGTAATAGTTAATTTGATTTTTTAATTACTATTTTAGAATTTAAAGTATCAAGAATCTTTGCCTCAATGCTAATAGCATCTAAACCAGCATATTTATACATTTGTTCTGGTTTATCATGATCTATAAATCTATCTGGTAATATCATCGATCTAAATTTTAAATTATTATCGATTAAATTATTATCAAATAAATACTGTGAAACATGTGATCCAAAACCGCCAATTGAACCTTCTTCTATGGAAATGATTGTTTCATGATCTCTTGCTAATTGCCAAATAGTATTTTTGTCTAAAGGTTTAGCAAATCGTGCATCGAATAAAGTTAAGTTAATACCTTTTTTTTTTAAGTTTTCACATGCAATCAAACATTCATTTAATCTTGCGCCAAAGTTTAGAATTGCAACTTGTTTTCCTTCTTTAATAATTCTGCCTTTTCCAATTTCTAATTTTTCACTAATGTTTGGTATTTCGACTCCAATACCGTTTCCTCTTGGGTATCTAAAAGCAGAAGGCTTGTCATTAATATCTACTGAAGTATTTATCATTCTCACAAGTTCTGCCTCATCGCTTGCTGCCATAACAACAAAATTTGGTAAGGTTGTTAGATAAGTTATATCAAAAGAGCCTGCATGAGTTGGTCCATCAGCGCCAACTAATCCTGCTCTGTCAATTGCAAATCTTACTGGTAAACTTTGAATAGCTACATCATGTACCACTTGATCGTAGGCTCTTTGTAAAAAAGTAGAATATATAGCTGCATATGGTTTATAACCTTCGGTTGCCAAACCAGCAGCAAATGTTACTGCATGCTGTTCAGCTATTCCAACATCAAACATTCTTGATGGAAATTTTTTTCCAAAAATATCCATTCCCGTCCCTGAAGGCATTGCAGCGGTTATTCCAATAATTTTACTGTCTTTTTCAGCATGTTTTAATAAAGTATTTGCAAAAACTTTGGTATAGGCAGGTACATTTGATTTGGTTTTTTCTTGAACTCCAGTGTTTACATTAAATTTTGATACTCCATGGAACTTATCTTCTGATTTTTCTGCAAACTTATAACCTTTGCCTTTTTCTGTTTTTATGTGAATCATAATAGGACCGTCGTGATTTATTTCCTTAGCATTTTTTAATAAAGAAACTAAATCATTTATGTCATGTCCATCAATTGGGCCCATATAATAAAAACCCATCGAACTAAATAAAGTACCACCAGTAACAGCACTTCTTAAAAAATCCTCAGCTTTACCAGCTTTATTGCTAAATCTTTTTGAAAAAGCTGATATTATTAATTTTATTGTCTCTCTAAAGTTAAAATATAATTTTCCTGATAAAATTTTTGCTAGATATGTTCGCATTGCACCAACTGGTTTTGCAATAGACATGTCGTTATCATTTAAAATTACAATTATTTTAGTTTTGCTTGCACCTGCATTATTAATTGCCTCGTAAGCCATTCCAGCACTCATTGCGCCATCACCTATTACCGCAATTACATCATTTGATTTGTTTGATAGTTTATTTGCTGTAGCTATTCCTAAAGCAGATGATATTGAAGTTGAGCTATGTGCTGCTCCGAAAGGATCATATTCACTTTCAGATCTTTTAGTAAATCCTGATAATCCACCCCCTTGTCTTAAACTTCTCATTTTATCTTTTCTTCCAGTTAATATTTTATGTGGATAAGTTTGATGGCCAACGTCCCAAATTAATTTATCATTTGGTGTATTAAATACATAATGTAAAGCAACAGTAAGTTCAACAACTCCTAAACCAGCACCTAAATGTCCTCCAGTAACTGAAATTGCATCAATCATCTCTGTTCTAACTTCGTTAGCCAATATTTTTAAATCTGGCTCAGAAAGTTTTCTGATATCTGATGGAAAATTAATATTCTCTAAAAATTTATATTGTTTATTCACTTTGATCTTTCTAAAATAAAATTGACAGTATTTCTTAAATCATCTGCTTTTTTTCCAAATTTATTAATTTTTTTGTAAATATTTAATTTTATTTTATCACCATATTTAATAGTATTTTTATAGCCTAGTAAACTAATTAAAGTTGCTTTTCCTTTTCTAATATCTTTTTTTGTTTTTTTTCCTACTTTTTTTGTATTACCTTTGTAATCAATTAGATCATCAGCTATTTGAAATAACAAACCGATATCTGAACCTAACTTATTAAAGCTACTAAGGTATTTATTTTTTTTAGAAATTATAACTGGAGCTGTACAACAAAAGCTAAATAGTTTTCCAGTTTTCTTTATTTGCATATCAATAATTTTATTTAAAGGAATTTTTCTATGTTCAAAATTTAAATCTGAATACTGCCCTCCTGCTATTCCAGAGTGTCCAGAACTTTTGGAAATTAAATTAATTAGTTTAATTTTGATTTTGTCATTAATACTAAATTTTTTTTGACTTAAAATTTCAAATGCAATTGTTAATAATGAATTGCCAGCAAGAATTGCTGTTGATTCGCCAAATTTTTTATGTGTTGATAATTTTCCTCTTCTAAGATTATCATTATCCATGCATGGTAAATCATCGTGAATTAGCGAATATGCGTGTATACATTCTACAGCTGCACTTAAATAAATAAGATTTTTATAGTTAATCTTAAAAATTTTCCCTACATCTATAATTAATTTTGATCTAATTTTCTTACCTCCTGGAAGCAAACCATATTTCATGGATTTTATTAAATCAGTTTTTTTTTGATTTAATAAAAATTTTAAAAGGAATTGATTTGTATCCTTTGCAATTTTATTTAGTTTTTTTTCCATTTTTCTTACTTAAAACTAAATTAATTTTATTTCTAGTTTCTTGAGATATTTCTCTTGAAGTATTCTGAAATTTTTTCTCAATTAAATTATTTAGTTTTATTAGTTTTTGATAATCATTTATTAATAATTCTAAATTTTTTTCATTTTCAAGTCTTTCTATTATAGAATTAGCTAGTTCTGTAAGTTCATTTAGAGATTTGTTTTTAATATCATCTAGTAAATTTTTATCTTTCATATAATAGTTGGTATTAATACATGAAAAACAATCTTTCAAATATTAAAAAATCTAAATATTATTTAGATAAAAATGAGTGTGTAGCAATACCAACAGAAACTGTATATGGACTTGCTGGAAATGCTTATTCTAATAAGGCTACTTCAAAAATATTTATATTGAAAAAAAGACACAAAAAAAATCCTCTGATTGTTCATTATAACAGTCTCAAAACACTTAAAAATGATTGTTATATAAACAATCATTTTTATAAAATGTATAAAAAATTTTGCCCAGGTCCAATTACTTTTGTTTTAAAATTAAAAAAAGATAGTAAAATTTCTAAAAATGTTACTAATAATAAAAAAACTTTAGCAATCAGATTTCCTAGTCACCCTTTAACAAAAAAACTTTTAAAAAAATTAAGTTATCCTTTAGCAGCACCTAGCGCAAATATTTCAACTAAAATAAGTCCCATTTCAAGAGAGGATGTTATTGAAGAATTTGGAAAAAAAATTAAGTTTATTCTCAATGGTGGCAGATGTAAAATTGGATTAGAATCAACCATTATTAGTTTGGTAGGTAGGCCAAAAATTTTAAGATTAGGGGGGATGGAAAGATCCAGGATAAACTATATTTTAAAAAGAAATATAAAATATAGCAAACTAGAAAAAACTACTATACCAGGACAATCAAAATTACATTATTCACCTGGAATACCAATAAGATTAAATATTTTGAAACCTAAGTTTGGTGAGGCATTTATTCTAGTTAAAAAAAGAAAAAAAACTTCTAAAAATTATTATTACCTTAGTAAAACAAAAAATTTAAAACAAGCGGCAAAAAATTTGTACAAAATTTTAAGAAAAATTAAAAATAAAAATTATAAAGGTATTGCAGTTGAAAAAATTCCAAACATAGGTTTTGGTGAAGCAATTAATGATAGATTAAAAAGAGCATCAATAAAATAATGCAAAATTCTATAAAAGTAATAAATTTAAAAAAATCTTACGGATCAAAAGAAGCTGTCAAAAATATTAATTTTGAGATTAAAGAAAATGAGATAGTAGGATTACTTGGACCTAACGGATCGGGAAAAACTACAACCATTGGAATGATACTAGGGCTTCTTAAACCTAGTAGTGGGGAGGTATTAATTAATGGATTAAAGATAGAAAAATATAGAAATGATATTCTTCAAAAAATTAACTTTATTTCTCCTTATATTGAATTGCCAAAAAAACTAACTGTAAAGCAAAATTTAATTGTATATGGCAAACTATATTCTGTTAAAAATTTAAAAGAAAAAATTGATTACTTAGTAAATAAATTAAGATTAGAAAATCTACTAAATAGAATAACTGGTGAACTATCTTCTGGGCAAAAAAATAGAATAAGTTTAGCAAAAGCAATAATCAATGATCCAAGCGTATTGCTACTAGATGAACCTACGGCATCCTTGGATCCTGAAATAGGAGATTTTGTTAGAACTTTTTTAGAAAATTACAAGAAAGAAAATAAAGTATCTATTTTATTAGCTTCTCACAACATGGATGAAGTGACAAGATTATGCTCCTCAATCATGATGATGAAAAATGGCTCTATTATTGATGAAGGTAAACCAAAAGATTTAATCAAAAAACATGGAAGACAAAACCTGGAAGAAGTTTTTTTAAAACTTGTTAGGAATTAAAATGAATTTTATTAGAATGTATGGACTTTTTTTAAGACATTTTTTTTTAATAACTAGATCTTTTCCTAGAATTTTAGATTTAATCTACTGGCCTACAATACAAATAACTTTGTGGGGTTTTATTTCCCTTTTTTTTTCAACTTATAGTTCTTACTATAATAACACCGTTGGCGTAATATTAACGTGTGCAATCCTTTATGATTTTTTATTTAGAACAAGTATTGGTTTTAATATGTTATTTCTTGAAGAAATATGGAGTAGAAATTTTACAAATTTATTTATTACTCCTATTAAAAAAAGTGAAATTTTAATTTCATTAATATTTACAGCCTTAATTAGATCCCTTATTGGTTTAGTGCCTGCAATTTTATTAACATCTCCACTTTTTGGAATTTCTTTATTGAATCTTGGATTTAGTTTATTTTTCTTATTTTTAAGTCTTTACATATTTGGAATAACCTTAGGTATACTTGTGTCATCAGGTTTGCTAAGATTTGGGCCATCTTTCGAAAATATTGCATGGTCAACTATGTTTTTGCTAGCTCCATTTGGTTGTATTTATTATCCTGTGGAAATATTACCTGAAATTTTTCAGAAAATTGCATACTTACTTCCGCTTGTTTATATTTTTGAGGAAGCAAGAAATATATTGATGAACGGATATGTAAATACAGAAAATATTTTTATAGCATTTTATTTAAATGGATTATATTTATTCATAGCAATTTCTTTATTTTACTACTCTTTTAGTAAAGCACGCAAAAAAGGAACATTAATCAATATTGGTGAATAAATGGCGCGCCTGCTAGGAGTCGAACCCAGAACCTCCTGATCCGAAGTCAGGCGCTCTATCCAGTTGAGCTACAAGCGCATATAGTATTAATATTATAATTTATGAAAAATATCATTAATTTAATTGTTAAAGATTATGAAAAAGGTCAAAGAGTCGATCAATTTATATCAAATAATAAAAAAGATCTAAGTAGAACTAGGATCAAAAATTTAATTATAAATAAAAAATTAAAAATAAATAATAAAGCTATTTATAATCCTTCAAAAAAAATCAATGTGAATGATAATATTGAGATTGAAATACCAAAAGCAAAAAAAATTACTTTAAAACCCTACAACTTAAAACTGGATATTGCATATGAAGATGAAAATTTACTAGTTGTAAACAAGCCAGCTAAAATATCAATGCATCCAGGTGCTGGGGACTATGATAAAACTTTGGTTAATGCATTAATTTATTATGATAGTAAAAATTTATCAAATATTGGTGACGAAGTAAGACCTGGGATTGTTCATAGAATAGACAAAGATACATCGGGATTAGTTGTAATAGCAAAAAACAATCTTACACATGAAAATTTATCAAAACAATTTAAAGAGCATTCGGTAAATAGAACTTATCAAGCATTAATATGGGGCAAACTAAAACCACAATCTGGAAAAATTGAAACACTGATTACTAGAAGTTCTAAAAATAGACAACTAATGGAAGTTGGAATATCAAAAGGAAAAAAAGCAATTACAAATTACAAAACACTTGAAGTTTTTGAAAATGAAAAAACTCCAACATTTAGCTTTGTTGAATGCAAACTTGAAACTGGTAGAACTCACCAAATTAGAGTTCACATGAGCTATAAAGGAAATAATATTTTGGGTGACAAAAAGTATAAAAAAAAATTTAAAAAATTTAAAAATATAAATTCTGATTTAGAGAAATCTATCTTAAATCTTGATAGGCAGTTTTTGCATGCAAAAACTATAGGCTTTATTCACCCTATTAACAAAAAAAAATTAGAATTTACCTCAAATTTGCCACAAGATTTAAACATAGTGTTAAAAAAGCTAAGAAACACTAATAAATAATATCATTGTATTATTAAAAAAATTTATTAAATAAATACCATTATGACAACAAGATCTATGAAATTTCCTGTTCTCTCAAATGAAGGAGGATTGGGTCTATATTTAGAGCAAATAAAAAAATTTCCTATGCTTGATTCTGAAGAAGAATATATGTTGGCTAAAAATTGGAAAACAACTGGAAATATTAAATCTGCTGAAAAATTAGTAACTAGTCACTTAAGATTGGTTGCAAAAATTGCAATGAGATATAAAGGTTATGGTCTTCCTTTAAATGAAATGATTTCTGAAGGTAATGTTGGCCTTATGCAGGCTGTTAAAAAATTTGAACCTGAAAAAGGTTTTAGGTTAGCAACATATGCAATGTGGTGGATTAAAGCTTCAATACAAGAATACATATTAAGATCTTGGAGTTTAGTGAAGATTGGCACTACGACCGCACAAAAAAAACTTTTTTTCAATTTAAAAAAATTAAAAAACCAAATTGCTCCTAAAGCTGAAGGTGATTTAAAAGATGAACATGTTAAAAATATAGCTAATAGACTTAATGTTAATGAAGAAGAAGTTGTTTCAATGAACAGACGTCTTTCAGGAAAAGAACATTCCTTAAACACTCCTATTGGAGAAGATGGAGATGAATGGCAGGACTGGTTAATTGATAAAGAAATGGATCAAGAACTTAAATTTTCTCAACAAGAAGAAATGAAACAAAGAAAAGATCTTTTACAAGATTCTGTAAAAATATTAAATGAAAGAGAAAAAGATATTCTTTACTCAAGAAGGCTAGCTGATGAACCAGTAACATTAGAAGATTTAAGCAAAAAATTTAAGATTAGCAGGGAAAGAATAAGACAAATAGAAAATAAAGCTTTTGAAAAACTTCAAAAGCATATGTTAAATTCAGCTAGATCAAAAAATCTTTTGTCAGCAAACTAAATTTTAAAAGGGTCTTCAATTAATATCGTATCATTTCTTTCTGGACTAATTGAAATGCTAGATATTTTACATTCTATAAATTTTTCTAATTCGTTTATATAATTTTTTGCATTATCTGGAAGATTATCAAATTTTTTTAATACCTTTAATTGAGCATTTCCAACCTTTAAAAGTTTTATAAACCGGCTTTACTTTTAATTGATCATCAACGGCTCCAGGTAAATAATCAATTTTTTTTCCATCAACCTCATAAGCAATACACATTTTAATTTCATCAAGCTCATCTAGTACATCTAATTTTGTTAAAGCAATTCCATCAATTCCTGAAATTTTAATAGTTTGTCTAACTAAAACCCCATCAAACCATCCACATCTTCTTTTACGGCTAGTAACTGTTCCAAATTCTTTTCCTCTAGTTCCAAGTTCTTCGCCTACTTTGTCTGTCAATTCAGTTGGGAAAGGTCCTTCACCTACCCTTGTAGTATATGCCTTGGTAATTCCTAACACATAATTTATAGAATTTGGACCACAACCTGAGCCTGTTGCAGCCGTTGCTGCTACTGTGTTTGAAGAAGTTACAAATGGATAAGTTCCATGATCCACATCAAGTAAAATTCCTTGAGCTCCTTCAAATAATATTTTTTTTCCTTGTGATTTAAACTCATCAATCTTTTTCCAAACTGGTTGTGAATATTTTAAAATTTCAGGAGCTATTTCAAGCAAATCTTTCAATAGATTTTCTTTTTTATAAATTTCTTTACCAAGGCCTTTTCTAATTGCATTGTGATGCATTAATACTGTTTCAAGTCTATGGTTAAGGTTTTTTTCTGAAACCAAATCCATTACTCTTATTGATCTTCTGCCTACCTTATCTTCATACGCTGGTCCAATTCCTCTTCTTGTTGTTCCAATCTTGGCCTTTCCAGCTGCATCTTCTCTTATTTCATCCATTTCTCTATGAAATGGTAAAATTAAATTCGCAGCTTCAGATATAATTAAATTTTTTTCAGTTACTTCAACTCCTTTTGATTTAATTTCTTGAATTTCATCGAGTAAAGCCCATGGATCAACTACAACACCATTTCCGATAATAGATATTTTATTTTTTCTTACTATACCTGATGGTAATAATCTTAATTTATATGTAACACCATTTATTACTAATGTATGACCAGCATTATGTCCGCCTTGGAATCTAATTACAACATCAGCTTCACTTGATAACCAATCAACAATTTTTCCTTTACCTTCATCACCCCACTGAGACCCAACAACAACTACATTTTTCATCTAAACTTTTTATTTATATTTATTGTACTTAAATGATTTATTGGTCCATGACCCTTGCCATACTTTGGTCCTGTACCAATTGAATGGTTAACATACTTAATCGCCATCTCACAAGATTTCTTTAATGTTTTTCCACATGAATAATATGTAGCAATAGCACTAGATAATGTGCATCCGGTACCGTGTGTATTTTTTGTGTTAATTTTTTTATTTTTAAAAATTGATATTTTATTTTTACTCAAAAAAATGTCTCGCATAATTCTTGATTTGAGATGCCCACCTTTTATCAATACATTTTTTGCTCCTAGACTCACTAAAATTCTTGCAACGCGGATCATATCATCTTCTGTAACAATTTTTGTTTTTGTTAAAATTTCTGCCTCAGGAATATTTGGTGTTATTAAACTAACTTTTTTTATTAACTTTGATTTTAAAATTTTAATTGAACGATTATCAATTAATTTAGTTCCTCCTTTAGCAACCATCACGGGATCTAAAATAATTTTTTTTACATTTATTTTATTTAAAGACTTTAATACTGCATTGATAACTTCAACTGAATGAAGCATTCCAATTTTAATTGCATCAGGTTTAATATCTTTTGAAGTAAATTCAATTTGTTTTGATATTTCTTTAGATGATATAGATGAAATTGATTTTACACCTGTAGTGTTTTGAGAAGTTACGGCAGTTATTGCGGTCATAGCATATGAACCAAGTGCAGTGACAGTTTTAATATCAGCTTGTATACCTGCACCTCCAGAAGAGTCAGATCCTGCAATTATTAAAATTTTAGACTTAGGTTTCAATATTTTATTGATTGTTTAATTATTTTTATACATTTTATAATCAAATTTTTATTATGTGACTCTCCCATAATTCTAATCTTTGGCTCTGTACCAGATTTTCTAACTAAAAGCCTTCCATTTTTTCCCATTAGTTTTTTAGATTTTTTAATTGCTTTTTTACACTTTAATTCATTTATTATATTTTTATCCCGGACAAGAATATTTTCTAAAATTTGAGGCATAGGTTTAAAAACATTTAGTAACTCACTGGCTTTTTTTCCTTTTCTCATTGAAAACAAAACTTCCAGTGCTACTAGAAGTCCATCACCTGTTGTTGCAAATTTTCCTAATATAATATGACCTGATTGTTCTCCTCCTAGATTAAATCTATTTTTTTGCATACTTTCTTTAACATATCTGTCTCCAACATTGGCTCTTAAAAACTTTGTTTTTTGTTCTCTAAAGTAATTTTGTAACTCATAATTAGACATCAAAGTACCAACAACTCCGCCTTTTAGTATTTTTTTTCTCTTCCATCTATTTGCCAACATTGCAATTATTTGATCTCCGTCAATTATTTTTCCTTTTTCATCACACAAAATAATTCTATCTGCGTCTCCATCTAAAGATATGCCTAAATTCACTTTGTGTTTTTTAGCTAAAAATTTAATTTTATTAGGAAATGTTGATCCACACTTATCATTAATATTTAAGCCATTGGGTGATGTGCCAATCTCATATACTTTTGCTCCTAATGATTTTAAAAGTTTTGGTCCTGATTTATATCCTGCTCCATTTGCACAATCTATGGCGATTTTTATTCCTTTCAAACTAAAGTTGTTTGGAAAATTGTTTTTTAAAATTTTAATATATCTATCATTGGCATCTTCTAATCTTTTTACTCTTCCAAGGATTTCTGGTTTTGATAAATTTTTATTTATTTTAGATTCTATTAATTTTTCAATTTTTTTTTCAATCTTGTCTGATAATTTAAGTCCATCTGGACCAAATAGTTTCAACCCATTGTCATAATATGGATTATGCGAAGCTGTTATCATTATGCCCATATTTGCTTTCATTTTTTTAGTTAACATTGCAAGACCATTAGTTGGCAAAGGTCCTAAAGTATAAACATGCATTCCCGCAGACGCTAAACCGGAAACTAAAGCTGGTTCTAAAGTATATCCTGATAATCTAGTGTCCTTAGCAATAATTGCTGTTTGTTTTGTTTTTTTTAGATTCTTAAAATATGTACCTGCTGCCAAACCAAATTTAAAAAACATTTCTCCATTAATATTTCCTTCATTAACTCTTCCTCTGATTCCATCTGTACCAAAATATTTATTGGGCATTATTTAAAATTTAATGTTTTAAAGATCTTAATGCTTTGATTTACTTCGTTGATATTATGAACTCTCATTATTTGAACTCCTTGCATCATAGCATACAAACCAGATGATATAGTGCCACCCAACCTTTCTTTACTATCATTATTTCCAGATAAATCTTTAATAAATCTTTTTCTTGAAAGTCCTAACATTATAGGAAATCCAAGCGAATGGAAAAGGGAAATATTACGTATTAAGATAATATTATGTTTCAAGTTTTTACCAAATCCAATCCCAGGATCTAAAATAATATTATTATGTTTAATGCCTTTAGCTCTAATTTCATTAATTTTTCTCTCAAAAAAATCATAAATATCTAAAAGGACATTTTTATATTTTGGATTTTTTTGCATAGTTTCTGGACTTCCTTGAATATGATGTATCACAAAAGGAGTATTTGTTTTTTTAAGAACATTTATTGTATTAGAATCATAATTTAATCCAGAAATATCATTGATCAAATTTACTTTATAATTAATTCCTTTCTCCATTATCCAGCTTTTTCTTGTATCTAAAGAAATAAAACTATTTAATTTTTTAATTTTTTCTAAAGTTTTGCTAACTCTTTTCCACTCTATTTTTTTTTTTAATTCTTTAGAGCCTGGCCTTGTGGACTCTCCACCAATATCGATAATTTTACATCCTTTTTTAATTAAATATTTTGCATGATCAAAACCTTTGTTTTTTTTATTATATTTTCCACCATCG
>CACGPA010000015.1 GCA_902574725.1 uncultured Pelagibacteraceae bacterium
TCTACTTTTCTAAAGCTATTTTTTATATCTTTTTCTAATATTTCAATTAAATCCAGTGACCATAAACCAAAAATATTATGTCTTTTTTTATTGCTATTTAAAAAAATAAGTTTTTTTGATGTTTCTTTAACTTTAATTTTTAATTCACTTATTAATTTAATATCAAAAAAAGGTGTGTCACAAGGAAACGATGCTATCCATTTATAGTTTTTTTTATTTTTTGTAACCCACTTCATTGCTGTAAGTATACCAACTAAGGGTCCGAGCTGGCCTTCTATACAATCTTCCACAAGGTTAATTTTATTATTTTTAAAATTGAAGTCTTTATTATTTGAAATAACCAGTATTTCATTAAATTCATTTTCTATTTTACTTACAGTGTGATCTAATAAAGTTTTGTTGCCTAATTTTACAGTCGATTTATCTTCACCAAATCTACTTGATTTACCCCCTGCCAGAATTATACCTAGAATGTTGTTTTCAATCATCAAAAGAAATATAAATTATTAATTGTTTATTAAAAGAATTTAAAATGGACTTAAAAATTTTACAAATTGCGTCAAATACTGAAAATAACAAAGTAATTAAAGACCACACACATAAGGCAGTACAGAAAAACTCTATTTGTGGAGATAAAATGGAAATAAGCTTAAAAGTTAAGAAAAATAAAATTATAGACTTTGGCTATCAGTGTAAATCTTGCATATATTGTCAGGCCTCTGTAAGTCTTTTATCGAGTAGTTCAATTAATAAACCAGTTGAAAGTATTAAAAGTTTGTTAAATGAAATTGAAAACTTTTTTGAAGATAATCTTGCAAATATTCCAAAAGAGTGGAAAATTTTTAAACAAATTTTTGATAAAAAAAATATTTCTAGAAAAGATTGTTTGTTATTACCTTTTAAAGCAGTTTCAAAAGCATTAAAATTATAAAATGAAAAATTCAATTATTATAAAAGCTTTAATTGCTGGTTTCTTTTCTGCTATTACAATTGGTGCATTAACCCTTCTTACATATAAAACAGAATTTGGAATTTTTTTAATTGCTTCTTTTGGTTCTACTATGGTTTTACTTTATGGATATCCTGAAAGTCCATTTGCACAACCGAAAAATATTTTTTTTGGACATCTGACAACATCTTTAGCTGGTATATTTGTTCTTTATTTTATTCCTTTCCCTTTATACATTAATTTGCCTATAGCAGTTGGAGCAGGTGTGGCTTTGATGATTATGTTAAATATAACCCATCCTCCAGCAGGCGGTAATCCCTTAATTGTAATAATGGGCAGCGTATCTTTAGATTATATAATAAATCCAATTATTTCAGGTACTATTATTGTTTTAATTTTTGGAGTAATTTTAAATCGATTTATTTTAAAAAAAAAGTACCCTTTGTAAATGGATATAAAATATAATGTTGTAAAGTTAAAAGATAGTTCGACTGAAGAAATAAAAGATTCTGTTTCAGTAGAAGAGCCTCTTGAGATGAATCTTAAATATAAGGTTGATGGAAAGTGGGTAACTGATCAATTATCCATTACAATGAGAACGCCAGGAAATGATGAAGATTTAATATCCGGCTTCTTATTTAATGAAAGAATAATAGAAAATTTTTCTGATATAGAAAATATAGAAAAAATAGGAGAAAAAGTAGGAGATTTTAATATTCAAAATAAAATAGTTACAACTATAAACAACACTAAAAACATTGATATTGGAAAAATAAAAAGAAATTTTATAACTAATTCTTCATGTGGAGTTTGTGGAAAAACTTCTCTTGAAACAGTCGAGGTAATTAAAGAAAATAAATTAGATACCTCTTATCCTAAAATTAAAAAAGAAATTATTTTAAAATCTCCAGAACTACTAACAAACGAACAATCTGAATTTTCTAAAACAGGTGGTATTCACGCAAGTTCTTTGATCGATGAAAATGGAAAAGTGATTGCAACAAGAGAAGATGTTGGAAGACATAATGCTTTAGATAAACTTATAGGTCACTCACATAAAGAAAAACTAATTGATAATCATTCTCAATTTATTGCCTGCTCAGGAAGATTAAATTTTGAATTAATTCAAAAAGGATTAATGTCTAATATTGGTCTTATGGCTGGAGTTGGTGCGCCAACAAGTCTAGCTATAGATTTAGCCAAAAGGTTTAATATGACATTATTAGGCTTTGTGAAAAAAGATAGTTTTAATATATATACAAACAAAGAAAGAGTTTTATTTTAAACTATATGTCAAAAAATATAAGCAAATTATCTGGAAGAATAGGTTTAAAAGATAATTTATTTCAAAAATTATCTGAAAGGTCTTTAAATTCTAAAAGCGCTGAAGGAATGAAAGAGATTGCAGATAAATACCATGTGGGAGTTTCTACTTTGCATGGAGCTGAGAGTTTCTATGAATTTTTAAGACCTGCACATAGAGAGAAAAAAGCTTTTGTTTGCAATGGAAGTGCATGTATGTGCGCAGGAACACAAGGGCCATTAAAGAAAAAATTAAAAGATAAACTTGGTGATGATAAAGTTGGTGAAATGTTTTGTTTGGGATATTGCTATGAGAATAATGCTTTCCATTATAATGGACAAAACTATGCTGGAAGCGACATAAATAAAATTGATGATATAATTAAAGGTAGAGATTTAGAGCAAGAAAAATTCTTTTCAAAGAGCTTTGCTTCAACGAGTTTTTTAATGGATGATAAGACTTCAGATCTTGATAGGTTTAAACAACATTTAGTAAAATTTATAAATGCTGACAAACAAAAAATAATTAAATCTCTTTTGGATTCAAATTTAACTGGTAGAGGTGGCGCTGGTTTTCCGACTGGAATGAAATGGGACTTTTGTAGTAAAGCAAAATCAGAAAAAAAATATGTTATTTGCAATGCAGATGAGGGTGACTCTGGAGCTTATTCAGATAGATATTTACTAGAAGACCAACCATTAAAGGTAATATTTGGTATGATTATCTGTGGCTATGTTATTGGAAGTGATGAAGGAGTTTTGTACATAAGGGGTGAATATCCTAAATCAATTGAATCTTTAAATGCTTCAATTAATTCTTTAAAAAAAGAAGGCTTGCTAGGAAATAACATTCTTGGAACAAAATTTTCTTTTGATTTAAATATATGTATTGGCCAAGGAGCATATATATGTGGAGAGGAAACTGCATTAATTGCATCTATAGAAGGTAGAAGAGCCGAAGTTGATGTCAGGCCTCCCTTCCCTGTTACTGAAGGATTATATAAAAAACCTACTGTTGTTAATAATGTAGAAACGCTTGCGGCAGCAACTGGAATTCTAATAAATGGACCTGAAAAATTTTCTGCCATAGGAAATAAAAAATCAGCTGGAACAAAGTTAGTCTGTCTCGACAGTTTTTTTAATAATCCAGGTGTTTATGAAATTGAAATGGGAACGCCAATGAAACAAGTTTTATATGATATAGGCGGAGGGTTTAAAGAGCCCATAAAAGCTTTACAAGTTGGAGGACCTTTGGGAGGAGTAATACCAATAAAAGAAGTTGAAAAATTAAACCTTGATTTTCAGGAATTTACAACAGCTGGTTTTATGTTGGGTCATGCAAGTATTGTAAGTATACCAAAAGATTTTCCTATGGTTGATTATATTCATCATTTATTTGAATTCACTGCAGAAGAATCGTGTGGAAAATGTTTCCCTGGAAGACTTGGCTCTTACAGAGGAAAAGAGATGTTTGATCAATTAAAAAGTAAAACATCTAAAATCCCACTAAAACTACTTAATGAATTGCTAGTAACAATGAAAAAAGGTTGTTTATGCGCCTTATGTGGTGCAATACCTACTCCTATAATGAATATACTAAAGTATTTTGGGGACGAAATGAAAAATGATATGATAAAAGAAAATTAATGAGCTCAGAAAAAAGAAAAATTGCTTATATAGATGGAAAACCATATGAAATTGGTTCTAAACATACTTCTATTTTAAAATTTGTAAAAAGTTATCTTGGAGAAAAAAAAGTACCAACTTTATGTGACGATCCTAATCTAGCACCTTACGGAGCTTGTAGAGTTTGTTCGGTTGAAGTGGCTTTAGAGAAGGATGGTCCAACAAAAATTGTAGCTTCATGCCATACTCCTGTTGGTGAAAATCAACATATTTTTACCAATAATGAAAATTTAACAGATCTAAGAAAAAATATTGTTGAATTAGTTTTAACAGATCATCCAATGGAATGTGGAACTTGTGAAGTAAATAATAATTGTGAACTTCAAGATGTTGCTAACGACTTGGGTATATCTAATCATAGGTATAATAGTCCAAAACAACACAAGGGTATTCCTAAGGATGCATCTCATGATTACATGAGAATGAATTTGGATAATTGTATTAATTGTGGAAGGTGTGTAAGAGCTTGTGATGAAATTCAAGGTTCGTTTGTTTTAACTATGAGCGGTAGAGGATTTGAATCTAAAATTACAACAGATAACGATATGTTGTTTGGAGATTCATCTTGTGTATCATGTGGTGCGTGCGCTCATACATGTCCAACAGATGCAATATCAGATGTGTTTCAATCAAAATCAGTTGCTGTTGATGAAAAAGTGAGAACCACATGTTCTTATTGTGGTGTTGGTTGTAACTTAGAAGCTTCTATTAAAGATAATAAAGTTATCGCAATAGATACTCCAAAAGAAACGGAAGTAAATGCGGGACACACATGTATTAAAGGTAGATATGCATTTGGTTTTTATGATCACCCAGATAGGTTAAAAACTCCATTAATTAAAAAAAATGGCAAATTTGAAGAGGCATCATGGGATGATGCGTATGACTTTATTAAGAAAGAATTAAATAGAATAGTAAAAGCAAATGGTCCTGACTCAGTTGCTGGTATTTCTTCAGCTAGATGTACTAATGAAGAAAACTATGTTTTCCAAAAAATGATCAGAGCAGTAATTGGAACTAATAATATTGATTGTTGTGCAAGAATTTGTCACTCACCTACTGCTTGGGGAATGCAACAAACTTTTGGTACTGGAGCTGCTACAAATTCTACAGAAGATATTTACCACGCAGATTTATTTATGGTTATTGGAGCTAATCCAACAAATGCTCACCCTGTTACAGGTGCAAAAATTAAACAACAAGTAATGAAAGGTAAAAAACTAATAGTATTAGACCCTATAACTACTGAACTTGCCAAACTCGCTGATTATCATATCAAACTAAGGCCTGGAACGAATGTAGCTGTATTAAATATGATGTTACATTTTATTATAAAATCAAAACTTTATGATAAAGATTTTGTAAGAGATAGAACAGAAGGTTTTGATAATTTTTTAAAAGAAATCGAAAGACAAGATGTTGATCAGTTGGCTAAAGTTGCAGGTGTAGACAAACAAATGGTTAAAGAAGCGGCTATTGCTTATGCTACTGCCAAAAATTCAATGGAGTTTCATGGTCTTGGAGTTACTGAGCAAGAACAAGGGTCTAAAACTGTAATGTTAATTGCTGACCTTGCAATGATAACTGGAAACATTGGGAGAAAAGGAGTCGGAGTTAATCCTTTAAGAGGACAAAATAATGTTCAAGGTGCTGCTGACATGGGATGCCAACCTCACCAGGGCGCAGGATATTTCGAAGTTTCAGATAAAAAAATTCAAAACTTTTATACAGAAAAATATGGAGTTATTCATCCAACAAAAGCTGGATTAAAAATTCCTCAGATGTTTGATGGAGCTATTAACAAAGAAGTTAAAGCGGTTTGGATTATTGGGGAAGATATTGTTCAAACAGATCCTAATAGCGCTCATGTGGTTGATGCGATGAATTCCCTTGAATTGCTAGTTGTACAAGAGATTTTTATGAGTGAAACTGCCAAACTTGCAACAGTAGTGTTGCCGGGAACAACATTTTTAGAAAAAGATGGAACATTCACTAATACAGAAAGAAGAATTCAAAGGGTTAACAGAGCTGTTCCACCACTACCAGGAACAAAACCAGATGGTGTTATTGTAACTGACATGATGCAAAAATTAGGATTTAATCAACCAACTTATGATGCTGATCAAGTATTAGCTGAAATAGCAGATGTTGTTCCATTTTTTAAAGGAGTAACAAGAGAGAGACTTGGAAAAATGGGTTTACAATGGCCTGTACAAGAAGATGGAACTGATACTCAAATTTTACACAAAGAAACTTTTAAACTTGGAAAAGGTAGACTTAAAAATTTTGATTTTAAAGAATCTACTGAAATCGAAACTAATCAAAAAGATTATCCTTTAATTTTAACTACAAGTAGAGTTCTTCAACATTACAATGCCGCTACAATGACAAGACGTACCAGTAATATTAACATTGTTTCTGAAGATTTATTATTAGTACACCCTAAAGATGCTAAAAAAAGAGACTTAAATACTGGCGATATTGGTAGACTTTATTCTGGCAGAGGTGAAGTGGCTTTAAAAGTAGAGGTAACAGATAAAGTGAAAGAAGGAATTGTTTTCACAACATTTCATTTTCCTGAACACATGGTTAATATGGTCACTGGACACGGTAAAGACGAAGAAACTATGTGTGCTGAATATAAAGTATCATCAGTAGAAGTTCAAAAAATATCTAATCAATTTAAAACTGAAGTTAAACCCAAAGAAAACCAAGCAGAAGTAAGCTAATTTAAAATGACCATTGGTTGGCGTTTTGACAATACTTATTCAAATTTACCTGAATCTTTTATATCTAAAATATCCCCTGTCCCTGTAAAATCTCCAGAATTAACTATATTTAATTATAATCTAGCAGAAGAATTAGGATTAAATTTTTCATCTATAGAAAAAAATGATTTGTCTAAATTATTCTCGGGAAATTCATTGCCCGAAGGATCTAAATCTATTGCACAAGCTTATGCGGGTCATCAATTCGGTCATTTTACTATGCTAGGTGATGGTAGAGCCGTTTTGATCGGTGAACATATATCTAAAAATAATGAAAGATTTGATATTCAATTTAAAGGATCAGGACAAACACCTTTTTCAAGAAATGGCGATGGAAGAGCTGCACTAGGTCCAATGCTAAGAGAATATATAATTAGTGAAGCAATGCATAGCTTAAATATACCAACAACTCGAAGTCTGGCAGTGGTTAAAACTGGTGAAGATGTTGTAAGAGAAAATATATTACAAGGTGCCATACTAACAAGAGTTGCCTCCAGTCATCTAAGAGTTGGTACTTTTCAGTATGTGGCTATGAGAAAAAATGACAGTGAGTTAAAAACTTTGGTTGATTATACGATAAATCGACATTATCCAAATATTAAAAAATCTAAAAACAAAGCTATAGATTTATTAAAAGTATTAATTGAACTTCAAATTGACTTGGTAGTTAATTGGATGCGCGTTGGCTTTATCCATGGAGTTATGAATACAGATAATATGTCTATCTCTGGTGAAACAATTGATTATGGTCCGTGTGCATTTATGGATACTTATGATCCAAAAACTGTTTTTAGTTCAATAGATGAATTAGGAAGATATGCTTATTTAAATCAACCAAGTATAACAAAATGGAACTTAGCAAGATTTGCAGAATGTTTAATACCTCTTATTGATCCAAAAAAAGAAAAAGCAATTGAAATTGCTACTGAAACTATAAATAGTTTTGATAAAAGTTACGAGACCAAATGGGTTAATATGATGAGAGACAAGTTGGGTTTATTTGGTCAAGATCAAAAAGACCAAGTTTTAATAATTGATTTATTAACTTGGATGCACAAAAATAAAGCTGACTATACAAATACATTTTGTTTTTTAATGGATGAAAATTTTCACTATAATAAAATCTATAATGATGAAAACTTTCTCACATGGAAAGAAAGATGGAAAGAAAGACTAAAGCTAAATAATAATACGCGTGAAAAGTATTTACGTTTAATGAAATCAGTTAATCCTTTAGTTATTCCAAGAAATCACATAGTTGAAGAAGTATTAGAATCTGCAAATAGTGATAATTTATCTCCGTTAAAAAAATTAATTAATGTTTTAGAAAAACCATATGAGAAATCAAATCAAAATATTGATTATCAATCCCCTGCTCCAGATAGTGATAAAAAATACAAAACTTTTTGTGGTACTTAGTAATATTACAAAACGTAAGGTTCGGGTCTAACTTTATTACTCAAAACTCTTTCAACAGCAAAATCACTAATATCAATTGTTTGATATGATCCAGTTGTTATTAATTCAGTCAAAGCTCTACCCACTCCTGGTGCCTGCATTAATCCTCTGCCTGTAAAACCCGATGCTAAATAAACGTTTTCATATTTAGGATGTTTTCCAACAACAGCATTATTGTCTAATTTATTACAATCATAGTACCCTGCCCATCCACCAGTTAATTTTAATTCTTCAAATGCAGGAATTCTTTTTGCAAGAGCGGGCCAAACTAGTTCTTCAAAATCATTCCATGCTGGTTCCAAATCTTTTGCATCAAATACAGAATTAGGCGATCCAGCTAAATATTCTTTTCCTTCTGGTCTCCAATATACTCCTGTGGTCAGATCACCAGTTAAAGGCATTTCAGGTATATGTTTCGGGCACTTAACTCTAAATACTGTATGTTTTTGTGGAACTACTGGAATGTCATCTAACAATTCTTTTGTCCAACAACCAGCTGCTGAAATAATAGTTTTAGCTTTTATTTCAGAAATACTTTTTACTTCACCTTTAATAAACTCTGCGCCAAGTTCAATTGCTTTACTTTTTAAAGCACTATGAAACATAAATGGATCAATCCAGCCTTCGCTTTTATTATCTGTGAAGGTTGCTGTTTCAATTCCTTCACTATTAATATATGGAAATATTTTCGTTAATTCAGAACCTTTAATATTTTTAGTTCCTGCATCACAAGCTTTATGATTTTCTAATGCTTTATATTGTTCTTCTGCGTGCTCAGGACCAAACATTAATAAATATCCATTTGGAACCATGCTTGCAGTAGGGTTGGGATTTTTATCAGTTTTTAGCAATTCTGGTATTTGATAAATAAATTCTCTAGCAAATTTACCAAGTAAAATATTTTCTTTTTGAAAAAATTGTCTTCTAAAACCACCTAAAGATAACGGAAACGAAGCTTGTTTATAAGTTGGATCTCTCTCTATAACTTTTACTTTTCTACCTTCTTTAGATAAAAAATAAGCTGTCGAAGCACCTATTATTCCACCACCAACTATTACAACATCATCCATAATTAATTTAAAATTAACAAACTAGAATTTAGAATTAATGCATAAAGACACCAAAGTAAATAAGGAATCATTAAAATAAAACTTATGTTGTTAACTTTTTTAAATTTAAACATTAAAAAAATAATAAACAAAATTAAGACTACAAGATTAAATAGTGCGATTAAAATATTATGAAAAACAAAAAAAACAATACTCCAAGTTGTATTAAAAATTAAATGAATTAAATAATAAAAGACCAAATTTACGTCTCTATAATTTTTATGCCATGCTGCCCATATTGCTATGGTCATAAATAAATATAACGTTGTCCATACAGGTGCAAATATCCAGTCCGGGGGATTAAAACTCGCTTTAGTTAATGAAGAATACCATGGTTCTTTATTTGTTATGGTTGCTATGCCCCCAATAAAAGATGCGGAATATGTAATTAAAGCAAAAATTAAAAAAGATAAAAATTTATTTTTTAACATAATAATATATATATCATTTGATTATGACGGATAAAGTAATTTGGATTACAGGTGCAAGTAGTGGTATTGGAAAAGCTTTAGCTATAAAATTTGCAAAAGAAGGTTGGAAAGTTGCAATTTCTGCTAGAAGAGAAAATTTATTAAATGAAATTTCAAAAAGTCACGATGGTATTTTCCCTTACTCTCTTGATGTAACTGATAGCGAAAAATGCAAATTGGTATTTAATGATATTAAAGAAAAATTCAAAGATATTGATATTTCAGTTTTTTGTACTGGAATACATGATCCAAAATCAGAAAAATCATTAAACTTAGATAAAGTAAGACAAATAATGGAAGTAAATTTTTTTGGTACATTAAATTCTATTAATGCTGTTTGTAACTATTATAAAAATAGAAAATCAGGACAAATTTCAATTGTATCATCTGTTGCTGGATATAGAGGGTTGCCTGCTGCAGGAGCTTATTGTGCTTCAAAATCTGCCTTAACAAGTTTTGCTGAAAGTCTATATTTTGAAATGAAAAGAAAAGATGTAAAGGTAACTCTGATAAGCCCTGGTTTTATTAAAACACCAATGACAGATCAAAATGATTTTCCAATGCCAATGATAAGATCTCCAGAATTTGCTGCTGACCAAATCTATGTTGGTCTAGTTAAAAAAAATGCATTTGAAATTCATTTTCCGAAGAGTTTTACTTTTATAATGAAAATATTACAAATTCTTCCAAATTGGATTTACTTTAAGATAGTAGACAAAGGAATGAAAAAAATTAGCTATTAACGATTATTCTTTAACAAAAAAAACAGTAAGTTCAGCAACTCTAAATCCAAATTTTGTCATTGTTGCTCTATTGATTGCGATTTTTTCATCTTGTTTAAATATCCAATCGTCAAAAGTAATTTTGATTTCTTTGCCTTTAACAGGCACTAGTAAAACATACTCAAATTTAAATGCTGGACCATAAGAATATCCCTTAGCTGTACCAACTACATCTCCTGCAGTTCCGTCATAGTGATGTTCGTCAATCTTATTAATTTTCCATTGTCGAGTTTGTATCTCACCATCATTCCAGACAAATTTCTCATCAAGAATTAATTGCTTCCCATCCCATTTACCATTTAAATTAGCTGAAAACTGCCTTGTGACTTTTCCTGATCTATTTTGTAAAATTCCCCAAGCTTTTACATTTCCTGATAAATATTCTTCAATAATTAACCTGGGTTTCTGATCTTTAAAATCAATTGGTTTCATATTATTCATTGAGCAACTAGTTAACAAAATTGAAGTAACTAAAGCAAATATAAATTTTACCTTTTTCATTTACTACACATTGAAAATTGTATTAAATCTATATTTTTAGATTTAAATCCAGCTTCACAGTATGAAAGATAAAATTCCCACATTTTTTTAAATGTTACATCAAAACCTTGATTTTTAATTAAATCCCATTTCTTATTAAACTCTTTTCTCCAAATTATTAATGTTTCAGAATAATGATTTGCGTATGAATTGTATTCATTAAATTTTAAACCATTTGACTCAGCGTGATCTAATAAACTTTTTTTTGAAGGTAAAAAGCCGCCAGGAAAAATATATTTTTGAATAAAATCTTGTTTAGTTTTATACCTATCAAACAAACTATCATGAATTGTTATGGCTTGAATACCTACCTTGCCATTTACGGCAAGATTGCTTTTAATAGTTTTAAAGTAGCTTTCTAGATATTTTTGACCCACGGCTTCTATCATTTCTATTGATGCAATTGAATTATATTTTCCTTTTAAATCTCTATAATCTTTTATTTCTATATTTACTTTTTCATTAAGACCTGCTTTGTGAATTTTTTCTTTGGCATACTCGTATTGTTTTTGCGATATTGTAATACAGTCTAACTTGACATTGTAATTTTTGCCTAAATATTCTGCGAAACCTCCCCACCCACAACCTATTTCTAAAACTTTACTATTTTCTTTTGGTTTTAAAAGATTAATTAACTTTTGATATTTATTGTTTTGAGCTTCATGTAGACCTTGTTTATCGCTATCAAATATTGCACTTGAGTAAGTTAAATTTTTATCTAACCATAAAGAAAAAAAATCATTTCCTAAATCATAATGTTTGGAAATATTTTTTTTGCTCCTTTTTTTTGTATTTGTTAAAAAAACATTTTTAATAAAATTTATAATTGGTAAATCTAGTACACCTGAAAATCTATGTATCAATTTTATATTTCTTGCTGTTATTTCAATTAATTTGGATAAATTGTCTGTCTCGAAATCTCCACGCATATATGACTCCGCCATACCAATACTGCCTTTATTAACAACATCAAGTGTAAAACCTGGTTTGTTAATCTTAATATTCACTTTTAAAATTTCATTTACTTTTCCGAATGTATATTTTTCACCATTAAAATTAGTTAAATAAATTCTACCGTGTTTTATATTTTTAAGAGCACTAAAAACTATTTTATCTGAAATATTGCTTATCATTATCTTTTCTCAATAGTTATATTATTTTTAATTTTAAATTTTTTTTTAACTAAATTAATTCCTTTAATCCATAATCTTAATGCTTCAAAATGTATCGCTGAAATAATTTTAAAAGTCATCAAAGGGTGTTTTAAATATGAAAAAATCAGATTTTTTGCAGATAATTCAGACCTTATTCCATCTTGTGATGCATACAGGAGTTTCCCTTCTTGATCCCTTTGATCGATAATTACAGATAATTTATTTCCTGGATTTAAAATTTTAAAAAAATATTCTGATGATAAATCCATAAAAGGAGATACATAAAATTTTTTTGTACAATTATTTTTTATTAATTTTTCATTTGTGTCTACCTTAAAAACATATGTGTGTTGTTCACCAAATGTATTTTTAACCTCATAAAGAATTGCTATTAAGGATGAATTTTTATTATAGACAAAAAAAATACTTAAAGGATTAAAAACATAACCTAAAATCCTTGGATAACATAAAAGCTTTATTTTAATTTCATTTGTTTCTATATCAAGAGAATTTAAATTTTTTTCAACCCAAACTTTTAATGAAGAACCATTTCTATCACCATGATCTTTATCAAAAAAACTTATTAAATTAATTTTGTTATATGAAAAAAAAGGTATTTTTTTTTCTATTTTTTCTAATTCTGACAAATCAATAAAAAGTGAAAATACTTTGTACTTAAAAAAATGTTCTTTTGGTTTAAATCTTTTATGAACTACATCTCCACTATATATAAAAGATTCTTTAATCATTTATATGTTTTACCATTTCTAAAGATGATTTTATTCCATCTTCATGAAAACCATAACCGAAATAACTGCCACAAAATAGGATATTTCTTTTATTTTGTATTAAATTTAGTTTTTTTTGATTCATTAAAGTTTCCTGATTATAATATGGATGAGTAAAATCAATTTTTTTAATTATTTTTTTTTCATCTATTTTAATAAATGAATTCAAAGTTAAAAAAATATTTTTATTTATATTTAAATTTTGAAGTAAATTTAACCAATATGTTACTGAATTATTTTTAGTATTTTTTGGATCTATCTTTGAATTCCATGATGACCAAACTTTTTTATTTTTTGGCATTACATTTTCATCAGTATGAAGTACCGCAACATTTTTTTTATAATTAAAATTTGAAAGTATTTCATTTTCTATCTTTAGTGGATTATCAATTAAACAAAGTGCATCGTCTGCATGAATTGCCAAGACAACTTTGTCATAATCAAAAAATTCACTATGATCTCCATAATAAATTTTTACACTATTTGATTCTCTTTTTATCTTATTAACTTTATAATTTTTATAATACTCCCCACTAATTTTACTTAAAATTTTATTAACATATGTTCTACTTCTGTTTTTTACAGTATACCATTGCGGTCTATCTTTTAGTTTAAATAGTCCATGATTTTGAAAAAAATTCAAAAAAAACTTTAATGGCATTGTGCTGGACTCGTGTGGTGGCATTGACCAAATTGCGGAAACCATAGGTATTAAATGATAATCAATAAAAAATTTTGAAAGATTTTGTTTTTTTAAATAATTTTCTAAAGTTTCTTTGGTATCTAAATTATTCAAATTTGAATTTTTTTTATAAAAATTCACTATATCCAAAAACATTTTTAAAAATTTAATGTTAAACAAATTTTTTCTGTTTGCAAAAATTCCATTTAGTCCATTTCCACAATATTCAATACTTGTATCTTTTACTGAAACTGAAAAACTCATATTACTTTTTTCTATGTCAATTTTGTTTTCTTTAAAAAAATTGATTAAATTTGGATAAGTCTGATGATTGAATACTATAAAACCTACATCTACAGGTATTTTTTTATTTTTTTCATATTCAACATCAACGGTATATGAGTGTCCTCCAAAATGATCGTCTTTTTCAAATAAATCTACTTTATGTTTTTTGGATAAAAAATATGCTGCACTTAAACCTGAAATTCCTGATCCGATTACAGCAATTTTCATTAACAATTATGCTGCATCTTCTTTAAATTCATCCATGCTTGGACAAGAACAAAAAAGATTTTTGTCGCCATATACATTATCTACTCTAGCAACTGGAGGCCAAAATTTATTAGATTTCAAAAACTCTGATGGATAAGCCGCCTCTTCTCTAGTGTATTTATGTTCCCATTCATTTGAGGCTAACTCCAAATCTGTATGTGGTGCATTCTTTATAGGATTGTCAATTTTATCAAACTTTCCTGATTTAATTTTGTCAATTTCAGACTTAATTTTTATTAAAGTATCACAAAATCTATCTAGTTCTTTTAAACTTTCGCTCTCAGTTGGCTCTATCATCATAGTACCTGGAACTGGCCAGGACATTGTGGGAGCATGAAAACCAAAATCAATTAGTCTTTTTGCAATATCTTCTTCTGTAATTCCAGTTTCACTCTTAATTGTTCTAATATCTATAATACATTCATGGGCAACGTTACCTTTGCTTCCTTTGTATAAAATTGGAAAATGATCCTTTAATCTATGTGCAATATAATTTGCATTTAATATTGCAACTTGCGATGCTAATTTTAACCCTTCAGATCCCATCATTTTTATATACATCCAAGATATCGACAAAATACTTGAGCTTCCCCAAGGTGCAGCAGAAACTGCACCAATACCTGTAGTTGGTCCACAATCTTCAACCACTGGATGTTTGGGTAAATAAATTTCTAAATGTTTTTTACATGCAATTGGTCCCATGCCTGGTCCACCTCCTCCGTGCGGTATACAAAATGTTTTATGTAAATTTATGTGACAAACATCTGGTCCAAAATTTCCAGGTTTTGCTATTCCAACAAGCGCGTTTAAATTTGCTCCATCCATATATACTTGTCCACCATGTTTATGTATCAAATCACAAATATCTGATATTTTTTCCTCAAACACTCCATGTGTAGATGGATAAGTAACCATAAGAGCACCCAGATTTTCTGAATGAAGTTCTGATTTCTTTTTTAAATCTTCAAAATCAACATTTCCTTCTTTGTCACAATTAACTACAACAACTTTCATTCCAACCATTTGAGCGCTGGCTGGGTTTGTGCCATGTGCAGAACTTGGGATTAAACAAACATTTCTATTTTCTTCACTTCTTTCAATATGGTATTTTCTTATAATCATTAAACCAGCATATTCACCCTGAGCGCCAGCATTTGGTTGTAATGAAACTCCTGAAAAACCTGTAATAGATCTTAACCAATTTTTTAAATCTGTAAAAAGAGTTCTAAAACCTTCCATTTGTTCAATTGGTACAAAAGGATGTGGTTCTGAAAATTCTCTCCAAGATATAGGTATCATCTCTGCAACTGCATTTAATTTCATAGTACATGATCCCAAAGCAATCATTGAACGATTAAGCGCAATATCTTTATCTTCTAATCTTTTTAAGTATCTAAGCATTTCAGTTTCGGAATGATAACTATTAAAAACTGTATGTTCTAAATACTTTGATGTTCTTAAAAGATTTTTAGGCAAATTTGGCAAACTTTCAGTTGGATTATCTTTTATTGATTCAGCACAATTAAATATTTTTAAAAGCTGGTTAGCTCTATAAACATTTTTCTTTTCATCAAAAGAAACTGCTAACATTTCAGAATTGACTTTTCTAATATTTACTTTTTGATCTAAAGCATTTTTAAATATTTTTTCTGTTTTATCTTTTGTTTTTATTACAACCGTATCAAAAAAATCGTTGGAATATATTTCATAGCCAGATTTTTTTATCTTATCAGCAAAATTATTTGCTAATTGTGAAACTCTTTCTGAAATTTTTCTTATACCATTAGGCCCATGATAAATAGCATAAGCTGCTGAAACAATTGCCAATAAAGCTTGAGCAGTACAAATGTTACTAGTAGCTTTGTCTCTTCTTATATGTTGTTCTCTTGTCTGAAGAGCAAGTCTATAAGCCTTGTTACCATGCCTATCAACGGATACTCCTATAATTCTTCCTGGCATTGATCTTTTAAACTCGTCTTTGGTAGCAAAAAATGCAGCATGTGGACCACCGTAGCCCATGGGAATTCCAAATCGTTGTGAACTTCCTACTGCTATATCTGCCCCCAACTCTGCAGGGGTTTTTAACTTGGCTAAAGCAAGTAGATCACAGGCTAATACTGCTTTCCCATTTTTTTTCTTAATTTTGCTTATACTTTCACTAGGATCTTTTATATCTCCTAGTGTTCCAGGGTATTGCAAAATACCACAAATTATATCTTCTGAAATCTTATCTATTTCATTATCTTTACCAATTATTACTTTTAAACCCATTGGTTCTGCTCTTGTTTTAACTATATCAATTGTTTGAGGATGGCAGTCGTTTGAAACAAAAACTATTTTGCTATCTTTTTTATTCAATCTATGACTTAAACCCATTGCTTCAGCAACAGCAGTACCTTCATCTAATAATGATGCATTAGCGATATCCATCCCTGTAAAATCCATAATCATTTGTTGAAAGTTTAAAAGCATTTCTAATCTTCCCTGTGCAACTTCAGGCTGATAAGGAGTATAAGAGGTATACCATCCAGGATTTTCTAAAATATTTCTTACAATTACGTTTGGGGTGTAAGTACCATAATAACCCATTCCAATAAAATTAGAATAAATTTGATTTTTTTTAGAAATTGCTTTTAGTTTTCTTAAAGCTTCATATTCTGAATTAGGTTCACCTATACTAAGCACATCTTTTAATAAAATTTTTTCAGGTACAGTATTATTTATTAATTCACTTAAAGATTTGTACCCAAGTTTGCTAAGCATCTCTTGCTCATCTTTTTTTTTGGGACCTATATGTCTTCTTATAAAATCTTTTTGCGAATTATGTAACATTAGCTACTACTCTCCTTTGCAAATTTTTCGTATTCTTCTCTATTCATTAAAGTATCTATTTCAGATTTATCCTTAATTTTTAATTTAAAAAACCACGCTGAACCTTCTGGATCTGAATTAATTTTTGAAGGATCATCTACAATAGATTGATTAATATCCACTACTTCACCACTTATTGGTGTATATACATCGCTTGCGGCTTTTGTAGACTCTACAACACCAACTGTTTTATCTTTTTCAGCATTTGATCCTTTATCTGGAAGTTCTGTAAAAACAATATCTCCCAGTAGTTCTGCGGCATGTTTGGTAATACCAATCGTAGCTATATCGTCAGCAACCGTAACCCATTCATGTTCCTTCGAAAATTTAACTTCTGACATTAATTTCTCCTTTCACATAGTTTTTTTTATAAAACGGCAAATCACATATACTAGCAGGTATTTTTTTTCCTCTAACTTCTAAAAATACTCTTGTATTTGATTTTGAAAATAAATTTGAAACATAACCCATTGCTATAGGGCCATTCACGCTTGGTCCAAATGTTCCACTTGTTATTTTTCCTATTTGATTATTTTTTTCATCAAATATTTTTGTAGATTCTCTAGCTATAACTTTACTATCAGGTTTAATTCCAACTCTCAATTTTTTTACACCTTCATCAAATTGTCTTTTTATTTCTTTAGCTCCAGTAAATTCATCATTAATTCTATTTTTAGAAATTGCCCATTTTAAATTTGCTTCAATCGGACTGGTCTCTTCATTAATATCGTGACCATATAAGCAAAGTCCTGCTTCGAGCCTTAAAGTGTCGCGAGCACCTAACCCTATTAGGTTTGAACCATGCTCAATCATCTTTTCTACTAATTTATTTACTAAGTTATTATTTATTGATATTTCAAAGCCATCTTCTCCTGTATATCCTGACCTGGTTATATAAATATCTGCTAAATTAAAGCTAAATTTATTTCCATTCATAAATTTTATTTTTTTAACACCTGGAATTATTTTTTCTAAAATATCTTTTGACTCAGGTCCTTGAATAGCAACTAAAGATAAATCATCTCTTAAAATTAATTCAAATTTACTATCCAGTTTGGATTTTATAATTGACAAATCATTTTCTTTACATGCAGCATTTAGTATAATCATATAACCATCTTCTATTTTTGTTATAATTAAATCATCATAAATCCCACCATTTTCTTTCATTAAAAAAGAATATTTACTTTGATTAATAGATAATTTTTTAAGATCAGTTGGAAAGATTTTTTGTAAACTTTCAGTTAAATCATCTTTACCTTTAATAAATAATTGTCCCATATGAGAAACATCAAAAATTCCTGATTTATTCCTTGTCGTATTATGCTCGGCAATAATTCCATCTTTATATTGAATTGGCATCTCATAACCAGCAAAGTTAACAAACTTTGCGCCATGTTTTTTATGAAGATTGAATAGTGTTGTTTTTTTTACATTCATATTAACTCACAACCCCCTCTGTCTATGTGCCTGAGAGATTTGCTCCTTCGGCGAGAATTATTCTCTTTCCAGAGTTAATATGTACGGTCCTTTTGCCTGAGAGTTTCCGGGGTGGTTGCTCCTTCGGCGCTACATCATAAGTAGTCTCTCCCGTATAAATAATAATAGCATAGTTTATGATTATTTTTTATATTTTTTTTACCTTTTCTAACTTTGAAAAAAACTGCAAAAAAACTGCCAAAATAATTATACAACCACCCAATATTACTAAAATTGGAGGATTTTCATTTGCAAATATCCAGGCCCATAAAGGACCAAATACTGCCTCTGTTAACATTATAATTCCAACCATTGCAGATGGTGTCGTTCGTGCCCCTATAGTAATTAAAATAAAACCAAAACCTATTTGAAAAAATCCTGCTAAAAAACCGAGTAATAAATCGTGCGTGGAAACTGTAATCTTTGAGGAAATAATATAACCAATAAGCATAGCTATAACTCCAGCTATCAATTGTAAAGGAATCATATCAATAGTTGGATATTTTCTTACAACTAAAATTAAAACCGCAAAAGAAATCGGCATTATAAAAGCTACGATATTTCCAGACATTTGACCGGGTGATAATGTGCTGCCCAAAATTAACAAGACTCCTGAAATTGCTAAAATTATAGAAGCTAAAGTAACTGAAGTAACTTTTTCTTTAAGAAATATATACCCAAATAAAGCTAAAAAAATTACTTGAGTTTGAATTATAAAATTAGTGTTTGCGACTGTAGTATTATACATGGCAAACACATAACTACTAAAACCACAACCTAATACTATACCTCCAAATAATCCTGGAATTCCAGATTTATATATAACTTTAAATATTTCTTTTTTGTAAGTTGAAATTAAAAAAATACTTACGGCAATAATAAAAAAAAATTGTCTCCAAAATAAAATTTGCCAAAGTGTTGCTCCTTCAAAAGATTTTACAATTAGACCACCAAAACTCAGACAACATGCTCCTAAAAAAACTAATAAAGGCCCAGGTAATTTTGAAATTAAATTCATCTTATTTGATTTAACAGATTATCTGTTTCCATTTTATAAAATTTAAAAAGTTTTTCTGCCTCGTTAAGTTCTACTAATTTAAATTTTATTTTTGCATTTGGCGGTAATTGTACAAGTTTATCATAATCAGCACTAATAACCACTCCAATTTTTGGATAACCTCCTATAGTACCGTGATCTGATAACATGATAATTGGATTTCCGTCTGTGGGAACTTGAATGACTCCTTTGAGTAAGCCTTCCGATCTAATGTTGCTTTCTTTATTGTTATTTAATATTGGACCTTTGAGACGCATGCCCATTCTGTCAGTTAACTTTGTGACTGTAAAATCTTTACTGAAAAATTCCTGTATAGAATTTTCTGAAAAATAATCGAAATTAGTGCCTTTTAAAATTCTTATAAATTCAATTTTTGAATTTAAAAAATTTATTTTTTTGTTTTTTAAAATATCTTTAGAGTTATTTATATATATTTTTTGATTTACTAAAATCTTATTTCCATTATTTCCACCGACTCCTGCACGTGTAGTTGTTGAATAACTCCCCATAAATTTTTCAACTTTAAATCCACTACTGACAGCTAAATAACCATATACTGATTGGTTTGTAGAAATAATATCTAGCTCATCATCTTTGTTTAATAAATAAGTTTTATAACATTCTCCATCAACAACTTCTGATGTTTTTTTTTTAATTTTAAAATTTACATTGCCAGTGATTGCAAATAAAATATTGTCATTTTTAACTTTCAATAATGGTCCCTGATATGCAAATTCTAGCACTGCTTCATCTTTTTTATTCCCAACTAAAGAATTTGAAATAAGGTAATTTCTCCGATCCATTGCTCCACTGAAAGGTAGGCCTACATGATAAAGATGTTTTCTACCTAAGTCTTGAAATGTAGAATTTATTCCTGGTCTTATTGCTTCAAAAAAATTGTTAGTCATTTAAACTCAAATATTTCTCTTTTGAAATTTGATAAAATATAACTTTATCGCCAGGACTAATAGCGGTTAGTTGTTCTTGATTCAATTTGTCAAAAACTTTTATTGGAGTATTCCCAATAATGTTCCATCCTCCTGGACTTTCAAACGTATAAATATTGCAAAATTGTTCAGTAATCCCAACCGATCCCTTGGGCACCTTAACTCTAGGTGTTTCAAGTCTATTTAAATGTAATTTCTTATCAATATCTCCAAGGAATGGCATACCTGCTATAAATCCTGTCATATAACAAAAATACTCTTTATTTAGATAGTTATTTAAAATTTCATTCTTTGAAAGATTCAGTTTTTTTTTTAGTCTTTCCATATCTAGCGCAAATTCATCTTCACAACATATTGGTATTTTAACAATTTTTACATGACTCTCAGAAGTTTTTAAAACTTTTACTTTTGTGATCTCTTTTTTTAAGTCTG
>CACGPA010000016.1 GCA_902574725.1 uncultured Pelagibacteraceae bacterium
AGATTTAGAATTGTTTGTAAGAATTTCTGTATCTAATGAACATGCAGAAATTGACTTATCTAAAAAATTTGGTGCACTACCAAATGAAGCAACTGGTCTACTAAGGCTTACCAAGCAATATGCAAAAAAAATTGGATTAAGTTTTCATGTCGGCTCTCAATGCATGCATCCAATTTCTTATGAAAAAGGAATTACTGAAATTGGTAACATAATTAAAAAGACTAAAATTTCTCCTGATTACATAAATATTGGAGGTGGTTTTCCATCAATTTATCCAGATTTAATTCCACAATCCTTGAAAAAGTATTTTGAAAAAATTAAAAAAAGTCTTACAAGTTTAAAGCTTGAAAAAAAACCTGAAATTGTTTGTGAACCTGGAAGAGCTCTAGTGGCAGAAAGTGGCTCTACAATTGTAAAAGTAATTTTAAGAAAGAAACAAAAACTTTATATAAATGATGGAACATATGGATCTTTATTTGATGGTGGTGTTCCTAATTTAGTTTACCCTTCAAGGGTTATTACTAATGGAAAAATAATTTCAAAAAAAATGACAGCTTTTGATTTTTATGGTCCAACTTGTGATAGCATGGATTATATGAAAGGTCCTTTTGTTCTTCCAAATAATATTAAAGAAGGTGATTATATTGAACTAGGTCAATTAGGTGGTTATGGTTTAACATTTAGAACTCAATTTAATGGATTTTATTCTAATGATATTTATGAGGTCGAAGATAAACCTATAATGTCTATGTATAATAATGACATAAGTAGTGAGTTTCTTGTTGCCTAAATGTCAGATAAAAAAAATCTAGGACATAATCGTAAAAAAGATTTTCTAAACAAACCTGTTGAACATATTGATATTACTTCTTTTGATTCAAGAAATATTATTTCATCAATGGAGAAAATGTCCTTTGTTGCTAGAGAAACGGCAAATGCAGCAAATATATTTAATGAAATGATAAAAGATAAAGATTGTACAGTTTTTTTAACTTTAGCAGGCTCAACATCTGCGGCAGGGTGTATGGATGTATATAGAGATATGGTTAAATACAACATGGTCGATGCAATAGTTGCTACTGGAGCATCAATTATTGATATGGATTTCTTTGAGGCACTCGGATTTAAACACTATCAAGGTTCTCAATTTCAAGATGATACTGAATTAAGAAAAAATTATATTGATAGAATTTATGACACTTATATTGATGAAGATGAGTTACAAATGTGCGATAAAACCATATGTGATATTGCGGACAAGTTAGAGCCCAAAACTTATACATCAAGAGAATTTATTAAAGAAATTGGAAAATATTTAAAAACAAATTCTAAAAAAAAAGGTTCATTAATTGAAACTGCTTATGAAAATAATGTCCCAATTTTTTGCCCTGCTTTTACTGACTCAAGTGCTGGATTTGGACTAGTTATACATCAAGAAAAAAATCCAAAAAAACATATTACAATAGACTCAATTAGAGAATTTCGTGAACTAACTGAAATTAAAATTAAATCAAAAGGTTCTGGTCTAATAATGATTGGAGGAGGTGTTCCTAAAAACTTTATTCAAGATACTGTAATTTGTGCTGAACTTTTAGGAAAGGATGTAGAAATGCACAAATATGCTATTCAGATAACAGTTGCAGATTCAAGAGATGGGGCCTGTAGTAGTTCAACTTTAAAAGAAGCAAGTTCATGGGGTAAAGTTGATGTGACTAAAGAACAAATGGTTTTTGCAGAAGCAACAAGTGTATTGCCTTTAATAGCAAGCGACGCATATCATAGAGGTGAGTGGAAAAACAGAAGTAGAAAAAATTTTTCAAAAATATTTGGATAAAAATTGAATTACTTATCAAATAAATTAGGATTTTTAGGAATTGATAATAAGTTTAGCTTTAAAGAAAAAGCTGTTGTAATCCCATTTGGTCTAGAAAAAACAGTTAGTTATGGTAGTGGCACTAAAAATGGACCGAAAGAAATTATTAAAGCATCTCACCAAGTAGAATTATATGATGAAGAATTAAATTGTGAACCATATAAAAAAATTGGGATCAAAACTTTAAAACCATTCAAAATTAACAAAAATATAAAAATAGCACTTAAAAAAATTTCAGACATTAATTCAAAAATATTAGATAAAAAATTATTTCCTATAACTTTTGGAGGAGAACACTCAATAACCCCAGGATGCATTGCACCATTTGCTAAGAAATTTAAAAAAATTTGTTTATTGCACTTTGACGCGCATGCAGATTTGAGAGAAAGTTATAATGGTGAAAAATTCTCGCATGCATCTGCAATTAAAAGATGCTTGGATCATAAAAATGTGTCTGTAATATCCTTTGGTATTAGAAATATTTCTAGTAGCGAAATTTCATTTTTAAAAAAAAATTCTAAAAGAATTAATATTTTTTGGGCTAAAGATAAGGCTAAATGGAATTTAACAAAATTCAAAAAATTAATTAAAAATAAAACTGTATATTTAACTTTTGATGTTGATGGTTTCGATTCAAGTATAATGCCAGCAACTGGTACTCCAGAACCAGGTGGTTTACTATGGGATGAAACTTTAGATATAATTAAAATAGCATCTAAAAACTCAAATATAGTTGGGGCTGATATTAATGAACTTGCTCCAATCAAAGGTTTTAATTCTTACAATTTTTTAGTAGCTAAATTAGCTTACAAAATATTATCTTATAAATTCTTGTTTAAGCAGCTTTAAAAGTTCCTAATAATAGTCGGAAAGGTATTAACATAAATAAAGCTACTAAAATTTTAACACTTAAATCCCCTAAGGATAGTGAAATCCAAGGCACCCCTGTTCCATAAAAAGAAATCGAAAAAAATATAAATGTATCAAAAGTTGAACCAACAAAAGATGATGCTAATGGAGCAACAAACCATTTTTTTTGTCTTAATTTATCAAATATTTGTACATCTAATAGTTGAGCAACAATAAATGCTGTGCCTGATCCAATAGCGATTCTTATTGAAATTAAATCTGAAAAATTTGTTGAAAAAAAAAATGTAAATAAAACTCCTATTGCAAAACCAAAATATACTATTTTTTTAGCTGCAACTTTACCATAAGATCTATTTGCTAAATCAGTTATTAAAAATGCTATGGGATAACTAAACGCTCCATAAGTCAATATTTCTTCAAAACCATAATATTTAATTGGAAATTGAACTAGATAATTTGAAACTAAAACAATTACTCCCATTAAAAATGAGAGTAAAAGAAATAAACGACTCATTATGCAGATTTACTAAGCAATACCTTTTTAATTTTTTTTAGTCTTATAGATAAGTTTTTTGCTTTTGATGATTTAATAAACTGATCAAAACTTCCCTTTTTATCAACAGATCTTACTCCTGCGTTTGATACAGTTAATCTTAAATTTTTTTTTAAAATATCGCTCTTAAATTTTACTTTTTTAAGATTTGGTAAAAATCTTCTTTTGGTTTTATTGTTAGCATGACTAACTTTATGACCTTTAAGAGGTATTTTTCCAGTTAATTCACATTTTTTTGACATAAAAAATATGATTGTATAGGCGCTCTAAAGTTACCAGTCAAGATCATTTTTTAATACCTACAAGTTCTGAAATGTTCTTAACACTATGATTTTTCGTAATTTCAATTAGTTCTTTACTAATTTTAGAAGCAATATTTGGACCTTGATAAACCATCCCAGTATATAACTGAACTAGGTTTGCACCATTAATTATTTTCTCATATGCACTTTTTCCTGAGTCAACTCCACCAACTCCAATTATTTTTATTTTACTTCTCAAAATTTTAAAAAATTTATTAATTAACAAATTAGATTTAACTTCTAGAGGCTTGCCTGATAAACCGCCTTTCTCTAGTTTATTTATATTTTTTAAATTTTCTCTATTACTGTCTGTAGAATTTGAAATTATTACAGATGAAATATTATATTTTAAAAGTAATTCAGAAATTTTTTCTACGTCATTATCATGAATATCTGGTGAAATTTTAACAACGATAGGTATATTTGATTTTAAAATTTTTTTCTCATTTTCGATTTCACTTAAAAGTTCACTAAGTTCATTTTGATTATGAAAACTTCTTAAACTTTCTGTATTTGGAGATGAAATATTTATTGTTAAATAATCAGCTAAATTATAAAATTTTCGTAATCCAATTAAATAATCTTCAACTCTATTTTTTGTATCTTTGTTAGGTCCAATATTAATTCCAAATAATCCATTGGGTGGACTAGATTTTATTCTAGAACTAACTTTATTCGCACCTGAATTATTAAAACCCAATCTATTTATTAAAGCCTCATCTTCTTCTAAGCGAAAAACTCTTGGTTTCGGATTTCCATACTGTTTTAAAGGAGTAATAGTCCCTACCTCAACAAAACCAAAACCAAGTTTATAAAAAGAATTGTAAACTTCCGCATCTTTATCAAAACCCGCAGCAAGACCTACTGGGTTAGAAATTTTTTTTCCGAATATTTCTGTTTCTATTAAGCTATTTGCTGAAATTTTATTATTTGGAATATAATTATATTTTAAAGCTTTAATAGCCAAGTTATGAGCCAATTCAGGGTCGAGCTTAAATATTATTGATCTTAACTTATTAAACATTACTTGATTTTATTTTTAATCAATTCTTTTGTTTCACTTGTTCCAAAGAAACTTATGAAAAAACCCATTCTTGGCCCATTTTCATCTCCAAAAACTACTTCATAAATTAATTTAAACCAATCTCTTAAATTTTCTCTATAACCATTATCTTTACCAACTGTATATATTTTTGTTTGAATGTCTTCAGGATTCATTTGATCGGTACACTCATCAAGAGTTTTAACTAATGCTTCAAGCGCTAATTTTTCCTCTTTATTTGGTTTTTTATATTTTTTGTTTGGTTTAATAACATCATTATAATACTTTATTGCATAACTTATTAAACTATCAAATATAGGTTGATCTTTTTCAGTAATATCTACTTTATATTTTTTTACAAATTTCCATAAAAGATCTTTGCTATCAGAATTGCTAGCTTCTACTAAATTAAGTAACATTGAAAAACTCATTATATTATCTTCTTTTGGAATTTTTCCATTATGTACATGCCAAACAGGATTCATTAGTATTTGTAAATCATCTTGTGTTTTAGCTTTTTCTATAAAATCTAAATACTCATCAACTGCTTTTGGTACAATTTCTTTATAAAGTTTTTTAGCTCTCTTAGGGTTTTGATACATAAATAAAGATAAACTTTCTGGTGACGCATATTTGAGCCACTGATCAATAGTGATACCATTACCTTTTGATTTAGATATTTTTTCTCCTTTTTCATCTAAAAAAAGTTCGTAGGAAAATCCTGATGGATTAATTTTACCAAGTAACTTTATAATTTTTGTTGATAAAATTGCGCTTTCAATTAAATCTTTACCATACATCTCAAAATCAACGTCAATGGCATACCATCTCATAGCCCAATCAACTTTCCATTGAAGTTTACAGTTTCCATCTAAAATACTTTTTTCAAGTTTTTTTCCATTATTATCAAAAATTATTTTTGAATTTTTCTCATCAATTTCAAGTATTGGTATTTCTAATACTTTGCCACTATCTGGACAAATTGGTAAAAAAGGTGAATATGTTTTTTGTCTTTCTTTTCCTATAGTTGGAATAATTATATTCATTATATTTTTATAATTTTTTAAAATTAATTTTAATGTCTCATTAAAATAACCAGATTTATAAAGTTGAGTAGAACTTTTAAATGAATATATAAAATTAAATTCATCTAAAAATTTTTTTAACATCTCATTATTATGTTCGCCAAAACTACCATATTTACCAAATGGATCTGGTACTGATGTTAAAGGTTTATGAAGATTTTCTTCTAGTTTTTTAGAATTTGGAATATTGTCAGGAATTTTTCTTAGTCCATCCATATCATCAGAAAAAGTAATTATTTCTTTTGGGATATCGGTTATTTTATTTAACGCATTAACAATCATTGAAGTCCTCGCTACTTCACCAAAAGTTCCAATATGAGGCAACCCACTTGGACCATATCCTGTTTGCAGAACAATTTTTCCTTTCTTTTCTATAAAAGATTTTCTCTCTCTAAGAAGCTTTTTTGCTTCTACAAAAGGCCAGGCATTAGTTTTATCCAAAATTACTTTATCAATCACAAACTTTTTAAAAAATTCATATATTTGGTTGTTTTATCAATTCTTATAGTGTTGAAATTTATTTACCATAAAATAATGTTCAAACAAAATGTCCAATTATAAAACAGTTTTTTTCACACTGGGAATGTTGCAAATAATACTTGGAATATTCATGATAATTCCAATTATTATTCAATATATTTATGGTGAATTTGATTCTTCTTTTGTTATTGCTTCAATAATAACGCTAATTTTTGGAACTTTATTTGTAATATCAAATTTAGATTATGATAAAAAAATAAATCTTCATCAAGCATTTTTACTTACATCTTTATCTTGGATTACTATTGCAATTTTTGGAGCTCTACCAATTTTTTTCTCCAAACTAAATTTATCTTTTACTGATGCATTTTTTGAAAGTATGTCGGGTATAACTACAACTGGATCAACTATTATTATAAATTTAGAAAATGCACCTAAAAGCATTTTACTCTGGCGAGCATTGCTTCAATGGTTAGGAGGAATTGGAATTATCGTAATGGCCATAACTTTAATGCCAATTATGAACGTAGGTGGTATGTTATTATTTAAAGTTTTAAACACAGACTCTACAAATGAAATATTACCTTCGTCAAAAGAAATTTCTATAAAATTGATTATTATATATGTAATTTTGACTTTGATTTGTGGTTTTTCATATAAAATATTTGGAATGAATATTTTTGATAGTCTTACCCATTCTATGACAACTATCGCTACTGGTGGTTTTTCAAATTATAACGAATCAATAGGATATTTTAATAATATTAAAATAGAATCGACAGCGATTTTCTTCATAATATTGGGAAGTGTACCTTTCATAGCTTATATAAAATTTATGAGTGGAAATAAAAAAATATTTTTATCAGATTCTCAAATTAAAACTTTTATAAAATTAATAATATTATCTATAGTAATTCTTTTTTGCTATTTATTAATAAAAGATAATAATTTTTCATTATCCAATATTAGATCCGTTAGCTTTAATGTTATATCTATTTTAACAGGGACAGGTTATGTGACGCAAGGATTTGATAAATGGGGTAGTTTTCCTTTATTTTATTTTTTGATATTAATGTTTATTGGTGGATGTGCTGGGTCAACTACTTGTGGTGTAAAAATTTTTAGAATTCAAATACTATATAAATTTATAATAAATCAGTTAAAAAAAGTAATTTACCCAAGAGGAATTTTTATTATCAAATATGAAAATAATACTGTAAATGATAAATTCTTAGCCTCAATTATTTCCTTTATTTTTCTCTATATAATTATTTTTTTTATATTAACGGCACTATTATCACTTACTGGACTTGATTTTGTTACATCAATATCTGGTGCTGCAACTTCTATTTCAAATGTAGGACCTGGTTTAGGATCAACTATAGGTCCAAATGGTAATTTCTATCAACTTCCTGATGTTTCAAAATGGATTTTAAGCACAGGTATGATTTTAGGAAGATTGGAATTATTTGCTATACTGGTATTATTCTTACCATCTTTTTGGAGAAGCTAATTATGATAGAATTTAAAAAACAATCTATGTCAGAAACTTTCGCTGTATATTTTGATAAAAGAATGCTTAGAATTTTATTGCTTGGAGCTATTTCAGGTTTTCCGTGGGTTTTAATAGGTAGTAGTTTAAGCTTATGGCTTAAAGAAGAAGGTTTAAGCAGGTCAACAATCGGTTGGGCTGGCCTAATATTTAGTGTTTATGCTTTTAACTACTTGTGGGCCCCATTAATAGACAGACTTCAAATACCATTTTTAACAAAAAAAATAGGTCATAGAAGAAGTTGGATAGTTTTAATGCAAATTGCAATTTTAATTAGTTTAGTAGTATGGAGTTTTATTAACCCAACTGAAAATCTAGCATTATTAATTACAGTTGGCTTAGTTATTGCAATAGCATCTGCCACGCAAGATATAACCGTAGATGCATTAAGAATTGAACAAATTGGAGAAAGTGAAAGTAAATCAATGGCAGCTGGTGCTGCAATGGCAGTGGTTGGTTGGTGGAGTGGTTATAAATTAGGTGGTGTGATAGCTTTATTTACTGCAGAATATTTGGAAAATATTGGTGTAATAAATTATTGGCAATCAACTTTTTTAATTTTAGGGATAGTAGTTATTTTAATGAACATTTGTTTAATGTTTGTTCACGAACCTATCTCAATAGATAGACAACTAAAGCAAAAAGAGACTGATAATTTAATAAAAAACAAACTTGGATCAAAAAATATCATAACTAACTCAACTGCTTGGATTACAAGTACTTTAGGTGGTCCAATAATTAGCTTCTTTAAAAAAAATGGTTTTTCAATTGCAATAGGAATTTTAGGCTTTGTTTTTTTATTTAAAATTGGAGAGGCTTTTCTAGGAAGAATGTCGATAGTTTTTTACAAAGAAATCGGATTTTCTAAAGGTGATATAGCAATTTATTCTAAAACTTTAGGATGGATCACAACAGTTATTTTTACATTATTAGGTGGGTTATTTGTAATTAGATCTGGGGTTTTAAAAGCAATGTTTCTTGCTGGAATACTAATGGCTGGAACAAACTTACTATTTACTGCCTTAGCCTGGACAGGAAAGTCTGAATTATTATTTGCAGTTGCCGTTATATTCGACGATATAGCTGCTGCTTTTGCAACGGTTGCTTTTGTGGCGTTTATTTCACTTTTGATTGATAGAACTTATACTGCAACTCAATATGCACTGCTTGCTTCAATAGGAACAGCAGGAAGAACAACTCTTGCATCGTCATCTGGTACTTTGGTTGATTGGCTAAATGGTGATTGGGGAATATTTTTTATTTTAACAGCTGTTATGGTTATTCCTTCTTTAGTTTTATTGTGGATAATAAAAGACAAATTAAATCTTCGTGAAAAATAATTTTTATAATAAAAACCCATATATGAATTTGTATGAAAATCCATCTTATAAATCAAAAATTAGCTCTCAAGTTATTTATGGTGAAAAATTTAAAATTTTATCTAAAAAAAAAGGCTGGTTAAAAATTAAAACAGCTTTTGATAAATATGTTGGCTACACTAAAAATATAAAATATTCGAATAAATTTTCACCAACACATAAAATAAGCGTTCAAAAAACAAATATTTTTAGTTTTCCAAAAAATTCTAATAAATATAAAACGAAAAAAAAATTGCCATTTGCTAGCAAAATTGAAATTTTAAAAAAAGAAAAAAATTTTGTTATGTTTGAAAAAAATAAATGGATATATTTAAGAGATATAAAAAAAGATAACTTTAAAGAAAAAAACTTTATAAAAATCCTAAATCTGTTTATTAATTGTAAATATAAGTGGGGTGGAAAAACATTTGATGGAATAGATTGCTCTGCATTAGTGCAGATGTATTATCTTTATAATAACAAGTATTTTCCAAGAGATACGAAAGATCAAATTAAAATTAAAAAAGAATATAAAAATTCAAATAATTTTAAAAAAGGGAATATAATTTACTGGAAAGGGCATGTAGCTGTGTGTATTAATTCAAAAAAATTAATCCATGCTTACGGTCCTAGAAAAAAAGTTTTAATAATGAATATTAAAAATACAATTAAAATTATTGAAAAAACAGCAAATCTTAAAGTAAAAAAAATTACCAAAATTTAAAATGGATCTTAAACAAAAGTTAAAAATTTTAGTTAATAAATTAAGTACTGGTAATTTTGACGATGTAATATTTGAAGCGACCTATTTAAATAAAAAACATCCTGAGCAAGAAATATTTTATAATTTACTATCTTTGGGATACCAAGCAAAAGGTGAGTATGAAAAATCAATTGATCTTTTAGAAAAGGCATTAAAAAAAAGCAAAAATAATATTAATTTTTTAAATAACTTAGGTTTAAGTTATTATAAAAATAAAGATTACAATCTTGCGGAAAAATACTTTCAGAAAATTTTAGAAATAAAACCAAATTATATAAATGCACTTAATAATCTAGCTGCTTTATATGAAGAAATTAACCACATTGAAAAATCTGAAGACTTATTAAAAAAATCAATAAAAATAAACTCTGAAGTAATTGAAACAAATTATAATCTTGCTTCATTATTACAGTCCATAGGTAAATTTAATGAAGCAAAAATTTATTATAAAAAAGCGTTAGAACTTAATGAAAATTTTACAAAAGCTGACCGAGGTATAGCAATGTTAGAAAAATATAATTCTAGCAATGCTCACATAAAAATAATGGAAAAAAAAATAAAAAACGAAAAACTACACAAAAGTAATATTATTGATTTAAGTTTTGCACTAGGCAAAGTTTATGAAGACTTAAAAGATTATGAAAAATCTTTTTTTTATATTGCAAAAGCAAACAAGTTAAAAAAAAGTCTTTTAAATTACGATATTGAAAATGATAAAAAACTTTTCCAAAAAATAAAAAATTTCTATAAGAACAATACTTTGCAAAAAACTCCCTTAATTCAAAATGAAAAAAAAATTATATTTATTTTAGGCATGCCTAGAACTGGCACTTCATTAATTGAGCAAATAATTTCAAGTCACTCAGAAGTTTATGGGGGAGGTGAAATTTTATTATTATCAAATTATTTTCAAAAATTTTTTAACCAAGTTGAAAATAAAAAAGATATAGAAAATATATTTAATAAATTTAAAAACAATTATTTAAATTTTTTAAACAAAATGTCCAATTCTAATATCATTACCGATAAGGCTCCACTTAATTTTAGATGGTTAGGTATTATTAAATCTATTTTTCCAAATTCAATAATTATTCACTGTTCAAGAGATCCATTTGAAAACAGTTGGTCAATTTATAAAAATGAATTTGAAGGAGGTATGTTTTTTTCAAACGATATTAAGGATATTGCAAATTATTATAAAATTTACCAAGATTTAATGGATTTTTGGAAAACAAATCTAAAGAACCAAATTTTTGATCTTAAATATGAAGATTTAATTAATAATCCAGAGCAAAAAATAAAAGAATTAATAAAATTTTGTGATCTTAGTTGGCAGCAAAACTGTTTGGAATTTTACAAAAATAAAAAAATAATTAAAACTGTAAGTTTTAACCAAGCTAGAAAACCTATCTATAAAGATTCTATAAAAGGATCATTAAATTTTAAAAAATATCTTAAAAACCTTGATTCAGAATTAAAAAATTAATTTCTTCCAAAATCAGGTAAATTAACATCTTGTTTCAATTGAATAATTTTTTTTCTAACTTTTTTTGTAAGAGTTAATTTTTTGATTATTTTATTACTATTTTTAATGCTTATATCTCTTTTAAAAGAATTAAGATTTTTAATAAATAAATTAATCGCTAATATAATATTTTTTTGATTACTTAAAAATACATCTCTCCACATAATCTCATTACTAGCTGCAATACGTGAAAAATCACGCAGTCCTCCTGCGCTAAATTTTATAAAATTTGATTTTCTTTTTTTTTCAAAATCTAATGCCGTTTTTACGATATTATAAGCAATTAAGTGAGGCAGATGACTAGTTATTGCAAATATATGATCATGTTTTTGAGAATTCATCATAACTATTTTACATCCAATTTTTTTCCAAAATTTATTTAATTTATTTAAATGTTTTTTATTTGAATTTTTTTCCTTAATGAGCACACACCATTTATTTTTAAACAAATTAGAATGACCAAATTCTGGTCCACTTACTTCAGATCCAGCAATTGGATGGCTCGGTGTCCAAAAAACTCCCTTTTTAAGTTTTTTTCTTATTTTTTGTAATATTAAATTTTTTGTTGAACCAACATCTGTAATTATAGTTTTTTTATTTAAGAACTTGTTAATTTTTTTTAAAGCCTCTTCGTAATTACTTAAATGCGTACAAAAGATTATCATATCCATCTTCGGAATTTCATTTTTAAAATCTTTAATTATCTGACATTTAAGATTCAATCTTTTAATTTTAGAAATATTTTTTTTTGATTTTTCTAAAATGAAAATTTTTTTAGCTACTTTTTTTTTATGCGCAGCTCTTAAAAGCGAAGAACCGATTAAGCCACAACCTATAATTAAAATTCTTTTCATCATCTTAAAATATTTTTTATTTCTTTAATAAATTTTTTATTCTGAATGCTAGAACCAATTGTCATTCTTAGTTTATTTTTCATTTTATAGCTCTCCATAGATCTCAAAATTATACCTTTATTTTCTAATTTTTTAGCTACATAATTAGCAGATTTTTTACAACTATCAAAATCTAACAAAAAGAAATTCGCTGCAATTTTATTAGTTTTAATATTTTTATTTTCTAAAAATTTTTTAATCTTTAGTGACCAATTTAAATTATGTTGAACAGATTTTTTGATAAATTTATAATCTTTTAATGACTCAATCGCAGACAATTGAGCAATTTTATTAACATTAAAAGGTGGTTTAATTTTGTATAATTCATCTATTATTTTTTTTGATCCATATCCCCAACCTACTCTTAAAGATGCAAGTCCGTATACTTTTGAAAAAGTTCTTAAAATAAAAACATTGCTATTATTTTTAAACAATTTTAAGCCAGAGACATAATCTTTTTGTGCCATATACTCAAAGTAGGCATCATCTATAACTAAAAGAATTTTTTTATTTAATTTTTTTCTAAGATTTTTCAATTCTTTAAAATTTAAATAAGTTCCTGTTGGATTATTTGGATTTGCTAAAAAAACAATTTTTGTTTTATTCGATGTTTTTGCAATAATATCATCAACACAAATTTTAAAATTTTTTTCTTTAGAAAAAATTATTTTAGCACCGACTATTTTTGCATATATTCTGTACATTAAAAAACTATATTTAGGCAATATAACTTCATCATTTTTATTAAGAAATAATTGACAAATCATTTGTATAATTTCGTCAGATCCCGATCCACAAATAATTTTGTTAAAATCACATCTAAAATTTTTTGCGATTTGATTTCTTAATGCTTTGCATTTACTATCTGGATATTTTTCAATATTTATATTTTTTAAGTTTAATTTTTTTACTCGTGAACTCACTCCCAAAGCTGACTCATTCGCTGATAATTTAATTAGGTTTTTATTTTTACCTAATATAGACTTGCCCGGCTTATAGCTCTCTATATTGATATTTCTGAATTTTAATTGTGTCATTTTCGATATTTATTTAATCTTTATAAATAAATTAATAAACTTTAATAGCAAAATTAACGTGATTTTTTTAAAATTGACATTTTAAAAATGATTTAGTACATAAAAAGAGCGCTGATTTAACTGAATTGCGAGCGCTTTAAAAAAACCGCTAAATAAGTTTTTTTACCTCACAATTCAAAAAGAAAGAAAAATGAACAAAGGTGAAAAAGTAAAAAATTTAATTGTTGATAAACCATTAAAGTTAGACTGTGGAAAAACTATTGTTAATTTCCCATTGGCTTATGAAACATATGGTCAACTCAACGAAAAAAAAGACAATGCCATTTTAGCATTTCATGCACTGACTGGAGATCAATTTGCCAGTGGGATAAATCCTATAACTAAAAAAGAAGGCTGGTGGAGCTACGCTTTAGGTCCCGGAAAAGCTATCGATACAAACAAATATTTTGTAATTTGTGCAAATGTGATTGGTGGATGTATGGGGTCTTATGGTCCTAGCAATATCAATCCAGAAAATCAGAAACCATTTGGAACTAATTTTCCAATTATTACTATTAACGACATGGTTAATGCTCAGTATCATTTATTAGAATTCTTTAAAATTGATAAATTATTTTCAGTGGTTGGTGGTTCGATGGGAGGTATGCAAGTACTACAATTTGTTTCTAATTTTCCAAATAAATCAAGAACTGCTATTCCAATAGCATGTACGGCTAGTCACTCAGCACAAAATATTGCTTTAAATGAACTTGGAAGACAATCAATAATGGCAGATCACAATTGGTCAAATGGTTTTTATGAAGAAAATAAAAAATTACCTGATAAAGGTTTAGCGGTTGCAAGAATGGCTGCTCATATTACATATTTATCTAAAAAAGGTTTGCAAGAAAAATTTGGAAGAAAACTTCAAGAAAGAGATGATCTAAAATTTAGTTTTGATGCTGATTTCCAAATCGAGAGCTATTTAAGATATCAAGGGTCAGTATTTGTTGATCGATTTGATGCAAATAGCTATTTATATATAACAAGAGCGATGGATTATTTCGATCTAACAAAACAGTTTAATGGCAACCTTTCAAAAGCATTTGAAAAAAGTGAAACAAAATTCTTTATAATTTCTTTTACTTCTGATTGGCTATACCCAACATCTGAAAATCGTGACATAGTAATTGCATTAAATGCTATTGGAAAAGATGTAGGTTTTGCTGAAATAACATCAGATAAAGGTCATGATTCATTTTTACTAGATGTTCCTGATTTTTTAAATGCTGTAAAAAATTTTTTAAATACTTCTTATTATAAAAAAATATGAAAAAAGAATTTAATATAATAGCCAAACTAATTAAAAAAGATTCAAAAGTTTTAGACGTAGGTTGTGGTGATGGTCAATTAATGAAATATATTTATGAAAATATTACTAAAGATATTAGAGGTTTAGAAATATCAAAAAATAATGTTCAAAAATGTATTGAAAAAGGACTAACAGTAATTGAAGGAGATGCCGAAAAGGACTTAAAACAATTTCCTATATTGTCGTTTGACTACGTAATTTTGAGTCAAACACTACAAGCATTTCTAGATCCAGAAAATGTAATAAACGAATTGCTAAGAATTGGGAAAAAAGCAATTGTTACAATTCCAAATTTTGGATACTGGAAAGTTAGGATGCATCTATTGCTCAAAGGCACTATGCCAGTTACAAATAATTTGCCTAATGAATGGTATAACACTCCCAATCTTCACATGTGTACAATTAAAGATTTTGAAAATTATTGTAATAAAAAAAAGATAACAATAAATAGTTCAAATCTAAATTTTCAAAATATTTTTTCTGAACTTGGAATTTTTCTAATAGAAAAATAATATGAAAGTAGAAATAATTAAATGTCTTAAAGATAATTACTCATATGTAATTATAGATGAAAAAAATAATCATGCATGTGTTGTAGATCCAAGCGAAGCAGAACCAATAATTAATTTTGTAGAAAGCAAAAACATTAAACTAAAATTTGTATTAAATACACACCATCATTATGACCATGTTGGGGGAAATAATGATTTAAAAAAAAAATATAAAATTAAAATTGTTGGTTATAAAAATGACAAAAAAAGAATCCCCAATATAGATATATTATTAGAAAACAATGAAATATGGAAAAGTGAAAACTTTGAAGCAAAAATAATTCATATACCTGGACATACCTCGGGTCATATCTGTTTTTATTTTATTAAAGAAAAAATTGCATTTACTGGAGATACTCTTTTTTCATTAGGTTGTGGAAGGATTTTTGAAGGAACTTATGAACAGATGTATAACTCATTAAATAAATTGAAAAAACTACCACCTAGTACAAAAATTTATTGTGGACATGAATACACTCTTCAAAATTCATTATTTTGTTCTAAATATGATAAAAATAATAAAAATCTAAAAAATAAAATTCTTGAAATTAAAGATAAATTAGAAAAAAATTTACCTACAATACCATCTACTTTAAAAGAAGAATTAACCTACAATATTTTTTTAAGAGCCAAAAATTTAAAAGACTTTTCAAAATTAAGAGATTTAAAGGATAATTTCTAACTTATTCAACTTGACTAAAATAAGACTAGAACTATATTTCAGCTTATAAAAAATAAGGATTTACAATGTCATTTGCAGTAATACAAACGGGTGGAAAACAGTATAAGGTTAAAGCTGGGGAAATACTGAAAATTGAAAAATTAGATAATTTAAAAGCTAATTCAAAAATTGAATTTAAAGAAGTTTTGGCTTACGGCGATGATAAAACAGCTGAAATAGGTGCTCCAAAAATTGATGGTGCAAAAGTTGAAGCAAACTTAGTTAAAAATGGAAAAAATAGAACAGTTTTAATTTTTAAAAAAAGAAGAAGAAAAAACTCTAGAAGAAAAAATGGACATAGACAGGAATTTTCATTAATAAAAATTAATAAAATATTCTCAAAAGATGGAAAAATATTATCAGAGTCTTCAAAAGCTCCCAAGGTAACAAAAACAGTTGAAAAAAAAGAGGAATTAAAATCTAAATAAACTAGGTAAGTTATGGCAACAAAAAAAGCAGGTGGATCATCGAGAAACGGAAGAGACAGCGCTGGCCGAAGACTTGGTGTAAAAAGATACGGTGGTCAAAAAGTAATACCTGGAAATATAATAGTAAGACAAAGAGGAACAAAAATCTTTCCTGGCGAACATGTTGGCATGGGTAAAGATCACTCAATTTTTTCAAAAATTGAAGGGACTGTTGAGTTTAAAAAAACTAAGTCTGATAGAACATTTGTTTCTGTAAAACCCAATTAATATATACAACATATAAAAAAAATTGTTGTATTATGAAATTCTTAGATCAAGTAAAGATATTTATTAAAGCTGGTGATGGTGGTTCTGGCTCTCCAAGTTTTAGAAGGGAAAAATTTATTGAATTTGGAGGCCCTGATGGAGGAGATGGTGGAAAAGGTGGATCAATAATTCTTAAATCAGAAAGAAATTTAAATACTTTAATAGATTATAGATATCAACAACATTTTAAAGCTAAAAGAGGTGATGATGGCAAGGGTAAAAATAAAACTGGAAGGGGTGGAGACAGTTTATATTTAAAAGTTCCAATCGGTACACAGGTCTTTGAAGAAGATAACAAAACATTAATTTTTGATTTTAAAGAAGAAAATGAAGAATTTGTCGCCGCAACTGGAGGAAGGGGTGGATTTGGAAATACAAAATTTAAATCTTCAACAAATAGAGCGCCCAAGAAATTCACAAAAGGAATAAAAGGTGAAGAGTTTTGGATTTGGCTACAATTAAAAACAATCGCAGATATTGGTATTATAGGCCAACCAAATGCTGGAAAGTCAAGTTTGTTGGCATCAATAACAAGCGCAACACCAAAAATTGCAAATTATAAGTTTACAACTATAAACCCCAATTTAGGAGTGGCCTTATATGACGATAAAGAAATTACTTTAGCAGACATACCAGGATTAATTGAAGGAGCTCATTCTGGAAGTGGCCTTGGAATTAAATTTTTAAAACATATAGAAAGGTGTAAAACTTTATTGCATTTAATAGATGTAAATGAAGATAATTTAATAAATATATATAAACAAATAAGAAACGAACTAAAAAAATATAGTAAAGAATTAGTTAAAAAAAATGAACTCATAGTGTTTAATAAAATCGACTTAATTGATAAAAAAATATTAAATGAAAAAATTAAAAAATTTGAAAATAAAATAAAAAAAAAAGTTTTAACTCTATCCACTTTAAACAAATCTTCTGTTTCAAAAATAAAATCAAAATTAATTAATTATGTATCTTAAAAACTCTAAAATTATAGTTATAAAAATTGGATCTTCACTTTTAATTGATAACAAAATGAAGGTAAGACAAAAATGGCTATTTGAATTCGCTAAAGATATTAAAGATCTTATTAATCAAAATAAAAAAATAATTATTGTAAGCTCTGGCGCTATTGCGCTTGGATGTAAAAAGTTAAATCTAAACAAAAAAAATCTAAAACTTGATAAAAGCCAAGCTGTAGCATCTATAGGTCAAATAGAATTGATGAATTTATTTAAAAAAACTTTTAATAGTAAAAAAATAAATCTTTCCCAAATGTTGCTTACTTTAGAAGATACGGAACAAAGAAGAAGAGCAATTAATGCAAAAAGAACAATCAATAACTTATTTGATTTAGATTTTGTTCCAATAGTAAATGAAAATGATAGCATTGCGACTTCTGAAATAAAATATGGTGATAATGACAGATTGGCATCAAGAGTTGCTCAAATTTCTGGTGCGGATTGTCTTGTATTACTCTCTGATGTTGATGGACTTTATACCAAAAATCCCAAGATCTATAAAGATGCATTATTAATAAAAAAAATTAAAAATATAAATACAGAAATTGAAAAAGTTGCGAGTAAAAGTATTAGTGCTCATGGCACAGGTGGTATGAAAACTAAAATAGATGCTGCAAAAATTTGCCAGCTGTCAGGTTGTAAAATGGCTATAGCTAACGGTTTATCTTTAAGGCCTATAAAACAAATATTAAAAAAAAATAATTGTACTTGGTTTTTAACAAAAGTTTCAAAATTAGATGCTAGAAAAAAATGGATTATTAGTTCTATTTCACCAAAAGGTGAGTTAATTATTGATGATGGTGCTATAGGAGCACTTAAACAAGGTAAAAGTTTATTAGCTGCAGGAATAAAAAAAGTTAATGGAAAATTTAATAAAGGTGACCATATAAAAATATTAGATAAAAATATGAAAGAATATGCAAGAGGGTTAAGTTCCTTTACAGCCGATGAAATTTCAAAGATTAAAGGGCAACATTCAAATAAAATTGGAGAATTACTTGGATATATAACAAAATCGGAAGTTGTTCATAAAGATGATATGGTTGAGGTTTAATGAAACAGTATTTAAATTTATTAGGAAAAAAATCTAAAAAAGCCTTTTTAAATAAAATCAATACAAACACTAAAAATAAAGTGTTGAATAATTTTGCTTCTCTAATTAATAAAAAAAGAAAATTAATTATACTTCAAAATAAAAAGGATATTAAAAATGCTACCAAAAAAAAACTAAAAGAAAATTTAATCAATAGATTAATGCTTGATTCAAAAAAAATAGATCAAATGATAATTTCAATAAAAACAATTTCAAAATTTAAAGATCCAACAAATATCTCTTTAAGTGAATGGACGAGACCTAATGGTCTAAAAATAAAAAAAGTTACAATACCAATTGGTATAATTGGAGTTATTTATGAAAGTAGACCTAATGTAACCTCTGATGTATCCAGCCTTTGTTTTAAATCTGGTAATTGTGTAATTTTACGAGGTGGGTCAGAAGCTTATTTTACAAATAAAATATTAGTAAATTTGTTCAGAAAATCTCTTAAGAAAAATAAAGTAGATGAAAATTATGTGCAATTTATTAATACAAAAAACAGAAAAGCTGTTGATTTTATGCTTTCTAAAATGAATAAATATATTGATATAATTATACCTAGGGGCGGAAAAAATTTAGTCAAAAAAGTACAAAATCTTTCAAATGTACCTGTTATAGGACATTTGGAAGGAATTTGTCACACCTATGTAGATAAAGACGCAAATTTGAATATGGCAGTAAAAGTTTTAATAAATGCAAAATTACGCAACACGGCTATATGTGGAGCAACCGAAACAATTTTATTACATAGAAAAATTATTAAAAAATTTTCTGAACCAATAATAAAATCTTTAGAAATTAATAACTGTCAAGTTTTTGCAGATAGAAAAATAAGAAAAACATATAAAGGAAAATCAAAATTAGCTTCTAAAAAAGATTGGTCAACTGAATATCTTTCATCAAAAGTATCTATAAAAACAGTTAAAAACATTCAAGGAGCTATAAATCATATTAATAAATATGGGACCATGCATACGGATGCAATAATTACTAAAAATAAAAATAATGCAAAAGAATTTTTAAATAATGTAAAAAGTTCTATAGCAATACATAATGCATCAACACAGTTTGCAGATGGGGGAGAATTCGGATTTGGTGGAGAGGTAGGAATCTCTACTAACAAAATGCCTCCACGGGGTCCTGTAGGACTAAATCAACTTGTATCATATAAATATAAAATAATAGGAACAGGTCAAATAAGAAAATAAATTGAAAAAAATTGAAAAAAATAAAATTGGAATATTAGGAGGAACTTTTGATCCTGCCCATAAAGGTCATATAAAAATTTCTAAAGAAGCTAAAAAAAAATTTAAATTAAACAGCATTTTTTGGGTAATCACAAAAAAAAATCCTTTTAAAAAAAAAAGTTTTTTTAGCTTAAAACAAAGAATTAATTATGCAAAAAAAATAAATATTAATAATAAATTTA
>CACGPA010000017.1 GCA_902574725.1 uncultured Pelagibacteraceae bacterium
ATTTTCATTGGTTTGTTTTTAATGTTGCTGATATATTTATCACTGTAGGTATAATGTGCCTTATTTTGGTTGAATTATTTTTTAATAAACATGAATTAAATGATCAAAAATAAAATTAAATTACTACTATTACTTTTGATATTACTTAGTTCATGTCAGGCAGTAAAAGATGGCTTAACTGGAAAAAAAAACAACAACAGTGATGAATTCTTAGTTAAAAAAAAAAATCCACTTGAGCTACCACCAGATTTTGATGAACTGCCAGCTCCAAAAAAAAATGAAGAAAATATTAATCAATCAATGGAAATTGATGAAGAGATAGAAAATTTATTTAAAAATTCTGATGAAATTGAGCCATCAAATGATGCAGCTGATATTAATCAATCCGCTGAGGAATTTATATTGAAAAAAATTAATAAAAATTAATGCTAACTCAAAATATAAATTTTTCTAAATTTGGTGTAAATAAAAATTATTTTAAAACAAAAATATTTGTAAAAAAAACCTTAAAAAAATATTCAAAGGATAAATTTTTTCAAAGTTTATCAAATAGATACATCTATAGTTTTTCAAAAAAAAAAATTTTGAAGTATAAAAAGTTTAACAATTTTAATATTATTGGAATAGGCGGTTCTTCATTGGGTATTGAAGCAATTTATAATTTCTTAAGTTTTAAAATTAAAAAAAAATTTAATTTTTATAATAATATTGACTCAAATAAATTTTTAGAAAAAAAAAAAATTAAATCTCTCAATATTATAATTTCGAAATCTGGTAATACTCTAGAAACAATTTCTAATTTTAATATTTTAAATAATAAAAAAAATAATTTATTTATCTCTGAAAAATCTAATAATTATTTAAGAAAATTAGCCAATAAACTTAAATGTGAAGTTTTAGAACATAGAAATTATATTGGCGGACGATATTCGGTATTGTCAGAAGTTGGAATGTTGCCTTCAATTCTAATGGGTTTAAAAGAAGAAAAATTTAAAAATTTTGACAATTTAATAAAAAATACTAAGTTTATAGATGGATTGATTGATAGTGTTTCATCTACTATTTTTTATATAAAAAATAAAAAATTTAACTCTATAATACTCAATTACGATGAACGATCTGAAGAATTATTTAAATGGTACCAACAATTATTAGCAGAAAGCTTAGGAAAAAAATCAAAAGGTCTATTGCCAATAATTTCAACTATGCCCAAAGACAATCATAGTTTAATGCAGCTATATTTAGATGGTCCAAAAAATAGTTTTTATACTTTTTTTGATGTTATTGAAAAAAAATCTTCAAAAATTAATAATTCATTAATTTTAAACTCTCACAACTATTTAAAAAATAAAAGTTTTTTAGACATAAAGACAGCACAAAAGAAAGCTACGCAGAATGTTTTTAAAAATAAAAAAATACCTTTTAGGTCATTTAATGTACTTAATAGATCTGAAAATTCTTTAGGAGAAATTTTTACTTTTTTTATGCTCGAAACTATTTTATTAGGTAATGCTTTGAAAGTTAACCCTTTCGATCAGCCGTCAGTGGAGCTGATAAAAATTGAAACGAATAAAATTTTAAAAAAAAATTAAAAAGATCCAAATATTATTTTTGATAGTCCGTAAGTTTTTTCTAGAATAACTTTGAATTTTTGTGGTAGCTTATCTTTATATTTTTTATTTCTATGTAAAATAACTATTCCTTCTTTATCTAAAATATTTGATTTATTTAAATTTTCCAATAGTTCTTCAATTTTCTTTTCTTTAAAGGGAGGATCTAGAAAAATGACTTGAAATTTATTTATTAAAAATGATTTATCATTTAAAAGTTTAAAAACATCCTCAATATATATATCTGTATTTTTCTTACATTTTAAATTAGCTATATTTTTATTTAAAATTTTTGTTGCTGGAATATGGTTTTCACAAAATAAAACTTTTTTTGCTCCTCTTGAAATACATTCAAATCCAAATGACCCTGAACCTGAAAACAAATCTAAAACTTCACAGTTTTCAATTTTAAATTTTATTAATTTAGAGTGTTCTATAATATTAAAAATAGATTCTTTTACCAAATCTTTTAATGGTCTTGTATAATTATCACTAGGCTCAAATAGTTTTTTATTTTTAAAATTACCAGATATTATTCTCATTAGGAAATAACTTTATAACCTATATCTTTACGATAAAACCCTTTGGTCCAATTTATATCTTGAAGTATAGTTAAAGCTTGTTTTTTACTTTCAGCAAAATTATTTGACACATTAACAATATTTAATACTCTACCACCCGTAGCAACAATATCTTTATCCACTAATTTTGTTCCTGCGTGAAAAATTAAACTATTTTCATTTAACTTTATTTTATTTAAATTTTCTATTTTGACATTTTTATTATATTTATCTGGATATCCATTAGAGCAAAGTACAATACATAAACTTTTTTTATCTAACCACTTAATTTTTATTGATGATAATTTTTTTGTACAGCATGCATAAATTATTTTTCCTAAATCAGAATTTAATAAAGGTAGAATAGTCTGACATTCAGGATCTCCCATTCTAACATTAAATTCAATTAAAAATGGTTCATTATTAATTATCATTAAACCAACATACAAAAAGCCAACATAATCAGAATTTAGATCACTTAAACCTTCTAATGTTGGTTTAATTATTTTTTCATCAATTTTATTTTGCAGTTCATTATTAATTAATCTTGATGGTGAATATGCCCCCATGCCACCTGTGTTTTTTCCAACATCACCTTCTTCAACTCTTTTATGATCTTGAGCAGTTTGAAATGGTTTGAAAGTTTTTCCATCAGTTATTATAAAATAACTCATCTCTTCGCCTCTTAAAAATTCTTCAATTAAAATACAATCGGCTTTTCCAAAACGACCGTCAAAGATTTCATCTACGGCATTTATGGCTTCCGAATTATTATTGCAAATATAAACGCCTTTTCCTGCAGCTAGTCCATCAGCTTTTATTACTAATGGAAAAATTGAATTAGTTAAAAATTTTTTTGCACTATCTTTATTTTGAAAAATATCAAATTTTGAAGTTGGAATATTGTATTTTTTGCATAGTTTTTTTGTAAAAGTTTTAGACCCTTCCAATTTAGACGATATTTTATTTGGTCCAAATATTTTAATATTTGTATCTTTAAAATAATCTGAGATACCATCAACTAAAGGTTTTTCTGGACCAATTATCAGAAGTTCAATTTTTTTTTCAATGGAGATTTTTTTTATCTTCTCAAAATCATTAATTTGAATTGAAATATTTTCAGCAATTAATTCAGTGCCAGCATTTCCAGGTATACAGTAAATTTTATCAACTATTTTAGATTGTTTAAGCTTAAAGGATAAAGCGTGTTCTCGACCACCGCTTCCAATAATTCCAATGTTCATATATATATTTTATATATCTTAATAATGAAAAATAAATTAGCTAAATTAAAATATTTACCCAACAATTTTCAAATAATTGAAAATGGAGATCACGTAATATGTGCAATATCTGGTAAAAAAATACTCCTTGAAAGATTGAATTATTGGAATGTTGAACTTCAAGAGCCTTATTATTCTTATTTAGAAGCAGCTATAAAAAAAGAAGAAGAAAATAAATAATTTACAATTTCCATCTATTATGAGTCCATATCCATTGTTCCGGATTTTTTGATATCATTTTTTCTAGCCATAAATTTAGATTTATAGTTATTTTTTCTAAATCATCATTTTTTTCAAAATATATTGGTTTATTAATTGTTATTTCAAAGTTTATTTTATTTTTTCTTTCTATGTATACTGGGACAACAGGACAATTAAATTTTTTCACAAGTTGTGCTGGAATAGTTGTGGTGTAAGCAGGTTTATTAAATAAATTGCATTTAATTCCTTCCGTTACTCTTTGATCTATCATAATAGCTACAGATGTATTTTTTTTAAAAAAAGTTAATATTTCTCTTAGGCCAGAAATTCCTTTTTTAATTTGATTTTTACAAATAAAGTTTTTTCTTATTTTTTCCATAGTTTTATTTAAAAATATATTATTTAATGGTCTATATACTGCTGCCAAATTAATCCCAGATTTTTCAATTTGCATTGCCATTAGCTCAAAATTGTTAAAATGACCCGAAACAAATATAACTGGTTTTTGATTTTTTTTAATTTCATCTAGGTATTCCGTTCCATTAATTTTTAAATTTTTTTCAAGTTTTGTTGATCTAAAATCTTTTATAAATATATATTCAGCAAAAATTCTTCCATAATTTTCCCACATTTTATTTATTATATTTTTAATTTTTTGATCATCAAAATCTGGCAGATAATTTTTTAAATTATTTTTGATAATTTTTTTTGATTTAAAAATTGGACCAATTTTAGAACCAATCATTCCTCCTAAATTTGATGCATTTTTATAACCAACTAATTTAAATATTAAAAAAAATAATTTAATTAAAATGAATTGAAAAAAATATTTAATATATTTCATTATTTTTTAATTAAAATATTAATTAGCCTTTTTTCATCTGGTATTACAAGATCCAACTTAAGATATTTTATATCTTGAGCCAAATTTGTATTTAATCTTAAATAATCTTTTTCAGTTGTAATAACTTTTGCATTATTATTTTTTGCATAATTTAATATTTTTGTTAAATCGTTATTTGAATAAGTATAGTGATCAGGAAAACTAAATTTTTTAATTACTTTAAGTTTATTTTCAATCATTGTGTTGTAAAAATTTTCAGAATTACCTATTCCTGCAAAAGCTACATAATCTACATTATTATCAAATTCTTTTAAATTAGAAGGTTTATAAAAAGTTTCAAAAATATTTATATTATTATTTATCTGTTTAATTTCATTTAATATATCTTGATTTTTTTTTGGATCTCCATTTATAACTACCACATCAAAATTTTTTAGCGATTCTATTTTTTCTCTTAATGGACCTGCTGGTATTATAAATCCATTTCCTTTCCATTGTGAATTGGTAAAACAGACTATTTTTAAATTATAACTAATTGATTTTTCTTGTAGACCATCGTCAAATATAGCAAATTCAAAGTTTTGATTTACTGCATCATTTAAGGCATCTGATCTATTTTTTTTACAAATAAGATTTGTATAATTTTTAATTAGATTTTGTTCATCTGATTGATCATTGTAAAATTTTTTAATAATAGTTGATCTTAAACCTTGTATTTTTAGTAGATTATTAATTTTAATTGATAATGGAGTTTTACCTGTGCCGCCAATGTAAATATTTCCAACACAGATTGTTTTAATTTTATCATTTTTTTTTTTTGAAAATTTTTTGGTAAAAAAATTTCCCACTAAAACAAAAAAAGTCAAAGGTAATAAAATATATGCAATAAAATTTGGTTTTTTATAGTCCCAAAATCCTGGTTTATTTAATTTCATTATTTTTTAATATAAGTTTTATTTCTATTAAAGTTGCATCAAGTATTTGAGATCCAATTCGTTCAATTTTTTTTGTTAGTAAACTTGAATTGGGTTTTTGTTTAATTAATTTACTTACAGTTTTTGATAAGCTTTTTATGGAGTTAACTTTTTTTGATATTCCTAACTTTTTCAACAATTCATAGATTTCTTTAAAATTAGCAACATTCGGACCATGTATAATATTGTTACCATACCTTGCTGGTTCAAGTGGGTTTTGGCCACCATGTTTTATTATAGAGCCACCAACAAACGCAATTTTATTAAAACTAAAAAATAAATTTGTATCTCCATAAGTATCAACTAAATATATATCGGTTTTAGGATTTATATTTTGTGACCAACTATGACAATGAACTTTTAAACCAGAATTTTCAAAAAAATTAATTAAATTTTCACATCGATTGACATGCCTTGGAATTATAATAGTTGTAAATTTAGTATATTTTTTTTTTAGATTTTTATGAACTTCTGAACATAAAAGTTCCTCAGGTTCGTGGGTACTAGTAGCACACCAGAATTTTTTATTTGATATAAACTTCTTAAGTTTCGTCGGTATTATTAAATTTTTTAAATTATTCTGTGAAAATTTTAAATTGCCAAGAAATTTTTTTTTTTTAATTCCAAAATAATTTAGATATCTCCATGTTTCTGTATTGCATGGATAAGATTTTGTAAAACATTCAAATAATTCACTTGAAAAACTTTTAAAAAATTTCCAACGATTAAATGATTTTTTTGTGATTCTTGCATTAAGCAATACTGCAGGGATTGATTTTTTTTTAATATTTAAAAGCATATTGGGCCATATTTCCGAGTCAATAAATATTACCAACGACGGTTTCCAATAATTCAAAAATTTTTTTGAATGAAAATTAGTATCAATAGGAAAAAATTGATGAATTGTTTTTTTAAATTTAAAATTATTAAAAACTTTAGACGAACTTAGAGTCGTTGTAGTTACTAATATTTGATTAATTTTTTTATCTTTTTCAAGTTTTTTGATTAATGGTATTACACTAAGCAGTTCACCAACACTTGCTCCGTGAAACCAAATTAATTTTTTTTGTTTTTTTTTATAAGAAAAAAAGCAAAATTTTTCTTTAAACCTTTTTAAATGTTCTTTTTTTTTTATTAATCTTAGAATAATTATTATTGGAGAAAGAATAAAAACTATATTTATTAAAAGTCTATATAAATATATTAACATTAATTTTTTCTAATTTGTTTTTCGTAAAAATTTTTATAAATAGAGGATTTTTGTAAAAGTTGTTCATGTGTTCCTTCGTCAGATATCTCGCCATTGTCGACTACAAAAATTTTATTTGAATTTAAAATTGTAGATAATCTATGAGCGATTACTATTGTAGTTTTATTTTTGGTTAATAAAGTTATTGCTTCTTGTATTTTATTCTCTGTTTCTGCATCCAATGAAGATGTTGCTTCATCAAGAAGGATTATTGGTGTTTTTTTTAACATGGCTCTAGCTATAGAAATTCTTTGTTTTTCACCACCTGATAATCTAATGCCATTTTCACCAATAATAGTGTCATATTTGTTTGGAAGTTTTTTTATAAATTCATCAGCAAAAGATTTTTTAGATGCCTCTTCAATCTCATCATCTGTTGCGTTTAGATTTGCATATAAAATATTATTTTTTATAGTATCATCAAAAAGAGTTGTATCTTGAGTGACAATCGAAATATTTTTTCTTAACTCCTCTAATTTTACTGAATATATTGATTTACCATCAATAGTTATATCTCCTGATTTGCAATCATAAAATCTAGGAATTAAATTTAAAATAGATGATTTTCCAGCACCACTATGACCCACTAAAGCAGTCATTTTTCCTCCTGAAATTTTCATATTAAGGTTCTTTAGAATTAAATTTTCTGATTTGTTATATTGAAAATTACATTCTACAAATTTAATTTCACAATTACTTAAATTTAAATTAGCTGTGTCTTTTTTATCTACAATCTCATTTTTTATATCTATTATTGGTAATATTCTTTTTGCTGCCGATAGGCCTTGATTTATAGAAAGATTAAGAGTTGCTAGAGATCTCACTGGTTGATACGCAAGCATCATCGCCGCTAAAAAAGAAAAAAAATTATTTATATCTAATTCATTATTAATTATCATTTTTCCCGAAAAGAAAATTAATGTTGCAATCATAATACCAGTTAAGGTTTCCATTATTGGTGAAGCTCTTACAAAAACTATTGCAATTTTTTTTGTTCTTTCTTTAAGATTATAAATAAACTTTTCAGATCTACTTGTTTCATAATTTTCTTTTTGAAATATTTTTATTAATTTATGATTTTTAAAAATTTCCATTAAATAAGCTGTAAGTTCACCAGATTTGGCTTGAGCTTCAGTAGAAACTTTTCCGATTCTTTTCCCAAGTGTTCTAGCAGCTAAAGTGGCTAGAGGTATCATAAAGATTGCAATTAAAGATAATTTCCAATTTTGATAGAACATAACAGATAATAATCCAATTAGAGTAAGAGAATCTTTAAATAAATTTAATATAGCAGTACTAAGCATATTAGTTATTAATCCGGTGTCGAATGTTAAGTTTGAAACAAATTTTCCAGAATGTTTATTCTCAATTATACTTGTATCAGCTCGTATTAAAGATTTAAGCATATCACCTTGAATATTCTTTTTTACTTCTTCAGCCACACCTATCATTATTATTTTTGCTAAATAAAGAGAAATTCCTTTGGCAGCGAAAGCAACAATGATCAACCCAGGAATTAAAAGAATTAACGATTGATCTTTTAGAATAAATATTTTTTTTATTGCAGGATCAAGTAACCATGCAATTGATGATGTTGATCCTGCCACAATTAATGAAAAAAAGACTGATAAAGCTATTTTGCTTAAAAATTTTTTTGTATAACTATTATATAATCTTTTTAAAATATCAGTATCGTTCATTGTGTAATAATTTTTCCAATTAATAAGTTCAAGAAAATTAAAAGCCCTAAAAAATTATTTGACTTAAAAATTTTTAAACAATTTGAACTTAAATTAGTATTTAAATTTTTTATTTGGAAAATAAATAAATGCATTGCGATTAATATTAAACCTCCAAAATAAATTTTATTAAAATTCATTACGATTCCCAAATAAGTTAAAATAACAAAAAAAACTAAATAACATAAAAGAATAAAGAATTTTGGATTTTTTTTAAATTTTATTGATGTAGATTTAACTCCTATAATTTCATCGTCCTTAATATCTTGAAACCCATATATAGTGTCGTATCCTAATGTCCAAAATATGGCCCCTATATAAAAAATTATAGGAACAATACTTATTTCAGAGTTTATTGAGGTCCAACCCAAAATTAGTCCATAATTAAATGTGACCCCTAAGAATAGTTGAGGCCAATATGTAAATCTTTTCATTAGAGGATATGCAAATGCCAGAGGCATTGAACCAAGTGCTAAAATAATTGTAAAAAAATTAAATTGTATTAGCACAATGAAAGCTATACCACAAAGAATTAACACATAAAATAAACCTAGTTTAATTGAGATATCACCAGATGCTATAGGTCTATTTTTAGTTCTCTCAACTTTGGAGTCAAAATTTTTATCAATAATATCGTTAACAACACAACCAGCTGATCTCATTAAAATTGACCCTAAAAAAAATAGCAGGGCATATTTAATAAAAAATTGAATACTAATTGAAAAGTCATAAGCTATCGTAAGACCCCAAAGACAGGGCCAAAACAAAAGCATATAACCTATTGGTTTTTTAAGCCGTGTAAGCTCTAAAAAAAGATTTAATTGTTTCATCAGAATTTACTTGTAAATAACAAAGCCTAGATTCATAATCAAACTGATTCGCATGAATATAGATTACACAGTAACAGCCCTAATGTTTCCTGCTATTCCATTGTTAATGAGTGTATATAGCAATAGATTTCATACTCTTAGTAAATTAATTAGAGAGCTTCATGATGAGCATGTGTATGAAAAACATATACCACCTGAGTGGAAAAAACAGTTTATTAACTTAAGTAATAGGATAACAATATCAAGATGGGCGATTATGTTTGCTGCATTTGGTTTTTTATTTAATATGTTGACCGTTTTTGCTCTTTATTTAGATTCAATTTTTTTGGCTAGAGTAATATTTGGATCATGTTGTTTATCCATGATTATTTCAATTATGTTTTTTATTAGAGAGATTCATATTTCAACAAGTGCACTAAAACTTCACATGTCTGACATGGATGTAAACGTAGATTAAGGAATAATTATTGCAGGACCAGTAATTTTTCTAGTTTCCAAATCAATATGAGCTTGTTTAATATCGTTTAATTTATATTTTTTAAATATTTCTATTTTCACTTTTCCTGAACTTATTTTTTCAAAAAGTACTTTTGCAGCTTCATTTAATTCTTCATTAGTTCTTAAGTACTGTCCCATTGCAGGCCTAACAAAAAATAATCCTTTAGGTTGTAACATTTTAGGAACATTAATTGGGTCTAGTGCACCTGAGGCATTTCCAAAAGAAACCATCATTCCTCTAGTTCTTAAACACTCTAGAGATTTTTCAAATGTTGATTTCCCAACCCCATCATAAACCACAGGCACGCCTTCGCCATTAGTTATTTCCATAACTTTTTTTGCAAAGTTTTCTTTATTGTAATTAATTACTTCATTACAGCCATTTTTTTTTGCAATAGCCATCTTTTCCTCGCTACCAACTGTTCCAATGACTTTACACCCTAAACTCTTGGCCCATTGACAAAATATTTGTCCTACGCCTCCCGCTGCTGCATGAAATAAAATAGTCTCATTGCTAGAAACGGGATAAGTTTTGTGTAATAAATAATATGTTGTTAATCCCTTTGTCATTATTGCTGCAGCTATATTTAAATCTATTTCTTTTGGTACCTTGACCAGGTTTGTTGTTCTATAAATTCTGTGTGATGAATATGAGCCCAAAGGAACAGATGCATATGCAACTCTATCTCCTATAGAAAAATTTGAAACATCAGATCCAATTTCTTTAATAATACCCGAAGCTTCCATTCCAAGTCCACTAGGCATCATTAAAGGATAAAGGCCAGATCTATGATATGTATCTATATAATTTAAACCTATAGCAGCATGCTCAATTATGGCTTCAGTCTTTATTGGTTTTCTTAAAGTTATTTCTTCCACATCTAATACTTCAGGACCACCATTTTTTTTAATTTTAACTGCTTGCATTATAGTAATTTTTTTTAACTTTATTTAATTGTTAAACTAAATAATTTCAAGTAATTGATTAAGATTTTTTATTTCATTTTTTGGAAGATAGTCTAATTTGTCGAAAATATTTTTATTTCTATTGATCCAAATTGCATTATATCCATAATTTCCACCACCAGATACGTCCCACGTATTTGCACTTAAAAATGCTACTTCGTTTTTTTGTATTTGGTATTTTTTAGTTGGAATATCATAAACTTTGCTGTCAGGTTTATAAATTCTCACATTTTCAATTGAAAATATATCATCAAAAATATTTTCTATATTATTTCCTTTAACCAACTCATTTAGAAGAGAGGGTGTTCCATTTGAAAGAATAGCGAGTTTATAATTTTTTTTTTTTAATTTGTTTAAAACATCTTTTACTTCTGGAAAAGTGTTTAATATTTTATATAGATCTAAAAGTTCATTTCTCATTGATTTATCTATGTTGAATGCATTCATTGATTTATCTAAACTGTCCTCAGTGATTTGCCAAAAGTTCTTATGTCTTTTCATCAAACTTCTGAGCCAAGTGTATTCTAATTGAGTAGTTCTCCAGTAGTTTGCAAAATTCTCCCACTTGTTACCAATTTTGTCTTTACATTTTTCTGCAGCAGAATTCACATCGAATAATGTGCCATAAGCATCAAAAATTATTGCTTTAATATTTTTCATAAATTAATCTTAGAAATATGAGCAATATTAGATTATTTTTTCCAGAAAGTTTATCAATTAATTTAACTTCAAAGCTTGATAAATCTCAATCACACTATTTATCCAAAGTAATGAGGATGAGTATAGGGCAAAACTTTTCGTTATTTAATCAAAGCGGAGAATGGGAAGCAAAAATTACTAAAATTATAAAAGGAGTAGTAGAGTTTTCTATTAGAAAAAAAATTAGATCAAATCTTAATGAAAAAAAAGAAATTTGTTTAGCATTTGCACCTATTAAATTAAATTATTTAAATTTAATGGTACAAAAAGCAACTGAACTTGGAGTTACGAGATTTATACCAATTTTAACCGACAGAACAATTGTTAGAAAGATAAATGAAAAAAGAGTAAATAAAATTATTGTAGAAGCATCAGAACAAAGTAATAGATTAAAAGTTCCACAATTAGAGGAAATAGTTAAATTAGATGATTTTTTAAAATTTAATCAAAAAACAAATATTATTTTTGGAGATCTTAATACAAATAATAAAAAATTAAACATCAAGAGCACTGAACCTTTATGTATATTAATTGGACCAGAGGGTGATTTTACAACACAAGAGAGAGAGAAAATTTTAAAGCTTAAAAATATAATTCCATTAAAAATTAATGAAAATATCTTAAGATCTGAAACTGCTGCAATTTCAATTATATCAATAGTAACTTTTAATTTATTATCTTAAATATTTGTTTATAGCTTTAAACATGTCTTTGTAATTTGCATGATGATTAATTCGATCTAAATATTTACCATTTTCTAACAACATTACGGATGAACTATGATTTATTAGATAGTTCCCATCTTCTGTAAAAATTTTTTCTGAAAGCACCCCCCATGATTTAGATAAAACAAATATTTTTTTAGGGTCACCAGTAATTCCATAAATTTTATTTTCAAATGAACTTAAATAATCTTTAATAATTGCAGGAGTGTCTCTTTCTGGATCAATGCTAACAAAAAAAACTTTAAACTTTTCCTTTTTTTTTTTATCTAAATTATTTATTACCAAGTTTAAATTATTTAATGTCATTGGACAAACATCAGGACAATTAGTGAATCCAAAAAAAATTGCAGTTAAAGGTCCTTTAAATGACTTTTCAGTAACTATATTATTGTTAACATCTTTAAGTGAAAAAGATGAACCTTTAAGAGATGCGACATAATCATCTTTTTTACCTTGTGTAGATAAGAAGATAGGAAGCATAATAAATAGAAAGATTGCCAAACAAGCACTTATTACAATTATAGATGTTTTTAATTTCATTATTGATAAAATTATATTTGTGATTATATAAAATTTATGAGTAATTTAATAAAGAAACTTTTTGGCACACTGTTGCAAAAACCTTGGGAAAAAGATCAGATGGTATTGGACACATCTCATCCAGGTAAAACTTTTGATATTTCATTACAAAAATCAGCAGTAATAATAATTTTTGGCATCGCAACAGTTTTATTCAGTTTGATTTTTACCGCGTATATTTATTCTATACCTCCAGAACAGGACACAATGTATTTATTAAAACCAAATTTACTCTGGATAAATACTTTAATTCTTTTTTTTGTTACATATTTTTTTAGTAGAATTACTAAAGATTTAGAAAAAAAAGAAACTTTGAAAATTAAAAAAAATCTAATTATTGTTGGCGCATTAAGTTATTTATTTCTTTTTGGCCAATTAATTTTTTGGACTCAATTGATGAAAAGTGGAAATTATGTAACAACTAATACTTATTTTTCATCATTTTATATATTTACAGCAATTCATGGATTGCACCTTTTAGGTGGATTGTTTTTTTGGGGTAAAGTTTCTTCAAGAGTTTTTAAACTAGAACAAAATAAAATCTTAGATGAAGAAAAAAATATTTCAGCACTTTCTTGGTATTGGACTTTTCTACTGGTTGTATGGCTAGTATTTTTTCTTATAATTTATACTTTTAACGATACCTTTATAGATTGGTGTAAATCATTAATTTCTTAAAGTTTAAAGAAATAAAACTAAAATAGCTCCAACAACAGCAATTATAATCAATAGTATATTTACGGACTTTAAATATCTTTTTGTTTCAGGCCTAACTTTATCTTTTGAAAATGCTCCTGCTCCAAAAGAAATTACAAAGAAGAAAAGTAAAACTAAAACGAGTATTGTTATTAAAATTCCAAATTTACTAAGCATATTATCGTTGATTATATTAGTTTATTTGAATAATTTTCATGACATTTTGTCATAGGTCATTATATTATATTTATTCTATATAAGCGTATATGCATCCAGGTATTATATTTTTTTTAGTCATTCTAGGGTCAGTATTATTTCACATTTTTACCCCATGGTACTGGACTGATGTTGCATCTAATTGGGGAGGGATGGATGATACTATAACTTTAACATTTTGGATTGGAGGAGGTGTTTTTATAGCTGTATGCCTTTTCATGGTTTACTGTGTTTTTAAGTTTTCTTATAAAGAAGAGCGAAGAGCTGAGTATAAGCCTGAAGATAAAAAATTAGAAAAAATACTTACGTGGGCAACTACAATAGGCGTTGTTGCTCTTTTAGCTCCGGGACTCGTGATCTGGAATAATTATGTTAATGTTCCTAAAAACGCAATTGAGGTTGATGTGATGGCTTGGCAATGGGGATGGCAATATAGACTTCCGGGAAAAGATGGAAAATTGGGTACAACTCAAGTAGTTAATATAAATGAAAATAATCCTTTCGGAATTAACTCGGATGATCCTTATGGAAAAGACGATGTAATGATACAAAGTGATGTCTTAAATTTAGAAAATAATAAACCAGTTAAAATATTACTAAGATCAGTTGATGTGCTTCATAATTGGTATGTTCCTCAATTTAGAGCAAAAATGGATGCAGTCCCAGGAATTGTAACATATTACTGGTTTGAACCTAATAAAGTAGGAGAGTATGAAGTTTTGTGTGTTGAATATTGTGGAGTTGGACATTATGCAATGAGAGGTGGAGTTATAGTACAAAATGACCAAGACTATAAAAACTGGTTAGAACAGCAGGAGACTTTTTCAGATTTAATAGCAAAACAACAAAATACAGAATTTGATAAAAAAAAATTAGCAAAAAAAATTAATTAAATGATAAACATTTCAATATATATAAAGGAAAAAAATGTCAGAAGAATTTAACGATAATAAAACAGTTCACGCGCAATCTTCAGAAACTATTTCTGGAGGAGGCTCGGGTGCTGCGCCTGATATGGACTATGTAAGACCGGCTGAAGTACCTGAACAAGATTTGTATCATGGTCATAGCTTTATTACTAAATGGATTTTTTGTCAGGATGCAAAAGTTATTGGAGTACAATATTTTCTTTTAGCAACATTTACAGGAATAATTGGACTTATTCTTTCTTGGTTAATGCGTTTACAGTTAGGATTTCCAGGAGCAGCTGGTTTTATGACTGCAGAACATTATTATCAGTTTGTTACTATGCATGGAATGATAATGGTAGTTTACTTTTTAACTGCACTTTTTCTTGGAGGCTTCGGAAATTACTTAATTCCACTAATGGTTGGAGCCAGAGATATGGTTTTTCCTTATCTTAACATGGTTAGTTTTTGGATGTTTTTTATTGCAGTTTTAGTTTTATTATCAAGCTTTTTTGTTCCAGGTGGACCAACAGGAGCTGGGTGGACACTTTATCCACCACAAACCATTTTAGAGGGAACTCCAGGATCTGGTGCAGGAATACTATTAATGTGCTTATCTTTAATTTTATTTGTAGCTGGATTTACTATGGGAGGACTAAATTATTTAATTACTATTTTACAGGCTCGTACTAGAGGAATGACATTAATGAGAATGCCTCTAACGGTTTGGGGTATTTTTACAGCAACTGTTCTAGCAATGTTGGCTTTTCCTGCATTATTAGTAGGAGCGCTAATGATGAGTTTAGATAAGGTGCTTGGGACAAGTTTTTTTATGCCGACAATATTAAAAGCCGGTGAAGTTTTAGAATATGGAGGTGGAAGCCCAATTCTTTTTCAACACTTATTCTGGTTTTTTGGGCATCCAGAAGTTTACATTGTTGCATTGCCTGCGTTCGGGATAGTTTCAGATTTAATTTCTGTTCATTCAAGAAAAAATATATTTGGTTATAGAATGATGGTTTGGGCTATTGTTGGTATTGGAGGTCTAAGCTTTTTTGTTTGGGCGCACCATATGTATGTTAGCGGAATGAATCCTTGGTTTGGATTTTTCTTTGCAACTACAACACTTATTATAGCAGTTCCTACAGCGATGAAGGTTTACAATTGGATTTTAACTCTTTGGAAAGGAAACATTAGAATGAATACTGTTATGCTTTGGTGCCTTGGTTTTATCGTCACCTTTGTAAACGGAGGTATTACAGGTATTTTCTTAGGAAATGTTTCTGTCGATGTACCATTATCAGATACATATTTTGTTATTGCGCACTTTCATATGGTAATGGGTATTGCGCCTCTTATGGTAATTATGGGAGCAGTTTATCACTGGTTTCCTTTAGTTGCGGGAAAATTTTTAGATGAAAAATTAGGAAAATGGCACTTCTGGCTTACTTTTTTAGGAGCTTATTCAATTTATTTTCCAATGCACTACCTAGGATTTATTGGAGTGCCTAGAAGATATTTTGAAATGTATGATAGTCCATACATGACTTCAGCCGTAGGAATGAATGAGTTTATAAGCACTGCAGCTTTCATAGTTGGTGCTGCACAATTTATATTAATTTATAATATTATAAGAACATTAAAGATAGGAAAACCCTCTGGGCATAATCCTTGGAAAGCTTGTTCTTTGGAATGGCTTACTCCAACGGTTCCTCCTGAACATGGTAATTGGGGTGATAGACTTCCAGTAGTTCATAGATGGGCTTATGACTATAGTGTTCCTGGAGCAAAGGAAGATTTTATTGTTCAAACCACAGCACCAAGTGAAGTTGCTAACACAGACGTGGAGAAAACTTAAAAAATGTCTGATCCGAAAATAGAAGGCTACGTATTTAAACCTGGATTTAGTGGAATGGCCCAGGACACTGGTTCGGATCAAACTATGTTCAAAGGTGTTCATTGGGGTAAAGCAATGATGTGGATCTTTTTGTTAAGTGACACATTTATATTTAGTTGTTTTTTAATTTCTTATATGAAGGGTAGAGGATCAACTTTAGTTGAATGGCCTAACCCAAGCGAAGTATTTGCTCTTGATGCATTTGGAGTTCCTGTTCCGCTTTTATTGATTGCGATAATGACATTTGTTTTGATTACCAGCAGTGGAACAATGGCTCTTGCAGTAAAATATGGTTATGAAAAAAATAGGAAAATGTGTGCTTGGCTAATACTTGCAACTGCTATTGGTGGACTCACTTTTGTTGGAATGCAAGCTTTTGAATGGTCAAAATTAATTCATGAAGGAGTAAGGCCTTGGGAAAATCCTTTTGGCGCTAAACAATTTGGTTCTTTTTTCTTTATGATAACGGGATTTCATGGAACACACGTTTCAATAGGGGTAATTTTTTTATTTATTTATGCTTATAAAACTTTTGCTGGTCACTATGACGAAAAGAAAAGAGGCTGGTTTACTACAATGAAAGGTGATTATGTAGAAATTGAAATTTTAGGATTATACTGGCACTTTGTAGATTTAGTATGGGTATTTATATTCGCATTTTTTTATTTATGGTAATTTAAATTATGGAAGAAACAAAAAAACAAGAACAAACAACAACACATAAAATAGGAATCTATCTTTGGATATGGGGACTGTTATTTGTTTTAAGTTTCTTTTCGTACATGGTGGATTGGTATCAATTTCAAGGTTTGCTTAGATGGTCATTAATATTGCTATTTATGTTTTTAAAAGCTGGATTAATTATGGCTTTCTTTATGCATTTGTTTTGGGAACGCTATGCACTGGTTAACGTTCTTTTATGGCCAATGACAGCAATTGCATGTTTTATATTTCTTATGGTTGCAGAGTTTGAATACACTGTTTTTACCAGAATATTTTATTTTGTTGCAGGAGGATAAGAATTAATGGATGGATATACTATACTAGCTGGATTTTTATTATTTTTTTTATTTTTTATTTACATAACTTGGTTTGGTTTTTCAATAAAAGTTGAAAATGAAAAAAATGAAGGATCAGAAATTAAAATGAATCCATATGACCAACTTCCTTTGCATAGAAAAATTATTGATAAAAAAAATCCTAAGGTAGGTTTGTTTGATCTTGGAAACCATGTGCTTATTATTGGTTTAATATTAATAGTAATATTTATATCACTTAATGTTGATTAAAAGTGACTGTAAATATAATTAATAAAAAAACTGTTTCTTTTAATATTTTATCATATCTAAAATCTTTATTACTACTAATGAAGCCAAGAGTGATGTCTTTGGTTATTTTTACTTGTGCAGTTGGACTATTGACATCGCCAAATACAATTCCTTTATTTGATTCATTAATTAGCATTTTTTTTGTGACCATAGGAGCGGGAGCAGCTGGTACTTTGAATATGTGGTATGAGGCTGATTTAGATAAGTTAATGACAAGAACATGTCTTAGACCAATTCCAACAGGGAAAATTAGCAAAGACCAAGCTTTAATATTTGGAATTATTTTATCAATTATTTCAATTACCGGATTATATTATTTTTCAAATTTTTTATCTGCTTTATTACTATTTATAACAATTACATTTTATGTATTTGTTTACACAATTTGGTTAAAAAGAAAAACTCCACAAAATATTGTAATTGGAGGAGCATCAGGTGCTTTGCCTCCAGTAATAGGTTGGACTATAGCAACAAATTCTTTAACTTTTGAACCAATCACTTTCTTTTTAATTATATTTTATTGGACACCATCTCATTTCTGGGCTTTGAGCCTTTATAAAGCTAAAGATTATGAGAAGGCAAAAATTCCAATGTTGCCAATTACTGATGGAATTGAGGAAACCAAGAAAAGAATATTTGTTTATTCTCTTTTTATGCTGCCAATAGTTATAATTCCTTATTATATAGGTTTTGTAGGTGAGATATTTTTAATTACTTCTTTATTAATGAGCCTTTATTACAATTATATTTGTTATGATTTATTCAAATTTAAAAAGAATAAATTTGAATTAAAAAAGGCCAAAAAAGTATTTTCTTACTCAATTTTCTACTTATTTTTGCTATTTGTACTATTTTTGATAGACCAGATTATAAGATAAATAATTCTATTTATTTTATAAGAAAATGGTAAAAAAAATTCATGAGATATGTAAGTACTAGAGATAATTCTAAAGAGTATAGTTTTGAGGATGTTTTTGTAAAAGGTTTGGCTGATGACGGCGGACTTTATGTACCAAAATCATTAAAAAAATATAGTACAAAAGAATTATTAGAACTCAAAAATTTAAGTTATCATGAACTATCTACTGAAATAATAAATCTATTTTCATCAGATTTTATCTCTAAAGAAGAACTTTCATCTTTAATTAAAAAATCATACTCAACATTTAGAGAAAAAGAAGTGGTTAAACTTTCAAATGTTGGAGAAATAAAATTATTAGAATTATTTCATGGTCCAACACTAGCATTTAAAGATGTTGCAATGCAATTTATTGGCAATCTGTATGAATATTATTTAAATAAAAATGATAAAAAAATAAATATAGTTGTTGCAACTTCTGGAGATACTGGTGCAGCAGCTATTGATGCAATTAAAGGAAAATCTAATTTAAATATATTTGTCTTACATCCAAACAATAAAATTTCTTCTGTTCAAAGAAAAATAATGACTACTGTGGAAGAAAAAAATGTTTTCAATATCGCAATAGATGGAAACTTTGATGATTGTCAAAATATCGTAAAAAAAATGTTTTCAGATCTTGAGTTTTCTAAATCTATAAATATGTCAGGAGTG
>CACGPA010000018.1 GCA_902574725.1 uncultured Pelagibacteraceae bacterium
AAAATGATACATTATAAAAAAGCACTTTTAGAATTAAAAAAAAATAAAATAAAAATATATTCAGAAAATATTTCTACAGAGAACTCAATGAATAGAATTTCAGCAGTTAATTTAAATTCACCCAACAATTATCCTGCGGCAGACAATACAGCATTTGATGGATTTGCGATTAATTCAAAAGAGACCAAGAATCTTAGTAAAAAAAAATCTTTAAAATTTAAAATTATAAAAACTTTAGCCGCAGGAGATAATCCAAATATTAAAAAAGTTCCTAAATTTTCAGCAATTGAAGTAATGACAGGGGCTATAATTAAAAAACCTTTTGATACTATAATACCGGTAGAACAGGCCCAATTTTTTCCCAGCCAAATAAAACCTAAGTATTTAATTATAAATAAAAAAATAAAAAAAAATAATTTTATAAGATTTGCTGGATCAGATTTTAAAAAGAGTGAAATTGTAATTAAAAGAGGAGAAATTATAAATTCTCAACATATATTAGCATTTAAAACTTTAGGCATAAAAAAGATAATGGTTAAAAAAAAACCAAAAATAGTTTTTTATACAACTGGAAATGAAATATCTAATAGTAACAAATTACCTAATTGGAAAGTTAGAAATTCAAATAGTTACTATTTAAAATCTCTTTTAAAAAATTTAACTTTTGACTTTGTAGAGAAGAAAATCTTAAGAGATAATGATTTATATAAATTTCAAAATGAAATCAAAAAAAACTTAAAATCAAGGAATGATTTAATCTTAACTTCGGGCGCAGTATCAGCAGGTAGATTTGATTTTGTTCCTATGATTATTAAAAAATTTAAATTAAAGTATTCTTTTAAAGGAGCTTATATACGTCCTGGAAAACCACTAATGTTTGCAAAATTTATAAATAACAAAGCCTTTTTTGGATTACCTGGAAATCCAATTTCTTCTGCTGCTTGTTTTAAATTTTTTGTATTACCATTTTTATACTCTTCATTAGGACTTAAAGAAGAGCAGCCAATAAATGCAAAAATTAAAAATAATTTTAATAAAAAAAAAAAATTTACTAGATTTATTAAAGGTAAATTAATATTTTCTAAAAAAGGTATTGCTGAATTTGAAATTCATAAAGGACAGGAGTCCTTTAGAATAAAGCCTTTTACCAAATCTAATTCATGGGGTTTATTTCCTAGCGGAAAAGAAAATTTTAAAAAAGGTGATCTTATTGAATGTTATAACTCAGAAATTACAAATAAATTTTTTTTTAGGTAGATATAATTTTATTGTAGTTAGAGTAAATTAAGATTAAAAATTCTCATGCTAAAATTAAAAAATGAAAATATCGCTATACCATTTGTTTTGGTTGCGGGAATTTTGTGGTCATTTGGACCTTTGGTAGTAAGGCACATGGACCAACCAAATTTAGTTCCATGGCAATACCTTTTCGCTAGAGGAATAATAATATTTATTTTATTGAATGTTTATCTTTTTTTTGATGAAGGAATTCAGTTTTACAAGAATTATTTTAGAATGGGTTTGTCAGGCGTTATCGGTGGTAGCGGTCTTGGCATTGCTATGATTACATTTATATGGTCCATTACAAATACAACTGCTGCTGTAACTTTACTTTGCCTTGCTTCGATGCCATTTATTACTGCATTGTTAGGTTTTTTATTTTTAAAAGAAAAAATTACAACAAATGTTTGGTTATCAATAGTTATTGCAACTATTGGAATTATAATAATGGCTTTGGGAGATTTTGAAAAAGGATCATTAATTGGTTTTATGTTTGGAATAATTTCATCAATTGGATTTTCTATTTTTTCAGTAACATTAAGATGGAGAAAAGAAACTCCAAAATTTACAACAGTTTCTTTCGCTGGACTTTTTTGTGCCATTGTATCAACATTTATTATTATTGATTCTCAAGCTACTTTTACTTCAACAAGTTTAAATCAAGGACTTTTCGCAGTACATGGGACTTTAGTATGTTTAGGTTTAATTCTGTATTCAATCGGTTCAAAAGCAATACCGGCAGCTGAACTTACTCTCTTGTCATTAACAGAGGTAGTTGGAGGAATATTCTGGGTTTGGTTACCATTATTTGGAATTAATGAAGTTCCTTCAAACACAACTGTTATTGGAGGTTTTTTAATATTTTTAGCAATTGTTTATTACAGTCTTCTAGACAAGAACAGTAAAAGAATTATCGCTTTAAATTAATATCATGGAAAGACCAAATTTTTTTGAGTTAAAAAATGGATCAAAAGTAAAACTTCCGTTCAGTAACAAAGAATATAAAGATAGAATAAATCAAATAAGAACTTTGATGTCTAAAAGCAATTTAGACATGGTTATTTTAACATCAATGCATAATATTGCATATTATACAGGGTTTATTTATTGTTCTTTTGGAAGACCATATGGGTGCTTAATAACAGAAAAAAAAATTACTACTCTTTCGGCCAACATAGATGCAAGTCAACCATGGAGAAGGTCAATATGTGATAATATAATTTACACTGATTGGAAAAGAGATAATTTTTTAAAAGCAATAGTGTCGTTTATTGGAAGAGAAGAAGCTCCAAAAAATATAGGGATTGAAAATGATCATGTTACATTAGAAATGAATCATAAATTTAAAACTATATTTAATCTTTCAAAGTTTGAAGATGTTTCAAAAAAATTAATGGAGTTAAGAATGATTAAATCTAATGAAGAAATTGAAATAATTAAAAATGGAGCCAGAATAGCCGATTTAGGAGCTGAAGAAATAATTAATAATATTAAAGTTGGTGAAAGTGAACTTGAAATTGCTATTTCAGGAAGAGATAGAATGGAAAGAGAAATAGCAAAAACATACCCAAATGCAGAATATATGGACACTTGGGTTTGGTTTCAGTCAGGTATTAATACTGATGGTGCACATAACCCAAAAACTAATAGAAAATTGAAATCGGGTGATATTTTATCTCTAAATACTTTTCCAATGATATCAGGTTATTATACAGCTTTAGAAAGGACTCTTTTTTTAGAAAAAATCGATGATGCATCACTTAAAGCTTGGGAAGCAAATATTAAAGTACATGAAAGAGGTCTTGAATTAGTTAGACCTGGAGCAAAGTGTTCTGAAATTTGCGAAGAATTAAATGATATTTTTGCTCAACTAGGATATTTACAATATAGAACTTTTGGATACGGCCATTCTTTTGGCGTCTTGTCTCATTTTTATGGTAGAGAGTCTGGCTTAGAATTAAGAGAAGATGTCGATACTATTTTAAAACCAAACATGGTTATATCAATGGAACCAATGATAATGTTGCCAGAAGGGAAACCAGGAGCGGGAGGATACAGAGAACACGATATTTTAGTTATAGGAGAAAAAAAAGTTGAAAATATTAGTAAATTTCCTTATGGCCCCAAACATAATATTATACAAAACTAAAAATGAGCTCAGATAAAATAATTGTAAATAGTTGGAACGAATGGGATCCATTAAAACATGTGATAGTTGGAAGGGCTGATGGAACATGTATTCCTGCACCTGAGCCAGCTTTAGATGCAAAAGTACCAGAAGATTCTGACATGAGAGGACAGTTTGGACCAAGAACTAAAGATAGCGTTGATAAAGCAAATCAATTATTAGACGACTTTTCAAATATCCTTATTAAAAAAGGAATAAAGGTCGACAGGCCTACTCCAATTGATTTTAATCAGCCAACATCAACACCTGATTGGAAATCAGAAACAATGTTTGGATGTATGCCACCAAGAGATGTTCTTCTTACAGTAGGAAATGAAATTTTAGAAGCAACAATGAGTTACAGATGTAGATGGTTTGAATATTTATGTTACAGACCCTTGTTAAAACATTACTATAATTCTGACCCAAATATGAGACACGAGTCAGCTCCTAAACCAAGATTAACAGATGCTGATTACAGAAAAGATTATTTATCAGAAAAAATTGGCATCCAAAAAAGACTTGAATGGACTGAAAAAAAATTTTTTGTAACAACAGAAGAAGAACCTTTATTTGATGCAGCAGATGTTTTAAGATTTGGAAAAGATTTAGTTGTTCAACATGGCTTTACAACTAATCTAAAAGGTATTGATTGGATCAAAAGACACTATAAAGATCATAGAGTACATGCTGTAAATTTTCCTGGTGATCCTTATCCTATTCATATTGATGCTACTTTTACACCTATTAAAGAAGGATTAATTATTAATAACCCACAAAGAAAATTACCAAAAGAACAAAGAAAACTTTTTGAAGATAATGGTTGGGAGATAGTTGACTCCGCACAACCAGCTCATAATTCTCCTCCACCGTTATGCTATTCTTCAACTTGGTTATCTATGAATGTTTTAGTTTTGGATCCAAAAACAGTATGTGTTGAAAAAAGTGAAGTTTATCAGGCTGAGCAATTAGACAAACTAGGCATGGAAGTGATACCTGTGGAATTAAGAGATGCTTATGCTTTTGGTGGAGGGCTTCACTGTTGTACTGCAGATGTTTATAGAGAAGGAAAGTTACAAGATTATTTTCCTAAACAATAATTAGTTAGGGTTTTTTTTTAAAAACTCAATATATTTTATAACTTCATCAAACTTTTCGTCTTCTATATCTTTATAGCTAGCATTAAATTTACTTTTCACACATATAGCAACATGTGCATAAGGATTTCTTCCTTTTGGATGATTTGGATGATCGGGAAGTTGACCTTCCAAATAAAGTCCAGCTTCCTGAATAATTTTCCACAGTTTACTTGCGTTTTCTTTATTCATACTACTCTTTAGTTTATTATTTAAAAAGCTCTATTTCTGCCTCTTCGACTGTGCTTTTTAAACTTAAATGATTTAGGTCGATTTCTATTTTTAAATCTTTTTTTACCCTTCTTAAAATTAAATTTTTTTCTTTCATTATTATCTGTTTCTGCATTTTCTTTTTGTTTGGCTAAAAATTTTGGGTTATTTGTGTAAGCTTCAAAACGAAAATCTTTTTTTTTAAAAAATCTTTTTTTACCTCTTTTAAAATTAAAGTTTTTTTCATTTAAATCTCTAGGATGTTTAGAATGATTTTTTTCTTTATTAAAGAATTGCTTTTTATCTTTAAATTTTCTTTTTTTATTAAAAGGTTGTTTATCACTTTTATTTTTGTTGAATCTTCTGCTAGAGTTTTTAAATTCAGCTTTAAAATTTGGATTGATTAATCTTTGAATTCCATTCCACATTTGCATATCATTGGGAGTGATAAAAGTAAGAGCGCAACCTTCTGAGCCAGCTCTTGCTGTTCTTCCAATTCTATGAATAAAATCTTCTGGAACTTGTGGAAGATGATAATTAATTACATGTTGAATAGATGGAACGTCTAAACCTCTAGCGGCAAGCTCAGTGCTAATTAGAATACGTATTTTACCAGAACGGAACGCGATTAAAGTTCTTTGTCTTTTTGATTGTCTTAAATTTCCATGCATACAGTCACAACGGTGTCCATCATCATGCAAGCGATCTGCCAATTTATCTGCATTACGCTTTGTTTTTACAAAAACTAAAATAGATCCTTTCCTTTTATAAAGTTCGTCCAGTAATTTGTTATATTTCTCACCTTCACTTATTTGAATAACTTCTTGTTTAATTTTTGAAATGGGCGTTGTTGTTGATCCAACTTTTATTCTTATTGGGTCATTTAGATATCTTTCAGTAATATTAAGAATGTTTTGAGGCAAAGTTGCTGAAAATAATAATGTTTGATGTTTTTTTGGTATAAACTTTAATATCTGTTCTATTTGAGGTGTAAAACCCATATCCAACATTCTATCTGTTTCATCGAGAACTAAAAAATATGATTGATGCAATTTTAGACTTTTTCTTTTTAGGTGATCGTTGAGACGTCCAGGAGTCCCAATAATTAACCTTGGACGTTTTTGTAATTGCCTCAATTGTTTTTGCATGGATTCACCACCAATAAGTACAGCAGATTTGATATTCATAGTATTTTCTATTAACCCATTAAGAACATCTTCAACTTGAACTGCTAGCTCACGCGTTGGACATATAATGAGTGCATTACCACTCTTGTCATTTAATAGTTTATTAATACAAGCAATTCCATAGCAAAGTGTTTTACCCGTACCAGTTTGTGCTGTACCCAAAACATCTTTTCCAATAAGTGCAGGAGGAATAGCCTGTGCTTGAATTGGTGTAGGAATTTTAAAATGCATTCTTGTTATTGATTGCATTAAAGATGGATTAAGATTTAGTTCTGTAAAATTGTTCATATTTCGCTTAATAATAATTCTGTTTAGTTTTAGCTAAGCGACAGATCTAGCTGATACTTTTTCATTTTTCTTTCTTTCATGAGGGTTAAGTATAGCTTTTCTTAATCTACAAGATTTAGGGGTAATTTCTAATGCTTCATCAGTATTCAAAATGCTTAATTGTTCAGCAATTGACATTTTTCTAACTGGAGTTAGTACAACATTCTCATCAGTTCCTTGAGTTCTCATATTAGTTAATTTTTTGCCTTTCATAACATTAATTTGTAAATCCCCAGCTTTAGGTGCAAGCCCTACTATCATTCCAACATAAACAGGATCATTGTGAGTAACAAACATTTCACCTCTTGCTTGTAAATTAAATATTGCAAAAGCAACTGCTTTTCCATTTTCCATTGAAATTAATGCTCCGTTTCTTCTTCCTTCCATATCACCTTCATACTTTCCATAAGAATGAAATATTCTATTAATCACTCCATTACCTTTCGTTAATGTTAGAAATCTGCTTGTATAACCCATTAAGCCTCTTGTTGGAGCATGAAAAATTAATCTTTTTTTATTTTTACCAGTATCTTTAAGATCGATTAGTTTGCCTTTTCTTCTATTCATTGAGTCAATTACTTTTGAAGAATATTCTTCATCTAAATCCATTGTAATTTCCTCAATAGGTTCTAGTTTATTTCCATTTTTATCTTTTCTAAACAATACTTTTGGAGGACTTACAGTCATTTCAAAACCTTCACGTCTCATTTGTGTTAGTAAAATTTCAAGCATTAATTCACCTCTACCACTAATTTCAAATGCATCTTTATTTTCATTTTCTGAAAAAGTAATACCAACATTATTTTGAGCTTCTAGAATTAAACGATCTCTAATTTGAGTGCTTGTTAGCTTTTTTCCTTCCGTTCCAGAAAGTGGTGAACTATTAACTGTTATCTTAATAGACATAGTAGGAGGATCTATTGGTGTTGCAGGTATAGGTTCATTTACATCAATATCACAAATAGTATCAGCAACATTGGCTTTTTCTAATCCAGCAATTACAACAATATCACCAGCTTCGCCAACTTCAATTGGAACTTTTTTAGTTCCTTCATATCTAAAAATTTTAGTTAGTCTACCTTCATCAACTTTTTTACCCTGGAGATTGATTGCTTTAATTTGTTGGTTAGCTTTAGCAGTTCCTTGTGATATTCTTCCAACTAAACTTCTCCCCAAGAAAGTATCCGCGTATAAAAGAGTAGACAACATTGCAAAAGGTTTTGTTTTATCAAACTCTGCAGGTTTAACATGTTCAATAATCAAATCTAATAATGGATGAAGATTTTCTCTAGAACCTTCCACTTCTTTGCTTGCCCAACCAGATCTTCCACTAGCATATAAAACATGAAAATCTAACTGTTCTTCATTTGCGTCTAAACTTACAAATAAATCAAAAGTTTCATCTAAAACTTCTTCAGCTCTTTGATCAGATTTATCTAATTTATTAATTACTACAATTGGTTTGAGTCCTTGTTTAAGAGCTTTAGATAGTACAAATTTTGTTTGAGGCATTACTCCCTCTGCAGAATCTATAAGTAATAGAGCACCATCTGCCATACTTAAAACACGCTCAACTTCAGCTGCAAAATCTCTGTGACCTGGAGTGTCTATAATATTTATTCTTGAACCTTGCCAATTAATTGATGCAGGTTTTGCTAAAATTGTAATTCCTCTTTCTTTTTCCAATTCTCCTGAATCCATTAATCTTTCTTCAACAATTTCATTTTCTCTAAATGATCCACTTTGTTTCATTAATGAATCAATCATAGTTGTCTTACCATGATCAACGTGAGCAATAATTGTAATGTTTCGAATAGTGTTCGTCATATTTTGGGTTTCTTATACATTAATTACTTAATATGAAAACTTAAAAGAAACTTAATGTTTCATTAAAATTTGACTATATGATTTATCTAAATTTGGTCTAGTTTTGGGCTTAGTTTTTTGTAGTTTTATCTATATCGAGAGTTTTTAATCTAGAAGATAGCTCTTCTTTTACTTTATTTTCTTCTTCAGTAGCAAGTTTTGTTCTTTGTAAATCTCTTAATCTTAATTTTTCATCTCTTACTCTTTCTTCTTCTTCTTTTGCTTTTTGTTCTAGATCATATTTTTCTTCCCACTCTTTTATCTTTAAATATTCTAGGTCTTTTTGTTTTTGTTCTTCTTCTTTCATTACTTTTAAGACCCTATTTTTACGTCTTTGTTCTTTTAATTCTTTGTTTTTTTGTTCTTCTTCTCTTACTTTTAAATCAATGTCTTTTCGATTTTGCTCTTCTGATTTTAACTTTAATTCTTTTTCTTTTTTTCTTTGATCTTGGTTTATTAGTCTAAGCTCTTCATCTTTTCTATTTAACCTTTCATCCTCTAATTTTTGTTTTTCTTCTCTTAATTTAAGTTCTTTATCTTTTATTTTTAAATCTTCATCTTTTATTCTTAGTTTTTCCTGATCTTTTTTTAATTGATCTTCTTTTAATTTAAGTTCTTTTTTTTCTTTAACTATTCTAGATGACTCTTCTATTTTTTTTAGTTTAATTTCTTCTATTTTTTTATATTCCTGTCTTTTTTTGTAAGTTTCGTAAGCAGAAGATATAGAATTGCTAGTAAAACTTGCAAGCCTGCTCAGACCTTCTAAATTTTGATTTTTTTTTATTTTTTTTTTCTTTTTTGCCATTTTTTTAAAAACCCATTTCAGCAAAAATTTATTACTTATACAAGTGTAAGATTAAAATTTTATGTCCAAGTTGCGCACAACCACAGGTGGTTAAATTTAAATAAAATTTTTTTTTTAATTTATTTTTTAATCTCCTCTTCTCTTGATGTTTCTTCCTTTTTATAGCTAACGCCTTTTCTTTCCAACATTTCTTGTACTTTTTCAGTATAAGGTTCTTCTATCGGTTCTGTAGTTGGGTTTAACTCCAAGCCAACAGGCGTAATTGTTTGTGGAACAGGAATGAATTGTGAATCTGGATTTGTTTCTACAGGTCTTGCTTTCATTCTATGAATTCCAAAAAACCCTATTATTAAATGAAAAAAAATGTGAAAAACAAAGAAACCATTTGGTCCCATTAAATCCATTACAAAAGAACATAATAAAGGTCCAGACATCGCACCCAATCCAAATGTAAATTGTAAAGCCGCGCCCGCAGCAACAAATTTATCTTTCGTTATAAAATCATTAGTATGCGCTAGTATTTGAGAAAATATTGGTAAACTACAAAAAGAAAAAAGTACTAAAAAAATATAAAACCATAATTTTGATGATGCTAAACCTTCGGGCAAAAACATTGTTTTAACAGCAAAAATTGCAAGCATTGCAAAAATTGCAGAACCAAAAGTTGAATAAATTATAACTATTCTTCTATCAAGCTTATCGGACAAATAACCAACAGGATATTGTGATATTGCACCAGAAATTCCTAAAAGAAATGTTACAAATGAAATTTCAAGTATAGAAAAATTCATTGATGCACCATACACAGCTAGCAGCATAAAAAGAGCAGATTGAGTTGCGCCATAAAGTAGAGCACCAACTGCACCTAAAGGAGAAGTGTTGTATAATTCTTTTAAATTCATCGCAGTGATTTTTTTAAAGTTAGGAGGTTTTCTTTTTGTTAATAAAATTGGAATTAAAGCGCATGAAAAAATTACAGAGATAAGTATAAATGGTTGAAAATTTTCTGGTTTACTAAAGTTTAATAAAAACATTCCACAACCAATGCTTCCATAAAGTATAATCATGTAGATTGATAAAACTTTACCTCTATTTTTATTACTTGATCTATCGTTTAACCAACTTTCAGCAACAGTATAAATTACAACCATACTAAAACCCGTTATTACTCTTAATAAAAACCATGTAATAGGGTTTATAAAAACAGAGTGCATTAAAACCGCCAAGGAAGCTATAGAGGCAAAAGCAGCAAATACTCTTATATGACCAACGGTTGATATAAGATTTGGAACATTTTTTGCTCCAATAAAATATCCAACAAAATAACCAGACATAATAAAGCCGGTTGCTGTTAAGCTAAATTCTTCACTAACAGCTCTAACACCTATTAATGAACTTTGATATCCATGAGCGATCATAATTAATGCCATACCTAAAAAGAGAGCCCAAGAATTTTTTAAAACCTTATTCATAAATCGACAGCTTATTATTTCTCATTTTAGACTAAATCAAGCTTTTAATGTGTCTAACTTATGAATTTTTTATTTTAAGGAATGAGTGAACTGCTATGGTTAGTATTATAATTGAGCCACCTTGTATAGTCTCCAAGGTTGGTTGTTCATTAATAAATAACCATACCCAAATTGGCCCAATGATTGTTTCGAGTAAGAAAAATAGGTTAACTTCTGCAGCCGATATAAATCTTGGAGCAATAGTAACTAAGACAAAGGGTAAAGCCACGCACATTACACACATTAAAGGTACAATAATCAAATCTAGCTCAACAAGCTTAAAGCTTTTTACAAAAGACACTGCAAATATTGCAACCAGAAGCTTACCTATTACTGCGGCAGGTACCAGGTCTTTGTTTTTTGCTGATCTAACTATTACTGCACCAATAGCTAACCCAAGAGCTGTTATTAGACCAAATAAGTCACCAATAAAATTACCTAACTGAATAGAATCATAAAAAATGTAAACTGCTGCTCCAAAAGTAATAAGTATAGCTGCCCAAGTTTTTTTATCTGGCAATTCTTTTAAAAAAATTCCTCCTAAAATAGCAGACAGCATTGGAGCCATTGCTATCATTACCAAAGTGTTTGCAACATTAGTATTTTGTATTGAAACAATAAAAGTAACATTAGTTATTGCAAAAACTAAAGCATAAAAAACTCCATGCTTTCCCATAGAAAATAAAACTTTAAAAAAGCTTTTTTTATAAAATATTAATAGACCAGTTAAGACAACAATAAATGGTATGGCGCCTCTATAAAAAAGCATACCCCAAGTTTCTATGGTGCTTAACCTAATGAATAAAGAGTCCGGAGTTATGAAAAATACAGCAATAAATGCTAACAAAGAACCTTTTTGTTGATTTGATAAATTTTTCATTAATTAACTAAAGCTTAATTAGAGTATGGTTTTCTAGAAAATATTTTTTTAACTAATGGCTCAAATTCTTTGAGGGGTAGAGATTTATAATTGGGATCAAAACTTTTTTGGTCCCAATTTTCACAGAAATCTACAGTGTCTTGATAATATTTATGGTCTTTATATTTTTCTCTTTGGTTTTTATCACCTCCTAAGTGGTGAGCGTAATAATACATTTGGAATTCTCCATGTTTTTCAACAATCCAATGTGTTTTTTCAGATACGTAAGGTTTTAAAACAGCTGCTGCGTACTCAGAATGGTTTAATGGAGCTAATTCATCTCCTATGTCATGAAGTAAAGCTGCAACAACCATTTCATCATTAGCTTTATCTTTTAATGCTCTAGTAGCTGTTTGCAATGAATGTTCTAACCTTGAAACTTGGTATCCTTCAAGAGTTGAATTTAAACCGCTCATAAATTTAATTATTCTATCAGCTGTACCTTGGATGTATGCTTGCTCATGTCTATCTAATAAAAGATAATCTTCTTTAGAGCCATTTTTCATCTCAGTAAATTTTACTTTAGACATAATTAATTATTTGACGCTGAACTTAATAAAGATAATTGAGTTATTTTATTATCACCTAACTCATCAATTGGTTTAACCGGATATTCCCCAGTAAAATAATGATCGGTTAATTGTGGGTATATTTTATTTCTACTTTCAAAACCTATAGCTTTATATAAACCATCTATTGATAAAAATTTAAGAGATTTTGCGTTTATATATTTACAGATCTCATCGACAGTTTTTCTTGCTGCTAATAATTCTTTTTTTGTAGGCATATCAATTCCATAAAAATCAGGAAATTTGATTTCTGGACTAGCAATTCTTAAATGAACTTCTTTTGCACCCGCATCATATAACATATTAACAATTTTATAAGATGTGGTACCCCTAACCAAGGAGTCATCCACTAAAACGATTTTTTTATTTTTGATTGATGATTTATTTGCATTTAGTTTTAGCTTAACACCTAAACCTCTAATTTTTTGTGCAGGCTCAATAAAAGTTCTACCAACATAGTGATTTCTTATTAAACCTAATTCAAAATTAATACCAGAATGTTTACTATAACCTATAGCTGCAGCATTGCCCGAGTCTGGCACTGGAACCACTACATTAGCATCAATATTTGATTCTTTTGCTAATTCTACCCCAAGTCTTTTTCTATATTCATATGCACATTCACCATTCAATATACTGTCTGGTCGAGAGAAATATATATATTCAAAAACGCAAGGTCTAATTTTTTTTGTGGGGAAGGGTTTTAAACTTTGTAATTTTCCATTTTCAACATAAACAATTTCACCATTTTCAACATCTCTAATATATTTTGCACCTATAATGTCTAAAGCGCATGTTTCAGAGGCAAAAACGTAAGATTCTTTTACTTTACCAATAACCAAAGGCCTAATTCCAAAAGGATCTCTTACTCCTATTAAGATATCCTGTGTTAACATTACTAAGGCATATCCACCTTGGATTTGAAATAAAGCATCAATTATTTTATCAATAGTTTTATTCCTTTTTGATTTAGCAACTAACTGAACAATAGTTTCTGTATCTGATGTTGTGTGAAAAATTGCGCCATCTTCTACTAATTTTTTTCTTAGAGTGATAGCATTGGTTAAATTTCCATTATGTGCCACTCCAATTCCTCCAGTGTTTGTGTCTGCAAAGAAAGGTTGAATATTTCTTAAAGTAGTATCACCTGTGGTACTATATCTGTTGTGACCAATCGCATAATTTCCTGGTAAACCTTTTAAAACTTTTTGTTTATTAAAATTATCGCCAACTAATCCAAATCTTTTTTCAGAGTAATATTTTTCACCATCATACGAAACAATCCCACAACCTTCTTGTCCTCTGTGTTGAAGAGCGTGCAACCCTAAAGCGGTTAAAGTAGATGCATCGACACTGTTGCTAATACCAAAAACCCCGCATTCTTCTTTGAGTTTTGGATTATATATCGGTAACTTTATCTTTTGCATCTTCATAATTTTTTTTATTTGGAAATTCTTTAATTAAATAATTACTACCTTTTTCTACATATGAAAAGGTAAATGATTTTCTTTTATCTATTGGCCATTTTTCAGAATTATAAACAATATTGATTGTAGCAAAAATACAAACGCTTATTATATAGGCTTTAACGAATCCAAACAAAAAACCAAAAGCTGTATCAAGTTTTCCAAAACCAGAATATTTTACTACTCTACTAATACCTTTGTTGATTAATAAAACTAAGAAAATAATAATCACAAAAATAGAAACACCCAAAACAATGTCTAAAACATATTCGTTGTCAATAACGCCTTTAACGTAGGGTTTAATTTTTGGAAAAATAATTAACGTAATTACATATGCCAATAACCATTTTGAAGCCGAAAGAAGACTTAAAACAAAACCTTTTTTTAAACATTGTAATAAAGAAAAAATAGTAATTATTAAATATATTAAATCAAAAGTAGAAATAGATTCAATAATATCTTTTAAAAAATCCATTACTTGTTATTTGAAATTACAAAAGGTTTTGTTAACAAAATCAAAGCAGGTAAAAGTGTTAGAACAGAGATCATTGCAAGAAGCATAGCTATTCCTGTAAATACTCCAAAATAAATGGTCGGTATAAAATTTGAAAACACGAGTATGGAAAAACCAAAAACAATTGTTATAGAAGTATTTAATATTGCAACACCTACAGTTGAGTGGCAAAGTTTAATAGTTTTATTATAATCTTTAATTTGAGAAAATTCTTCTTTAAACCTGTATATATAATGAATGCTATTATCAACTGCTATTCCAATAGTAATAGCAGCTATTGTAATCGTCATCATATCTAAAGGAATTCCAAGTAAACCAATAATTCCTAATATAAAAAAAGCAGCAATGAAATTTGGAACAACACCAATTAAAGATAACTTAATATTTCTAAATAAAATCAAAAACATAATAAATATCCCTACCATTACAAATCCTAGTGTTAGTATTTGTGATTTAAATAAACTTTGAAGCAAGTTGTTAAATAATATCAAAACTCCTGCGAGCTTAAATTCACTTTCTTTTAGCTTTAATTTATCTTTTAAATCAAAATTTATTTGTTTTATTAATTCATTTCTTCTTAAACCTTCCTGAGAGTCTTTTACTCTTAAACTTATTCGTGCTTCGTTATCTTTGATTGAAATATAAGGATCAATTATTTCTTTTTTAATTGATTCAGGAATTTTAGAGTAAAGAACACCCATTTCTAATGTCCCAAGAGGCTTATTGTTATTAAGTTGTGTCGCTACTTCAATTATAGAAGAAAAAGATAAAACTTTTCCTACAGGAGGTAAGCTATCTAGATAATTATGTACCTTATTTATTTTGTCAATTTTATCTTTAGTAAACCAGTATTTTTCATCATTTGTATCTTCTTCACTGTCCCAATCTTCAAACTCATCATCTTCTGTTTCAGTTGATTTTTCTTCTTTATCAGCAAATTTAATAATAACATCAAGTGGTGTAGTGCCGCCAAGTTTTTCGTCTATTAATTTCATTCCTTTATAGATTTCCGTGTTTTTATTAAAATAATTAATAAAACTGTTTTCTACTTCAAGACGACTAATACCTATGATGCTTAAGATTATTACTAGAAATGTAGTTGATAAAATTGTTTTTTTATTATTTATAGATATTTTTCCAAAAAAAGAAGTAATCTTAGAATCTTTTTCTTCTTTTATTTCAACATTATTATTTGAAACAAAATTTAAAAGAGTAGGTAGTAATGAAAAGGTAATTATAAAAGATGTAATTAACCCTAGAGTCATCATCCAGCCAAAATCTATGATGGGTTTTATTTCACTAAATATTAATGACAAAAATGCGCAGATAGTAGTTAATACAGTATAAAGAATTGGCCAATACATTTTTCCTGTAGTTATAAAAATAATTTCAGAGTTTTTTAATTCAGGAAATTTTTTTCTAAGCTGTAAGAATCTTGTACTCATATGGATATTCATAGCCATTGTTAAAATTAACATTAATGCAATAAAATTTGATGATATTACTGTTACTTTCCAACCAAGAATACCCAAGAGTCCTGTCATTATTAATACAGAAAAAAAACAACTACTTATTGGAACTATTATCCAAATTAATTTTCTAAATACAAACCAAAGTGTTGCTATTATAAATAATAAAACTCCGACACCAAAAACAACAATATCATTTTTTATGAATGTCATCATGTCATCGGCGATCATTGGGATACCGCCTAAATAAATTTTAGATTCGCTGCTATAAGTTTTAATAATTTTTCTAATTTCTAAAATATTTTGATGATTTTTTTTCTTTAAATTGTCTTTGTATTTTTCTATTTCTTTTTTATTTTTTAATTTTTTTAAAATATCATCTTTTTTTATATTAACAATTATACCAGTCGTGTTTCCATCTTCACTAATTACAAAATTTCTAAAAACAGGACTATCCAGTATTTCTTTAAAACCTCTTTCTTTATCAACATTTTCATCCTTTAAAGTTACAAGGTTCTCAAGTCTTTCTTGGAGTGATTTATCTGAGTTGTTTAGCAATGGAACATCTAAAAGAGTTATAACACTGTGTACCCAGTCTAAACTTTGGATTTTATATTTTAAACTTAATAAATTGTTTATAGAATTTTCAGAAGTAATTGGGTCTTTTGGGGTAAAAGTTAAAACTAAAAAATCTTTAGCCCCATATCTCTCAGTTATTTCTCTTAAGTATTTTAAATCGGGATCACCTTCTATCAATAAAGTATCTGATGAAGCATCTAATTTAAAATCCTTTGAAAAGTAACCGAAACTTAATAAAGCAGTAATTAATATTAAGAAAATTACTTTAGGTTTTTTTAGAACTACATTTTGATATAACTCAGAAAGCATTACGTAGTTACTTATATTTTAAATTAACTATTTTGAGTATCTTTAAATTTCGTAAACATTGGCTCAAATTCAAGCATTACATTACCAGTAGGTCCATGTCTTTGTTTACCTATTATAATCTCTGCTAGATTAGATACTTCATTCATTTTTGCTTGCCATTCAGCATGTTCGACAGTTGCCGGTCTAGGTTCTTTTCTTTCAAGATAATATGCTTCTCTATATACAAACATTACAACATCAGCATCTTGTTCAATTGAGCCAGATTCTCTTAAATCTGATAGTTGAGGTTTTTTATCGTCTCTCTGTTCAACAGCTCTAGATAGTTGTGATAATGCTAAAACAGGTACAGAAAGTTCTTTAGCAAGAGCTTTTAAACCTTGAGTAATTTCCGAAATTTCTTGTACTCTCCCGTCTTTGAATGAGTGAACAGCTCGCATTAGCTGTATATAATCAACTACTATTAAATCTAGGCCATAAATTCTTTTAATTCTTCTTGCTCTATTACTTACAGCAGCAATGCTTATTGCAGGTGTTTCATCAATATAAAGTGGTAATTCTGAAATATTTTTTGACGTTTCAATGAATTTATCAAACTGTTCATCAGAAATTCTTCCCCTTCTTATATCATTTGATTTAATTCTAGATTGTTCAGCTAATATTCTTGTTGATAGTTGCTCGGAAGACATTTCTAAGGAAAAAAAAACAACGGAAGATTTTTTTCCACTTTCTTGTAATTTTTGTGCTGCATTAAAAGCAATATTTGTTGCAAGTGCAGTTTTACCCATTGAGGGTCTTCCTGCTATAATTAGTAAATCTGAATTATGTAATCCACCAAGTCTATCATCTAAATCTCTTAATCCCGTTGGTACACCAACAATACCTTCTTCATTTTTATAAGCATTAGAAGCCATTTCTATTGTTAGCTTCATAGCTTCGTCAAACTTAACCAATGATGAGTTAAAAGATCCTTTTTCAGCTAAATCGAATAATAATTTTTCTGAATTCTCTATTATGTTTTGCCCACTTGTGTCTAAATCATTTAACTTAGCACTATCAATGGTGCTTTCAGAAATTTTAATTAACTCTCTTCTTACAAACATATCATAAATTATTTTTGAATATTCTATCGCTTGTCTTGTTGATGTTGAGAATTTTGTAACTTTTACAAGATACTCAGGAACATTGATTTCATCTTTTTCATTTTCAAAGTAATTTTTCAAAGTTATTGGATTAGCCAACATTCCTTTAAAAATTAAATTTTCAATTGCTG
>CACGPA010000019.1 GCA_902574725.1 uncultured Pelagibacteraceae bacterium
TATTTTTTTCATTAAAATTTAAAATTTTCTTTTTCTTATTTTTCTCTGTATAAATCTCAATTTGTTTTATTGAATTTAAATATTTTTTATCTATTTTTAAGATATTATTTTTTAAAAAATCAATATTTTTTCTTGTAATTCCTATAGAACGATTAGATTTAAATATTTTTTTTCCATAATTATAAAAAATGGTTACATTGATTTGTTTATTTACTAAAGCTTTAGATAAAACAAGACTAGTAAGATTATTTCCTATTACACATATATTCATAAATAAAATTTAATTTTAACAATAATTATTAAATGATACAAAGTTATAAATTAGATTCTTTAAATATTTATGGAAATAAAAAAATTCATATCAAATATAGGAAATTTTATCATCAAAAGACTTATAGAGCTATTTGGATTGATACTTTCTCTAGTAAGTATATTGCTATTAGCGGCTTTACTAACTTATTCACCTCAAGATCCAAACTTTGTATTTTCTAATAATAATGAAATTAATAATATTTTAGGTTTCAAAGGAAGTTTAATTTCTGATTTTTTTTTACAATCTATTGGATTAGTTTCTTTTTTAGTTTCATTAACAATATTTTTTACAGGAATTAATATTATTATTACAAAAAAAACCCTTATCATTTTAGAAAATCTTTTCTTTACAGTAATATATTCTATATTCGGAACTCTATTTTTAACTTTTTTTTACAATAATTCTTTCTGGTTATCTGCTAATGGAAATGGAGGTTTTGTAGGAAAATTTATTTTCAATAGTTTTTTTAAATCATTAATAATATTTGATGAAAAAATTTCATATTATTTACTAATAATAATTATATTAGTTCTTTTTTTAATAAGCATAAATTTTAGTTTAAATTTTTTTAAAAAAATATTTAATTTTAAAAATAAAAATATTAAAGAAAATAATTACGAAAATTTTAATACAGAAAAAAAAGACTTTTCACATGATGCAACTCGAATACAAGAAGATTTTTCATTTGAAAAAAATTTACAATCTAAAACTAATCAAAAAACAAAATTTAAAATTCCATCAATTGATTTTCTTAATTATCCAAATAAAAAAGAAAGAACAAAATCTACATCTGATTTAAATTATGATGAAAAATCCTTAGAAAAAATTCTTTTAGATTTTGGTGTTGAGGGTAAAATTAAAAAAGTAAGTCATGGTCCAGTAGTAACCTTAAATGAATTTGAACCTGCGGCAGGTATTAAAGTTTCAAAAGTAATAAACTTATCAGAAGATATTGCTAGGAATACCAGTTCTGAATCTGCAAGAATTTCTACTATTCCTGGTAGAAGTACAATAGGTATAGAATTACCTAATAACTCAAGAGAAAATGTTTATCTAAGTGAAATTATATCTAGTAGTGAGTTTTCTAAAAAAGAAATTAAATTACCAATAGCTTTGGGTAAAAGTATTTCTGGAATACCTATTACTGGAGACTTGACTTCAATGCCACATCTTCTAATAGCAGGCACAACTGGTTCTGGTAAATCCGTTTGTATTAATACAATAATTTTATCTCTACTTTACAAACACTCACCAAATAAATGTAAATTTATTTTAATTGATCCAAAAATGCTAGAACTGTCTACATACGAAGGCATTCCACATTTACTTTGTCCAGTTATCACTGAAGCAAAAAAAGCGGCCTCAGTGTTGGGTTGGGTAGTAAAAGAAATGGAAAGCAGATACAAATTAATGACAAAAGAAGGGGTGAGAAATATAGATGGCTACAATGCCAAACATACTCTTCCTATGCCTTACATTGTTGTTATTGTAGATGAAATGTCAGACCTTATGCTGGTGGCAGGTAAAGAAATCGAAAATTATATCCAAAAATTATCTCAAATGGCTAGAGCAGCAGGTATACATATTATAATGGCGACACAAAGACCAAGTGTGGATGTAATTACAGGTACAATAAAAGCGAATTTTCCAACAAGAATTTCTTTTCAAGTTTCATCTAAAATTGATAGCAGAACAATCTTAGGCGAACAAGGAGCTGAACAATTACTGGGCAAAGGAGACATGTTATTTATGTCAGCCGCAAATAAAATTATAAGGATACATGCACCTTTTGTTTCTGAAACTGAAATAGAAAAAGTTAATAATTTTTTAAGAAAACAAGCTGAACCGGATTATGTGGATGAAATTTTAAATTTTGCAGATGAAAAAGATAGTGATAACACTTCTTTTAGTGATGGGGACAAAGATAATTTATACTCAGCGGCAGTGGACATAATAAAAACTGAGGGTAAAGCCTCTACATCTTTTTTACAAAGAAAATTACAAATTGGATACAATAGAGCTGCAAGAATTATGGATATGATGGAAGAAGAAGGAATTGTTAGTAAAGCAAATCATGTGGGTAAAAGAGATGTTCTTAAAAGATGAAAAAAATAATTAATATTATTATTTTATTTAACTTTTTTTTTATTTCTTGCGTTAATGCTTCCACAAAAAGCAGTATAATTTCAAAATTTGAAAATATCCAAAACTTATCATTCAAATTCAAACAAAATATAAATGAAAAAATTGAAACAGGTAATTGTATAATTCAATATCCTAAAAAAATTTACTGCGAATATAATAATTTTAATAAAAAGTTATTAGTTTCAAATGGAAAAAATTTAGTAATAAAAAATCAAACAAGCAATCAATATTATATTTATCCAATAGAAAAAACTGCTCTTAATTTAATTTTAGATAAAGATTTTTTATTGAAAAAAATGAACTTATCTACAGGTGATTTAATTGATGATAAATATTATAGATTTAAGTTTGTAGAAGGGAATAATGAAATAAATATATATTTTGATAAAAAAACATTTGGTATAATTGGCTGGCAAAACATAGATATCTATCAAAATCTTGTTATTACTTATCTATTCGACGTGGAAGCAAACAAAGAAATAAAAAAAAATCAATTCAAATTACCAAAACAAAATTAAACAACTTTTCTTTTTAACTCTTCAGTTTTAAAGATCTTCATTCCTCGAGCTTGGTAGTTTAAAAAAGCATTTTGATGATCTAATGAACATGTATGAACCCAAATTCTTTTCGCTTTTTTTTTAAAAGCGATTTTAATTGCTTCTGACAACAAATAGCCACCTAAACTTTTTCCAATATATTCTTCTAAAATTCCAAAATATGCTATCTCACATTCATTTTTATTAAATATTAATTCAAAAAATCCAACTAACTCCTCATCTTCTTTTAGAATATAAGTTTTAAGATTTTCATTAGATACATGTTTAATCCAATCTTTATCTTGCCAAACCAATCTATCTTTCCAATGATGTTTTTTTCCAATTTGTTTGTAAAAAAACTTATTTAATTCAAAATTTTTATTATCTAATAATTCTAAAAAAATTTTATCTGATGGCTTATTTTTACTTTTAAGATTTTTTATTGATGTAATTTCAAGATAATATCTATCAATTTTTTGCATTACCCAACCATTTTTCCAACTTTTTCACCGCCAAAAAGATGAAAATGCAAATGAGGAACCTCTTGTCCACCATCATCACCTATATTTGTTAAAGCTCTATAACCTTTGCCGGTATCTACTGATATTCCAATTTTTTTAGCAACAGTATTAATTCCCTTTAATAATGCAGTCATCTCCTCAGGAGTTGCTTTAGAAGAAAAATCATCTAAATCAATATATTTTCCCTTTGGTATTACTAAAGCATGAATTTTTTTTTGAGGATTAATATCATAAAATGATAAAACAAAATCATCCTCATAAATTTTTTCACAAGGTATTTCACCTCTCAAAATTTTTGCAAATATGTTATTGTCATCATATTTCATTCTAAAACTTCTAATTCCTCTATTACACTTACAATTTTTTTACCCTTAAGAACTGCATTAACTTTTGCACACTCATAATAAGCATTAGAATTTTCTTCTGCAAATTCTTTAAGTTCCAAACATTTTGATCTTGATTCAGTAAAAAAATGCTCTTTCAATTCTGGTGGATCGCCTAAATACATCATAAGACCTATAACTTCTCCCTCTTTTTCAAAATCTGCTAATTCTTCAATTTCTGCGACTCTATCACTAACTCCTATCTCAAAATTCTTGAATGCTACTACTCCTTTGTAAATAACAAATGCTATAATAATAAAAAATATAATTTTTATCTTACCCATAAATTTTTATTTTTTTCTTTTATTTAATTCTGACATTACTTCCTCAATTTTAATATCATTTGCCTCAAGATACATTATTAAATGATAAAAAACATCAGCTGCTTCATGGATTTTATTTGTATTTTTTTCTACTGCCTCTATCAGTTCATTTATTTCCTCTAAAACTTTTACCTTGCTAAAAGATTTGTCATTTAACAGCTTATTTGTATATGAGCCCTCTACTGGAGTTTTTTTTCTTTCTCTTGCAATATTGAATAAATTTTCTAGTGTATTTAGCATGCTAAATTCTAACAGGTATTCCTTTTGAGTCCAAATATTCCTTCGCTTCTTTAATGGAATGTTTTCCATAATGAAATATTGATGCTGCTAAAACAGCGCTGGCTTTTCCTAATTTAATACCATCCACCAAATGATCTAAATTTCCAACACCACCAGAAGCAATGACCGGTATATTTACTATGGAAGATATTTTTGACATTAAATCAATATCATAACCTACTTGAGTTCCATCTCGATCCATAGAAGTAACTAGTAATTCACCTGCTCCACTATCTTCCATTTTTTTTGCATATTCCAATGCATCAATTTCACTATTATTTCTTCCACCATGAGTAAAAACTTCCCACTTATTTCCATTTTTTTTTGCATCAATTGCAACAACAATACATTGGGATCCAAATTTTTTAGAACTCTCTAAAACTACTTCTGCATTTTGAACGGCAGCTGTATTAATTGATACTTTATCTGCACCACAATTTAATAATTTATTAATATCTTCAACGTTCCTAACACCCCCACCTACCGTTAAAGGTACAAAGCATTTTTTTGAAGTTTTGTTAACAACATCATAAATTGTGTCTCTATTTTCATTTGAAGCCGTAATATCCAAAAAACAAATTTCATCTGCTCCACCATCACTATAAATTTTTGCTTGTTCAACGGGATCACCAGCATCTTTTAAATCCACAAAATTAATACCTTTAACTACTCTTCCGTTTTTAACATCTAAGCAAGGTATTATTCTATTTTTAAGCATTTATCTCTTTTGCAAGTTCATCTAATTTTATATCTCCATCATATATAGCTTTACCTACTATTATCCCCTCAATATTTTTATTATTTAATTCTTTAGCTTTTTTAATATCTTTAATTGAAGAAACTCCACCAGAAATAATCACGGGGCAATTAGATATATCAGCAACTTTAGCTGTTTCATCAAAATTAGGGCTTTGTTTAGTGCCATCTCTATTAATATCCGTATAAATCAATCTGCTAGCACCATAATCATTTACCTCTTTTAAAAAATCTAAAGTTAATTGGTTAGAATTTTCTTTCCATCCAGATACTGATAAATATCCATCTTTAGCATCTAAACCTAAAGCAATTTTATTTGGAAATTTAGAACAAGCTTCTTTTAAAAAATTTTTATCTTTTATTGCAGCACTTCCTAAGATAACCTTTTCAACACCAGCATCAGTGTATTTTTGAATACTTTCAAAATTTCTAATTCCACCACCAATTTCAATTTTAAGGTCAAATTTACTCACTATTTCTTGAATAATATCCAAATTAACTGTCTCTCCAGTTAAAGCTCCATCTAAATCTACAATGTGTAAATTTTTAAATCCATGGTCCTTGTATTTGCCAGCTTGATCAATTGGTGACATTTCATATTCAGTTTTTTTATCAAAATCTCCTTTGACCAACCTCACACACTTTTTATCTTTAATATCTATAGCTGGGAATATTTTCATTTTATAAATTTATAAAATTATCTATTATTTTTAGTCCAATTCTATCACTCTTTTCAGGATGGAATTGCGTGCCAAATAAATTTTCTTTTTCTACAGAACAAACAACTTTTGTTGAATAATCTGTTGTTGAAGAAATTACATTTTTATCTTCTGGAATAAATTCGTAGCTATGCACAAAATACATATGAGAATTATTTTCAATATTCCTAAAAATTTTACTTTCTTTAATAATGTCTATTTGGTTCCAACCAATGTGAGGAAGTTTATATTTTCCGTTTTGATTATTAATTTTAGAAACCTTTCCCGAAATCCAACCTAATCCTTTTGTTTCTGTTTCCTCATAACCTGTATCAGCAAACATTTGAAGGCCTACACAGATGCCCAGGAGAGGCTTTTTATTACTTATCGCAAATTCATTCAAACTATCTACTAAACCATTAATACTATTCAAAGCATCAACGCAGCTTTTAAATGAGCCCTGTCCTGGTAAAACAATCTTATCGCTTGATTTAATTTTGTTTAAATCAGAGGTAACTTCAATATTAACTTTGTTTTGAGCAACTTCTATAAAAGAATTTATTACAGAGCTTATGTTGCCTGAATTATAATCGACAATTGTTAGTTTCATTAATTCTTTTTTTACAAAGAACCTTTTGTAGATGGTACAGTTTTTTTGTTTTTTAGGGTCAATTTCGAGGGCTGCCCTTAAAGACCTAGCTAAACCTTTATAACATGATTCTATAATGTGGTGGCTATTATCTCCATATATATTTTCAACATGAAGTGTAATCCCAGCAGATTGTGAAAAAGCTTGAAACCATTCTTTAAAAAGTTCTGTATCCATTTCACCAAGTTTTTCTACTTTTAAATTTACTTTCCAAATTAAGTATGGTCTGTTGGACATGTCAATTGCAACTCTACTCAAAGTTTCATCCATTGGTATCATTGCATGAGCGTATCTTTTTATTCCAACAAATTTCTTTGATGCTTTTCTTAAACATTCTCCTATAGCTATACCAGTATCCTCTGTTGTGTGATGAAGATCTATGTGTGTATCTCCCTTGGCTTTTACAGAAATATCCATTGATGAATGTTTAGATAGCTGCTCTAACATATGATTTAAAAAACCAATACCCGTATCAATTTTATATTTTCCTTTTCCATCAATATTTATTTCTACATCAATTGATGTTTCTTTAGTTTTTCTTGAGACTTTTGCTTTCCGCTTCATGATTTATAGGTAGGTATATATGCATTATTTCCTTATATCAACAATACTAAAAAAGCCCTTGAACTATAAAAATTAATATCCATCTAATCATTATGACAACAATAGTATTAGTAAGAAAGAATAAAGATGTTGTGGTTGCTAGCGATGGGCAAGTCAGCATGGGAAATACTGTAATCAAAAGAACTGCAAATAAAGTTAGAAAAATTGAGAAAAGAAATGTGATCGCTGGATTTGCGGGTTCAACTGCAGATGCATTAACTTTATTTGAAAGATTAGAGTCAAAATTAGAAAAGCACGCTGGAAATTTAACTAGAGCAGCTGTCGAATTAGCTAAAGACTGGAGAACAGATAAATATTTAAGAAGATTAGAAGCATTAATGGCAATTGGAGATAAAGAAAAAAGTTTTATTATTTCTGGTACAGGTGATGTTCTAGAGCCAGAAGGAGATGTTATCGGTATTGGTTCTGGTGGAAATTATGCTTTAGCAGCAGCAAAAGTTTTAATGGATACAGATTTACCAGCAGAAAAAATTGCCAAAAAAGCAATTGAAGTTGCTTCTGAAATTTGTGTTTTTACAAACAACAATATCAACATAGAAAAAATATAATGGAAAATTCTAACGTTAAACCTTTTGTGCCCAAAGATTCTAATAAAGATGAAAATAATTCTTATATAAGTTCCCTGTCCCCTAGAGAAATTGTTTCTGAATTAGATAGATTTGTAATTGGTCAAAATAAAGCCAAAAGAGCTGTTGCTATTGCTTTAAGAAACAGATGGCGAAGACAAGCTTTAAAAGGTGATATGAGAGATGAAGTTTTACCAAAAAATATTTTAATGATTGGACCAACTGGAGTTGGAAAAACTGAAATTTCGAGAAGATTATCTAAACTTGCTGAAGCTCCTTTTGTTAAAGTTGAGGCAACAAGATTTACCGAAGTTGGATATGTGGGAAGAGATGTAGAACAAATTGTAAGAGATTTGCTTGAAATAGCTATTGCTATGGAAAAAGTTAAAAAAAGAAAAGAAGTATATACTCAAGCACAAAAACAAGCCGAGGAAAAAGTTCTTGATGCAATTGTAGGAAATAAAGCAAGCGTAGCAACTAGAGAAAGTTTTAGAAAAAGACTAAGAAATGGTGACTTAGATGATAATGAAATAGAAATTGCAGTAAACGAAGCTAACAATATGCCTTCATTTGAAATACCAGGAATGCCAGGAGCAAATGTTGGAATGATAAATATTGGTGAAATGCTTGGTAAAAATATGGGAAATAAACCTAAAAAAAAGAAAATGACTATAAAAGAATCCCATGAAATTTTAATTAATGAAGAGTCAGATAAATTAATTGAACAAGATAAAATTATAAAATCAGCAAAAAATTCTACAGAAAATAATGGAATAGTTTTTTTAGATGAAATTGATAAGATTTCTGCAAGAACAGATAGAGTTGGTGGAGATGTTTCAAGAGAAGGCGTTCAAAGAGATTTATTACCTCTAATTGAAGGAACTACTGTAAGCACAAAATACGGTCCAATAAAAACTGATCATATTCTATTTATTGCATCAGGAGCCTTCCAGCTTGCAAAGCCTTCGGATCTTTTACCCGAACTTCAAGGTCGTTTACCAATAAGAGTAGAGTTGGATGCACTTACAAGTGATGACTTTAAAAAAATTTTAAGAGAACCGGATAACAGTTTAATAAAACAATACAAAGCTTTATTGAAAACTGAAAATGTTGATTTAGAATTTTCTGAAGATGGAATAGACACAATTGCAAATATTGCAACTGAAGTAAATTCAACAGTAGAAAATATTGGGGCTAGAAGACTTCATACTATAATAGAACGAGTTTTAGATGAAATTAGCTTTACTGCAACTGACAGATCTGGTGAAAAAATTACTATAGACTCAGAATATATTAAGAAAAATATTGGTGAACTAGTTAAAGATACTGATTTATCAAAGTTTATTTTATAATTTTTTCTTTAAAATTATATCAAAGCTTCCCTTTAAAGAACTATTTACAGAATCAAAATCTATCGTTTTTATTTTTTTCATTAATTCTGAATTATTTTTAATAAAATTTGGTACTGAATATTTTAAAATTGAAAGATCATTAGATTTAAAAGGATCTTCTTTATTTTTTGACCTTAAGCCCTTTCCTGTAATAACATTTATTCTACTTATACCTTCATAATAACATTTTTCTATAAACTGATTTATTGTTTCATTTGCTTGATCTAGCGTGCATCCATGTAAATCTATAGATTTTAAAAATTCTTTTTCTTCAGATTTAATACTAAAATTATCCTTATCTTCAATCTTATCTTTTCCAGATGTGAAATTTTGCCAATCTTTTTTATCTTTATCTGTGATTTTTTTCAATCAGCACTCTGTATCAATTAATAACCAGTTAGGATTTGTTGAATTAATATTTTTTGAAAATTTCCAAGTATCAAAAACTTTTTTTATTTTTTTTGGATCTCCAGATAAAATTTTATTATTTTTATCTTTTACACATGAAATAATTTCGCTTACAAAATCTACTGTAACTTCTAAAAAATCTTTATTATTTTCATGATTTTTAACTTCTGCTGAACTAATGCCAATAAAAGTAGTTTCAGAAATTTGTCCATTTTTTTTTCTATCATTTATAGCTTCTTCAAATTGTTTATATACTTGTTTATCTAATAATTGCTTTACAGTGCCAAGATTCCCAGACGAAAAACTTGTTATTATATTTTCATAAGCTATTTTTGATCCAATTAAAAAATTCTTTTTTGCTACTTCATCAAAATTACTTTGTTTAAGTGTATTTTTTACTGTTTCTTGTGAAAACTTTTCTTCATAACTTGATTTTATTTCATCTTCAAATCCTGATTTCCTACCTAAAATACCTCTTAATCTTAAAAATATAAATCCAGCTATCATTGCTAGAAGTATAATATCTATATATTCAAAACTATAACTCATAATTAAATAATATTTAGTATGTTGCTTAATTTCAACTGGCAAATTAGACTAATAACAAATGAACACAATATTATTATTAATTATATTAATTCCTATAATTGAAATTTATCTTTTTATTGAAATTGGAGGTCAAATTGGAGCTTTTAATACAATATCTTTGATCTTTATAACGGCTTTTGTTGGGGTTTTATATGCAAGGTATGAAGGATTTAATACTTTAAAATCAGGAATGACCCAACTTGTAAGAAATGAACTTCCAGTTTATGAAATTGTATCAGGTGCAGCTTTAGCGTTTGCAGCCTTATTATTAATAATTCCAGGATTCGCAACAGATTTTTTAGGTCTATTAATTATTTTTCCTTTAACAAGAAAACTATTCTTTAAAAAATTTAAAAAAGAATATTCTCAAAAAAAAAATATAAAAGAAGACTTTATCGAAGGCGAATCAGAAGATATAGATGAAAATAAATGAGTGAGAAATATAAAATTTTATCTAGTTTCATTAAAGATATGTCTAGTGAAACTCCTGATGTAGAAAGTTATCTTTTTACAAAAGATAATATTTCAAAATATGAATTAGATATTGACATTAATTCTAACCCACTAAAAAATAAATTAATCGAAGTTAATACTTGTTTAAAATTTCATGATAAAACCAAACAAGAAAAAAAATCTTATTTCGAAGTAATTTACACATCGGTAGTTAGGATAGAAGATGGTGTAAAAGAAAAAAAAGATCTACAAAAAATAGTATTGTGCGATGTGCCAACAGAAGTTTACACAGAACTTGAGAAAATTTTAATAAATCTTTTATCTAGCTCAGGGTACCCTGGTGTAAAATTTGAAAAAAAAGTTGATTTCAAAAAACTTTTTAGTGAAAAATTTAATTAAAAAAATTTTTTTTAAGGCTAGATTTTAAAAATAATTTATGAAGTTCTGTTTCTTCTTTGGTTGGTTTTATAATTTTTTTAGAATAAGAAATTATATTATTGGTTTCTTTATTTATTTCACTTGCTTCATTCGATTGAAAATTTAATAATGGTTCTTTCTGATCTATTAAATTTACATAAACTTTATTAAGCAGCTCACAATCAATTATAGCAGTATGTTTTTTTCTTTTTGAATTATCAATTTTATATTTTTTGCAAAGTGCGTCCAAACTAATTTGTGATCCTGGAAATTTTTCTCTAGCTATCTTAAGTGTGTCTATAACTACACTTTCATCAATTTTTTCTCTCCCTATTAAAGAAAGCTCATTATTTAAATGAGCCAAATCAAAACTGGCATTATGAATTACTAACTTTTTATCTTTAATAAAATCTAAAAAATCATCAACAATATCTTTAAATTTTTTTTGAGATGAGAGAAATTCATCTGAATAGCCATGAACCTTAAATGCCTGTTCAGAAACTTTTCTTTCTGGGTTTAAATAACAATGGAATTTTTTTGATGTTATTACATAGTTGTCTAATTCTACACAACCTATTTCAACTATTCTATGACCTTCTTTAACCTCTAGACCAGTTGTTTCTGTATCAAGGATTACTTCTTTCATATTTTAAAATTTTTTTTTTAATTATCTTAACATTTTTTTTTAAAGATACATTTTTAAAATTATTTTTTACAATAAAATTTGCTTTTTTTTTTTTATAATGTACTGGAAGTTGAATTTTTTTTAATTTATTAAAAATTTTAAAATTAAAATTAGGTCTTCTTTTTAATCTATTATTTATTTGAGATTTTTTTGCTTGAACAAAAATAATTACATCTCCCTTTTTGTTAATTTTATTTTCAAAATACAAAGGTATATCCAATACAATTGCTTTTTTTTTTTTATTTTTTTTAATAAAATTTAACATATTTAATCTTACAATTGGATGAACCGTTTCAGTTATTTTTTTTAAATTATTTTGATTTGCAAATATAGCTTTTAAAATCTCACTTTTTTTAATTGGATGTGATTTTATAAATTTAGGTAATTTTTTTTTTAAAAGTAAAAAACATTTATGATTATTTTTATAAATTTTATTAATTTGTATATCTGCATTAAATACTGGAAAACCTAATAGTTTTGCTACATAACTTTTCCCTGAACCAATTTCACCAACTGTTGCTATTCTAATCATTTAATAATTTGATTGTTTCTATATCAATTTCTGGAAATATTTTATGCCAAATAGCAAATGCTTGATGGGCTTGATAAATAAACATCATTTTACCATTTTCTATCTGATTTCCCAATTCTTTTGCTTTTTTTAAGAAATTTGTATCCTTAGGATTATAAATCACATCATAAAAAAATTTATTTTTTCCAAAATCATTATAATTTATTTTAATTTCATCATCACTTTTCAAACCTATGCTCGTTGCATTTATAATCATATGAAATTCCCCCGTTTTTCCCCAATCTATAATCTCAATTTCCGGAAAAATTTTTTTTATATTTTCTGCCTTTGATTTAGTTCTATTGGATAGAACTATATGAGATGCTTTCATTTTTTTTAAAGCAAAAATAATTGAGGGAACAACTCCACCTGCGCCTAAAATAAGAACCTTTTTTCCTAAAACATCATATTTGAAATGTCTTAACCCTAATTCAAAGCCCGCTATATCAGTATTATGGCCAATGGTTTTATTATTTTTGCAATAAATTGTATTAACAGACTGTGTTTTTTCTGCTTCAATACTTAATTCATCAATATAAGAAATAACAGTATTTTTAAATGGGACTGTTACATTTATTCCATCTATTTCACCTAATTTTAATTTTAATATTATTTTTTCCAAATCATCCTTGGCAAGTAATTGTTTTTCATAAATAGCATTAATTTTATTTTTTTTAATCCAATAATTATGGAGTTTTGGTGATAATGAGTGGTCTATAGGATTTCCTATAACTAAATATTTTTTCATTTTATATTATTTAAATATTCTTTAATTTTTTTAATTGGCAAACCCATAATTGTATTTTTATCCCCATTAATTTCAGAAAATAGATTTTTTCCTATACTTTCTATTTGATAAACATTGTAAGCATATAAATCTTCATCTGTAATTTTTGATAAATAAGATTTTAATTCATCATCATTCATTTGTTTCATAATTAATTCTGCTTTATCTGTATAATTCCATATCATAGATCCATTTTTTGATATACAAACAGAACTTATCAATTGATGTTTTTTACCATTTAATTTCTTAAGAATTTCCATTGCTTCTTCTCTACTTGAAGGTTTAGAAATTATTTTCCCATCCAAATCAATAACACTATCAGCACCGATTACTATTTCTTCATTTTTTTTTTGGCTTATTTTATTTGCCTTAAGTTCAGCTAAATTTTTAGATATTGTTTCTGGAATCGCTCCTTCCTTTGTTAAAGAACTTTTTATAGAATCTTCATCAATATTTGCTGGTTCAACTAAACATTGGATATTATTATTATTTAAAATATCTTTTCTTACTTTACTTTTTGATGCTAAAATAACTTTAAGCATTTTTTTTTTTAATTTCATACATTTTAATAATAGAGGCTGCTGTTTCTTCTACAGATTTTCTAGTTACATCTATTACTGGCCATTTATATTTTTGAAAAGTTTTTTTTGACATTTCTACTTCTTCATTAATTTTTTTTAAATCAGTATAATTTTTTCCCCTGGTTTCGTTTAATGTATTCATTCTGGTTTTTCTAATTTCAATTAACCTTTCTGGTTCCACAGTTAGGCCTACTATACATTTTATAGTTTTATTTTTTTTAAGAAAATCAGGTATTGAGTTTTCATTTACCAATGGAATATTTGAAACTCTATAACCTTTATTTGCTAAATATATAGATGTAGGAGTTTTACTTGTTCTACTAACTCCAAGTAAAATTATATCTGATTTTTGTACATCTTCGGTTAAATTACCATCGTCATGGTTCATGGTAAATTGAATAGCTTCAATTTTTTTATTATAATCTCTATCTATTATATATTGACGACTTGGAACATGTAATGCTTCTTGATTAAGTAATTTTGAAAAACTTAAAATTAAATTACCTAATACACCAAAACAAGGAACTTTTATTTTATTAGCTTCATTTGTTAAAAATTCAGCTAATTTATCATCAACAATAGTATATAAAATAATTGATTTTTTTTGTTTTTTACAAGTTTCTAATATTTTAGATACTTGATTTTCTGTTCTTGTAAATGAAAAGTGGTTTGTTTCATAATTAAAATTCTTAAATTGTGCTTTTAAGGCAATAAAAATTCTATCAAGAGTTTCGCCCGTTGAATCTGATACTAAGTAAATTTGATATGAATTATTCATGTATAATTTGTTTATAAAGAACTAATAATAAACTTATTTAACATAAAATTGAATATTATTGTTTTTAATGTAAAAAAAACCCATTTTATTAACAATATTACACATGTTGATAATAGTTTTTCATAATGTAGATAAATTAAAAAATATCAAAATGTTTTAATTTTTATTTAAATAATTTAAAACATATAATGTGTATAAAATATGTATTACTGGTTTATAAAAATTAATTAACGATATTAACAGAACTAGAAACTAATACTAAACTATATATATTAATTAATTATGACACCTATTCAATCTTGTATTGTTAATAAAAATAATACTAAAAACCCTGTTTGGTTTATGAGACAAGCAGGTAGATATTTGCCTGAATTTAGAGAAATAAGAAAAGAAAATCCAAATTTTATAGAATTATGTTTAAATAAAAATTTAACACCAGAAATTACTTTACAACCATTAAAAAGATTTGAGCTTGATGCTGCTATAATTTTTTCTGATATTTTAATGTTACCATATGGATTAGGACAACAAGTTGAATTTAAAAAAAATTATGGGCCATCGCTTGAAGATTTAGATTTAAATAAATTATTAAATGTTAAAGATGAAGATTTTTCTAATAAATTAAAACCAGTATATGAAGCAATTAATATTGTATCAAAAGATAAACTTCTAAATAAAAAAGATCTTTTAGGATTTATTGGTGCTCCTTGGACAATATTTATTTATATATTAAATAAAAAATCACCAAAATTAGCTAAAGATCTTAAAAATTCTATTTTTAATAAAATACAAGATAAAGATATGCAGAAACTTTTACGAATTATAGTAAAGTTTTTAAAAATACATATTAAAAACCAGGTAGAAAGTGGAGCTACAATAATTCAAATTTTTGATAGCTGGGCTGGACTGTTGGAAGAAAAATTATATGAAGATTACATATATAATCCAACAATAGAATTAGTAAATTATACTAAAAAGCTTGGGGTTTCTGTAATATGTTTTCCTAGAAATATTAAAAATTATAAAAAATTTTGTGAAGTGGTAAATCCTAGTGCTGTTAATATTGATTATGAAGTAGATCCTAAAATTATACTTAAAGATATAAAAATTCCTATCCAAGGAGGATTAGACCCAAAAATTTTACTTGGCGATAAAGATCAACTAAAAAAAGAAGCAAATAAATATTTAGAAATATTTAAAGATCACCCATATATATTTAATCTAGGACACGGTGTATTACCCGAAACAGATCCAAATATGGTTGATTATTTAATAAAGTTTGTAAAAGATTTTAAATGAAGAAAGCAGTAATACTATTTAATCTAGGAGGTCCAGATAAGTTAGAAAATGTAGAACCTTTTCTTTTTAATTTATTTAATGATCCGGCAATTTTAAACTTACCATTTTTTTTTCGTTATCCTCTAGCAAAATTTATTTCCAAAAAAAGAGCACCTACAGCAAAAAAAATTTATATGGAATTAGGAGGAAGCTCTCCAATATTAAAATTAACAGAAGAACAGGCAAAAGCTTTAGAAAAAAATTTATTTAAAAACCAAAAGGAAGATGAATATAAATGTTTTATTGTTATGAGATGTTGGAATCCACGAGCCAAGGATGTGCTAAAAAAGGTAATAGAATATAATCCAAAAGAAATAATATTAATTCCTTTGTATCCTCAATATTCTGCTGCAACATCAGGATCATCCATTAAAGAATGGAAAGATATTTGTATAGAGAGTAATTATAACGTTAAAACAAATATAATTTGTTGCTATCCAACAGATGCTAATTTTATTAATGCACATGTAAAAAAAATTAATAATGAAATTAATGGTTTAAAAAATTTTAAATTAATATTTTCTGCTCATGGATTACCAGAAAAAAATATAAAAAATGGCGATCCTTATCAATGGCAAATTGAACAATCGGTTAATGAAATTGTTAATAAATTAAATATGAAAAAATTAGATTGGATATTAAGCTATCAAAGTAGAGTTGGACCTTTAAAATGGATTGGACCAGCTACTGATGAAGTAATAGTTGAAAATGCTAAAGCTGGAAAACACATAGTGTTAGTTCCGATAGCTTTTGTGTCAGAACATTCCGAAACTCTTGTAGAGCTAGATATTGAATATAAAAAATTAGCAAATGACAATGGATGTAATCAATATACAAGAGTTTCTGCATTAGGTACTAATCAAGATTATATGAAATGTTTATCGGATCTTATTATTGGTAAGGATAATTACAAATTTAGTGAAAATTTATACCCACCAAAATCACGATGTCCAAGTCAATTTAAAAAATGTCCCTGTTTAAATAACAACATATGAACACTTATTTATTATTCAAATCTTTACATCTA
>CACGPA010000020.1 GCA_902574725.1 uncultured Pelagibacteraceae bacterium
ATTCAAATAAAGCTTTAGATATTGTTAGTATTGATTTGACTTGTAAAAGTTCAATTGCTGATTATATGATAGTTGCGAGCGGAACTTCATCAAGACATATTCAAGCATTATCTGAGCAAGTTTTAGAAAAAATAAAATTAAATGGAATAAAAAATTGTAAAATTGAAGGTAACAATAGTAATGATTGGAAATTGATAGATGGTATAGACATTATAGTTCATATTTTTAATCCGGAAAAAAGAAAATTTTATGAACTAGAAAAAATGTGGTCAGAATTGATTCCTAAGGAAAAAATTTTAATATGAAAAATATATTCTCAACTTTTTTAATAATTCTCTTATCAATAAGTATTTCTAAATATGCATATTCTGCAAACGATGATGATATTTATAAAAAAATTGATTTGTTTAGTGAAGTCTTAGACAAAATTAATAAGGAGTATGTTGAAGATATTAATCAAAGCGAAGTTATGGATGCTGCAATTAATGGTGTATTGCAATCATTGGACCCGTATTCTGCTTATATGTCTCCAGAATCTTTTGAAAATATGCAAACTGAGACAAGTGGAGAATTTGGAGGACTAGGTATTGAAGTTAGCATGGAAGCTGGTGTAGTAAAGGTAATTTCCCCCATAGATGGATCTCCTGCTGATGAAGTTGGTGTTAAGGCTGGAGATTACATTGTAAAAATTAATGAACATCAAGTTCAAGGAAAAACTTTAACAGAGGCTGTTGATCTTATGAGAGGTCCAGTTGATTCAGATATTGAAATAACTGTTAGAAGAAAAGGAGTTAAAAAAGCAATAGTTTTTAAAATAACTAGAGAAATTATAAAAATACAATCCGTCAAATCAAAAAAAATTAATGATAATATTGGATATATAAGATTAACAGCTTTTAATGAAAACAGCAGTACCCAAATTAAGAAAAAAATAAATGAGTTTACTAAAGATAAAAAAATTAAAGGATATATTTTGGATCTGAGAAATAATCCTGGAGGACTATTATCACAAGCAATTAAAATTTCAGATTTCTTTTTAACAAATGGAGAAATAGTATCTACAAAATCAAGAAAAGAATCAGAAAATAGAAGATGGTTTGCAAATAAAGGAGATATTATTAATGGCAAAATCCTAATAGTTTTAATTAATTATGGATCAGCATCTGCTTCTGAAATAGTGGCTGGAGCACTTAAAGATAACAAAAGAGCTATTCTGTTAGGAGAAAATACCTATGGGAAAGGATCTGTACAATCAATAATACATTTAAAAAATAATGGCGCTATAAGATTAACAATTTCAAAATACTATCTACCTTCTGGGAAATCAATTTCAGAAGTTGGAATTACACCAGATATAGAAGTTGCAGAAGATGGTGATGAATTTCGAATAAATACAGAAAAAGATAACCAACTTAATTTTGCAATTAAGCTACTAAATGGGTAACAATGAAAGAAAATTTTGAGAAGCTACCTTTAAGAAATGGGGTTGGTGTTATTATTTTAAATTCTCAAAATAAAGTTTTTGTTGCTCGAAGAATTGATAACCCAAAAAATTACTGGCAAATGCCACAAGGCGGTGTGGAAAATGGTGAAGATTATTATAAAGCTGCATTAAGAGAATTAGAAGAAGAAACAAATATTAAAAGTATATCTTTAATTAAAGAAATAGAAGGTTTTACTTCTTATAATCTGCCAAATAATTTATTGGGTATAATTTGGAAAGGTAAGTATAAAGGTCAAAAACAAAAATGGTTTATAATGAAATTCACAGGAAAAGATAGTGAAATAAATATTAATACAAAAAAACCAGAATTTCTTGACTGGCGATGGGCCGACTTGGAAACAATCGTCGATACTGTTGTTGATTTTAAACTAAAAGTTTATGAACAATTAATAATTGAAGTAAAAAAAATTATACCTAATTAGAATTTATTGATTTTAATACATCAATTTTTTGCGATATTAAAAATCTTCTTTGATCTTCAATGTTTTCATCTGACAATTCTTTTTCGGCATTTTGAATAGATTCATTTACGTAATTTTTATCTATTTTATCTAGACTAAATATAGAACTTGTTAATATTGATAAAGAATTATCTTTAAATTCTACAATACCATCTTCAACATAAAATTTTTCTTCCTTATTTTTTGAAAAAATTTTTATAATTCCTGGTTTTAAAAAAGATATTATAGAAATATGATTTTTTAAAATTCCCATTTCCCCTTCAAAAGCTGGTATTACTACCTCAGTTATATCTTCTTTTGATAGAAAAGATTTTTCAGGATTTACTATTTCAACTTTAAACTCTTCGCTCATTAAGCGGCATCTTTCGCCATTTTTTCTGCTTTTTCTATTGCTTCTTCAATAGTACCCACCATATAAAATGCAGCTTCAGGTAAATGATCGTATTCACCTTTGCATATTGCATCAAAACCTTTAATAGTGGCCTCAAGATCAACTAATTTTCCTGGTGAACCAGTAAAAACTTCAGCTACAAAAAAAGGTTGCGATAAAAATCTTTGGATTTTTCTTGCTCTTGCAACAGTTAGCTTATCTTCTTCAGATAATTCATCCATTCCTAAAATTGCTATAATATCTTGCAAAGATTTATAAGTTTGTAAAATTTTTTGAACTTCTCTAGCAACTCTATAATGTTCATCACCAACAATCCTTGGATCCAGTATTCTTGAAGTTGAGTCTAGTGGGTCGACAGCTGGATAAATTCCAAGTTCTGCAATTTGTCTAGATAATACGGTAGTAGCATCTAAATGTGAAAATGAAGTTGCTGGTGCAGGATCAGTTAAGTCGTCAGCAGGAACATATATTGCCTGTACAGATGTAATTGAACCTTTGTTTGTTGTAGTAATTCTTTCTTGGAGATTTCCCATATCAGTCGCTAATGTCGGCTGATATCCAACTGCTGAAGGAATTCTTCCAAGTAAAGCAGAAACTTCAGATCCTGCTTGCGTAAATCTAAATATATTATCTACGAAAAACAGTACATCTTGACCTTCCTGGTCTCTAAAATATTCAGCAACTGTTAAACCCGATAATGCTACTCTGGCTCTTGCACCCGGTGGTTCATTCATTTGACCATAAACTAATGCAGCTTTAGAACCTTCACCATCTGGCTTAATAACGCCTGACTCGATCATTTCGTGGTATAGGTCATTACCTTCTCTAGTTCTTTCTCCTACTCCTGCAAAAACTGAAAATCCTCCGTGCGCTTTTGCAACGTTATTAATTAATTCCATAATTAATACTGTCTTACCTACTCCAGCGCCACCAAACAAACCTATTTTACCACCCTTTGCATAAGGAGCTAATAAATCTACTACTTTTATTCCTGTTACCAAAATTTCTGTTTCGGTTGATTGATCATTAAATTCTGGTGCTGCTCTATGGATTGGCCAGCTTTCTTTTGTTTTAACTTCACCCTTTTCATCAATAGGTTCACCAATCACATTTACAATTCTTCCTAATGTTTCTGGGCCAACTGGAACCTTTATAGGTGCCCCTGTATCAGTTACCTCGTCTCCTCTTTTTAATCCCTCTGTAGCATCCATAGCAATTGTTCTAACGCTAGTCTCTCCTAAATGCTGAGCAACTTCTAAAACTAATCTATTTTCACCATTTTTACATTCTAATGCTGTTAAAATTTCTGGTAGCTCACCATCAAATTTTACGTCTACTACAGCTCCAATAATTTGAGTAATTTTTCCTTTTTTCATAATTATAAACTTTCCGCTCCTGATATAATTTCAATTAATTCTTTAGTAATTGCTGCTTGTCGACTTCTATTATACTGAATAGTAAGTTTTTCAACCATATCACCAGCATTTCTAGTTGCATTGTCCATTGCACTCATTCTTGAACCTTGTTCGCTAGCTGAATTCTCTAACATCGCTTTAAAAATTTGAGTCGAAATATTTTTTGGTAATAAATTACTTAATATTTCATCTTCCTCTGGTTCAAATTCGTAATTATCTTCTGAAGTAGAACCTTCTGACTCAGATGATTTTAAAGGAATTATTTGTTGTTCTTGAGGTATTTGGGTAATCACATTTTTAAATTTATTATAAAAAATCGTACATACATCAAATTCTTTTTTTAAAAAACTTTCAATTATTATTTTTCCAACTTTTTCAGCATCAAAATAATTTGCATTTTTTGACTCTTTAAAAGATATTTTTTCAACAATTTTATCGCTATATAATCTTTTTAATTGATCATATCCTTTCGATCCTACAGTAATAATTTTTAGCGTCTTACCTTCTCCTAATACTTTTCCAAAATAAGTCTTGGCTTTTTTAATAATATTTGAATTAAAACCACCACAAAGACCCCTGTCAGAAGTTAATACAACACATAAATGTATTTTGTCTTGCCCATTTCCCGCTAACAATTTAGGTGCATTTTCTTTGTCAGATATTCCATCAGCAAGATTTAAAATAATATTATTCATTTTTTCTGAATATGGTCTTCCTTTTTCAGCATTTTCTTGTGCTCTCTTAAGTTTGGCGGCTGCTACCATTTTCATCGCCTTAGTAATCTTTTGAGTAGATTTTACACTCACTATTCTTTTTTTTAAATCATCTAAACTTGCCATATTTTTTTAATTAAGATTTTTTTTAAGTTCATTTATTATTTCAACCAACAATTTCTCAGTATCTTCTTCAAGTTTTCCAGAGGCTGAAATAGATTCGATAATTTCTGGTTTTTCAGATTTACATTTTTCAATGATTTTTAACTCAAACTGAGCAATATCTTTAAGCTCAATATCATCTAAATAACCTCTTACTCCACAAAATACAGAAATAACCTGTTCTGCTACCGTCATTGGTGAAAATTGCTTTTGTTTTAAAAGTTCAGTTAGTTTTGATCCTCGATTTAAAAGTTTTTGTGTAGATGCATCTAAATCTGACCCAAACTGTGCAAATGCAGCCATTTCTCTATATTGAGCAAGTTCTAATTTCATAGATCCAGAAACTTTTTTCATTGCTTTTGTTTGTGCTGCCGAACCAACCCTTGATACAGATAAACCAACGTTAATTGCAGGTCTAATACCTTGATTAAATAAATTCGTCTCAAGAAATATTTGTCCATCTGTAATTGAAATAACATTTGTTGGTATATAAGCAGAAACATCTCCCGCTTGTGTTTCAATAATTGGTAATGCTGTTAGGGATCCACCACCATGTTCATCACTTAACTTTGCAGCTCTTTCTAATAGTCTACTATGTAAATAAAATACATCACCAGGATATGCTTCTCTTCCGGGAGGTCTCCTTAACAATAAAGACATTTGCCGATAAGCTACTGCTTGTTTTGATAAATCATCATATATAATTAAAGCGTGCATTCCATTATCTCTAAAATATTCACCCATTGCACATCCAGTATAAGGCGCTAAAAATTGAAGTGGTGCAGCATCAGATGCTGTAGCAGCCACAATAGTTGTATAATCCATTGCCCCTGCTTCCTCTAATGTTTTTTGAATTTGTCTTACTGTTGATCTTTTCTGACCTATCGCAACATAAATACAATATAATTTTTTTTTTTCATCTCCTGACTCATTTATTTTTTTTTGATTTATAATTGTATCAACTGCAACTGCAGTTTTACCAGTTTGTCTATCCCCAATAATTAATTCTCTTTGTCCTCTTCCAATTGGAACCAAACTATCAATTGCTTTAAGTCCAGACTGCATTGGTTCGCTGACTGATTTTCTTGGAATTATTCCAGGGGCTTTAACTTCTACCCTAGTTTTTTTTACTCCTTTTTCTAAAGCACCTTTTCCATCTATAGGATTTCCTAGGCCATCAACTACTCTTCCTAATAGTTCTTTTCCTACTGGTGTATCAACAATAGCTCCAGTTCTTTTTACTGTGTCACCTTCTTTGATCGCTCTATCATCGCCAAAAATTACAACTCCAACATTTTCGCTTTCAAGGTTTAACGCCATACCTTTTGAACTATCCGAAAACTCAACCATTTCTCCAGCTTGAACATTATCTAAACCATATACTCTAGCAATACCATCTCCTACTGACAGAACCTGACCAACTTCTGTTACTTCCGCTTTATCACCAAATTTTTTAATTTGTTCTTTTAATATTTTTGTTACTTCTGAAGGATTAATTTCCATTTATGCCTCGATCATTTTATTTTCAATTTTTTGTAATTTATTTCTTATTGAAGTATCTATCATTGTGCTACCTACTTGAATTATAAGTCCGCCAATTAAACTTGGATCATTTTTAAAATTTAATCTTATTTTAGAATCAAAAGATTTTGTTAAATCCTCTTTAATTCTGTTAATTTCATTCTCACTCATTTCTTTTGCTGCAACTAATTCAGCTTTTATTTCACCTCTTTTTTTTGAACAAGTTTCAGTAAAATCTTTGAGTATTTTTTCCACATAAAAAAATCTTCTTTTTGATATTAAAAAACATAAAAATTTTGTTAGTAATTGATTAAGTTTAAATTGTTCTGAAATTTTAATTATTGTTCTTTGTTGATCTTCCTTAGTGTTAGTTGGGTTTTTTATAAAATAATTTAAATCTTTACTTTTTGTAATCAAATTAATTAATGCGAAAGATTGATCCTCAATTTCTTTAGTTGAATTGCTTTCTTCTGCAAGTTCAAATAGAGCAAGTGAATACCTGCTAACAGATGTACCAGAAAAATCTTTATTTTTACTCAACTTATTTCCCTTATTTGTATTTGAAGAACTTATAAAATTTCAAATTTAATTAGCATATGCCTCAAACCTCTTCAAGCTCCACATTGTCATAATAGTTTAATTTTTGCTGATTAATTAAAGTTTATTGGATCAACATCAACCGTCAGTTTTATTCCACTCGAAAATTTGAATTTTGCGATAATTTTTGCCAAGGAATTTTGGACATTAAGTGATTTTTTTCCTCTTACTAAAAGTCTTACCCTAAATTTTCTCTTTAACCTAAATATCGGAGCATTAACTGGTCCCAAAACTTTACCATTAATAAATTTTTCAATAAAATTTTTCAATTTAACCGAATCCTTTTCAACTTTTTTTTCATCAGTTCCTGTTACTATAAGTGATATAAATCTTTGAAAGGGTGGGAGATTGTTAGATCTTCTTAATTCAAGTTCTTTTTCTAAAAATATATCTGGATTGCTATTTGTAATATCACTTATCATATTTGTATTTAAGTTATAGGTTTGAAAATAAACTGTTGCTGGCTTTCCAGTTCTTCCGGCTCTTCCTGCAAGCTGATGATATAATTGTAAATTTTTTTCTGTACCTCTCAAATCATGCCCCTGGGAAGTTAAATCTATATCAACAACAATGATGCAGTTTAAATTAGGAAAGTGAAAGCCTTTAGATATAAGTTGTGTTCCAACTAAAATTTGAATTTCGTTATTAACAATTTTTTTTAATATATCTCCAGAATTTTTTTTATTCATTGTATCGCTAGAAAAAATTGATATTTTTTTTAAAGGGAAATTTTTTTTAACTTCATCATAAATTCTTTCAACTCCAGGTCCACAAAAAATAAAATCACACATTTCATCTATTGAACATTTTTTAAAAAGTTGAGATTTATATCCACAATAATGACATAACAAAATTTTTCTGTTTTTATGATAAACTAAATTAATTGAACAATTTGGGCAGGAAAAACTTTTTAAACATTTTTTACATAGTGCATGAGGTGAAAATCCTCTTCTATTTAAAAAAAAGAGAACTTGATCATTCTTTTTAAGATGCATATTTACTTTATCTATAATTTCTTTTGAAATCCATGATTGAGATTCCAATTTAATTTTATTTAAATTTATTATTTCATAATTTGGTAATGAGGCATTTTTATATCTTTTATAAAGTTTAGAACTTGTGTATTTTCCTTTTTTAATATTATGAAAAGTTTCTATCGATGGAACTGCTGTAACTAAATTAATTGGTATATTTTCAAATGATGCCCTTGATACAGCCATATCTCTAGCATTATAAATTATTCCTTCGTCTTGTTTATATGATTGATCATGTTCTTCATCCACAATTATTAAGCCTAAATTTTTAAAAGGTAAAAATAATGATGATCTTGCTCCAATGACTACATTAATTTTTTTATTTACAACTCCACTCCAAATAATCTCTTTATTTTTTTTAGTTATTCCAGAATGCCAAATAGCAGGTTTAAAACCAAAAAAATCAATAAATTTTTTTTCAAACTGACTCGTTAAACCAATTTCAGGTAATAATATTAGTCCTTGAAATCCATTTTTTAATATTTTTCTAAGGGCTTCAAAATAAACTATAGTTTTTCCTGACCCAGTAACTCCTTGAAGTACGTGAACTTTAAACTTTTGATTAGAATAATTCATATTTTTTAAATTTTCTTTTTGTTGCAAAGTTAATTTAAATTCCTGATTTATAATTTTATCATTAAAGTTCTCATAATTTTTTTTCGGTAGTTCCTCAATTACTTTACTACTTAATAATAATAATTTTAATGCCATTCCTTTTGGAATCATGTTGTATTCTGAAAACCAATTTAAAAAATTTATTATATTTTTATTTAAACTTGGAATATTAAATTTTTTAATTACCTGCTTAGTTACAAAATTCTTTTTTATATTCTTTTCAAATTCATCCCAAACAACACCTGTAGCTTTTGATTTTCCAAAAGGTACTTCTACATAATCTCCCAATTTTAACTTAATATTGGTTTCGTAAGTAAATGGATGGTTAAAAATATTCGGTAAAAGAATCGGTACTCTCATATTTCTATATTATGAAAATAATTTAAGAGTGTATTGCTCTTTTATCTATCGATAATGCAGCTTCTTTTACTGCCTCAGAAAAAGTTGGATGTGCATGACATGTCCTTGCTATATCTTCTGAACTTGCACCAAATTCCATAGCTACAGCTACTTCTCCTATAATTTCACCAACATGTGGGCCTATCATGTGTACACCTAATATTTTGTCTGTTTTTTCATCAGCAAGAATTTTTACAAATCCTTCAGACTCATTAATTGCTTTAGCTCTAGAATTTGCAATAAATGGGAATTTTCCTACTTTATATTTAATACCTAATGATTTTAGTTGTTCTTCTGTTTTTCCAACTGTAGCAACTTCTGGAGATGTATAAATAACTCCTGGAATAACGTCATAATTAACATGACCAGATTGACCAGATATTAATTCGGCTACTGCAATTCCCTCTTCCTCTGCCTTATGTGCCAACATTGGCCCTGCAATTACATCACCTATTGCATAAATATTTTTAATATTAGTTTCAAAATTTTGATTTACTTTAATTCTTTTTTTTTCATCTAATAAAACTCCAACAGAATCTAACTTTAAATTCTTGGTATTTGGCTTTCTTCCTACTGAAATTAATACAACATCACATTCTAGCTCTTTTTTCTTTCCATCTTTATCCATCAATAAAACATTTGCTGATGTTTTGTTATGTTTAATTGATTCTACTTTTGTTTGCATATGAAAACTAATTCCTTGTTTTGTTAAAATCTTCATAAATTCTTTAGATACCTCTTTATCCATACCTGGGGTAATATGATCCAAAAATTCAATAACATGAACTTCAGACCCTAGTCTAGACCATACCGAGCCCATTTCTAAGCCAATATAACCACCACCTACAACAATCATTTTTTTTGGAACAGAATTAAGTGACAAAGCTCCCGTTGAAGATAAAATAATTTTCTCATCAAATTTTATATTTGGTAAAGAAACAGGCTCAGATCCTGTGCTAATAATAATTTTTTGAGCCTCTAAAATAGTTTCTTTTTTTTTATCATCAACTATTGATATTTGATTGGGTGACTTAAAACTTCCTGTACCTTTAAAATAGGTAACTTTATTTTTTTTAAATAAAAATTCTACACCTTTAGTCAAAACAGTAACTGCTTTGTCTTTATTTTTCATCATTTTTTCTATATTAAGTTTTAGTTCACCTGTTTCTATTCCAAGATTTGAAAAGCTTTTTGCTTTATAAAAATTTTCAGAAAGATTTAATAAATTTTTTGATGGTATGCAGCCAACATTTAAACAAGTTCCTCCCAAAGATCCTCTAGATTCTACACATGCGGTCTTAAAACCTAATTGGGCAAGTCTAATAGCACAAACATATCCTCCAGGACCTCCTCCTATTACAACTACATTAAATTTTTCAGACATTTAAATTTCTAAAAATAACTTTCCCGGATTTTCTAAGTTTTCCTTAACAGTCTTTAAAAAAGAAACTGAGTCCTTACCATCAATTATTCTATGATCATAAGATAATGCTAAATACATTATGGGTCTTATTTTAATTTCTCCCTCTACTACCGTAGGTCTTTCAACGATATTATGCATTCCTAACACACCAGATTGAGGTAAATTTAATATTGGAGTTGATAACATTGATCCATAAACTCCACCATTACTAATTGTAAAAGTTCCACCTTGTAGATCTTCAATATTTAATTTTCCATCTCTAGCTTTTTCTGAAATAGTTTTTATATTTTTTTCAATGTCAGCAAATGAAAGTTCATCTGCATTTTTTAATACTGGAACTACTAAACCTTTCTCTGTTCCAACCGCAAAACTAATATTATAATAATTTTTATATACTATCTCATCACCACTTATTTCTGCATTTACTGCTGGAAAAGATTTCAAAGCTACAATGCAAGCTTTTACAAAGAAGGACATAAAACCTAATTTAGTTCCATATCTTTTTTTAAAATCTTCCTGATTTTCTTTTCTCATTTCATTAATATTAGTCATATCAACTTCATTAAAGGTTGTTAGTATTGCAGCATTTTGTTGGGCTTGTTTTAATCTTTTTGCTATTGTTTGCCTTAGCCTGCTCATTTTAATTCTTTCCTCCTCGCCAAATTTAATTTTTCTCTCATTTGGTTTTGGAGTAGCAGACATCAAATTTAATAAATCTCCTTTTGATATTCTTCCATCTTTACCTGTGCCCTTAATTGACTTCACATCGATATTCTTTTCGGTAACTATTTTTCTTACTGATGGTGAAAGAGTTGAAGATTCTATTGGTTTTTTTGTATCTTTTTCATCTCCAATTTCCTCAGTTAAAACTAATGGCTCCTCATTTGTAGCTAAAACTAATGGCTCCTCATCTGTAGCTGGAATTAATGGCTCCTCATCTTTTTTCTCTTTTTCTAAATTTACAGAGTCGTTAATTTTTATATCTGGTTCTATTTTTTTAATTTCTGTTTGAGTATTTTTTCCATTACCTTGAATTGATCCTAAAACTGTTCCAACTTTAACTACATCTCCATCTTTAAACTTAATATCGCCAACTGTTCCACTTATTGGTGATGGAACTTCTAGGTTAACTTTATCAGTTTCTAGTTCCACAACAGCCTCATCAGCTTCAACTGTATCACCTACATTTTTTAACCATTTGGCAACTGTTGCTTCTGTTATACTTTCTCCTAGAACTGGAACTAAAATTTTTTCATTCATATTTATTTAAATACTTTATCTATTATATCATTTTGTTGCGCTAAATGTCTTTTTGCATATCCTGTAGCTGGTGATGCTGCTGGGTTTCTTCCTATATACATGATTTCTTTATTTTTAGCTCCAATATAATTTAATGTCCATTGAATATAATCACGCACTAAAAGCCAAGCGCCCATATTCTTTGGTTCTTCTTGACACCAGTAAAATTTTGCATTCTTAGCATACCTTTTAATTTCTTTAACCAAAGGTTTAGCAGGAAATGGGTAAAGTTGTTCTATTCTAAACATTACCACATCATCTTTTTTTAATTTTTCTCTAGCTGCTAAAAGATCAAAATAAACTTTTCCTGAACATAAAATCACTTTTTTTATTTTATCATTTTCTTTAAGTTTTATAAAACTACTTTCCTTTGGATCAATAGCATGGTCCCAAAGAACTCTATGAAAAGAATTCTTTTTACCAAAATCCTCTAAATTCGATACACAAAGTTTGTTTCTTAATAATGATTTAGGTGTCATAATAACTAGTGGTTTTCTAAAATCTCTGTGTATCTGACGTCTTAAAGCATGAAAATAATTTGCTGGGGTAGTACAATTCATGACCTGTAGATTATCTTGTGCACATAATTGAAGAAATCTTTCTAATCTTCCAGACGAGTGTTCTGGACCTTGTCCCTCATAACCATGAGGTAAAAGCATTACAAGTCCACTAGCCCTAGACCACTTTCTTTCGCCTGATGCAATAAACTGATCTATAATTATTTGGGCACCATTAGCAAAATCTCCAAATTGTGCTTCCCAAACAGTCAATGTGCTTGGTTCAACTAAACTATAACCATATTCAAATCCTAAAACTGCAAGCTCAGACAAAAAACTATCAACAACTTCAAACTTCTTTTGATTATTTGAAATATTATTTAAAGGAATATAACGAGAATTATCTATTTGATTTCTTAAAACAGAATGTCTTTGGCTAAAAGTACCTCTTCCAGAATCTTGGCCCACCAACCTTACTGGAAATCCTTCTTCAAGAAGAGAGCCAAATGCTAAAGACTCTGCTGTTGACCAGTCTATTCCTTTTTTATTTATTATTGATTGTTTTCTCAATTCTAAAATTTTAGAAACTGTTTTGTGAATATTAATTTCATTAGGAATATTATTAATTTTTTCAGAGATTTTTTTGATTTTATTTAAATCTACTCCACTTTTTCCTCTTTTATCTTTTCCTTTTTCTGGTTTATATCTTGACCATGTTCCTTCATACCATTCAATTTTAGGCTTATAGTCTTTTGCAGTTTTGTATTGTTCACCAAGCAAATTTAAAAATTCTTTATTCATTTTATCAAATTCTTCTTTATTAATAATTTTATCTTTAATTAACTTAGCTCCATATACTTTAAGCGTTGATGGGTGCTGCCTAATTTTTTTATACATTAATGGTTGAGTAAATGATGGCTCATCACCTTCGTTATGGCCAAATCTACGATAACAAATCATATCGATAACAACATCTTTATTAAATTGTTGTCTAAATTCTATTGCAATTTTTGCACAATGAACTACAGATTCTGGATCATCACCATTACAGTGCAAAATTGGAGCATCAACCACTTTTCCTAAATCAGAAGGATAAGGACTCGATCTAGCAAATCTTGGGCTTGTCGTAAATCCAATTTGATTATTAACAATAATGTGAATTGTGCCACCAGTGTTATGACCTGGTAAACCTGACATGGCAAAACATTCTGCAACAATTCCTTGCCCTGCAAATGCAGCATCGCCGTGAATTAAGATTGGTATTACTTTATTTCTTTTTAAATCTTTATGAAAAAATTGTTTTGCTCTTGTTTGCCCAAGAACAACTGGATCTACTGCTTCCAAATGTGAAGGATTATCAGTTAAACTTACATGAACAGAATTACCGTCAAACTCTCTATTTGATGATGCACCTAAATGATATTTAACATCACCTGCTGATTCCTCTGGAGTACTAGAAAACTCCCCAGCAAATTCATTAAAAATTCTCTTATAAGATTTTTGTAATACATTTGCTAAAACATTTAATCTTCCACGATGCGGCATCCCAATTTTAATTTCTTTTACTCCTAATTGACCGCCACGTTTTATTATTTGTTCAAGTGCAGGAATTAAAGATTCTGCTCCATCTAAACCAAATCTTTTTGTTCCAACAAATTTTTTTGCAAGAAATTTTTCAAATCCTTCGGCTTGAATAATTTTATTTAATATTCTTTTTTTTCCATCATCAGTAAATTTAATTTCATTTTCTCTTTTTTCCATTCTATTTCTAAACCAAACTTTTTCAGTTGGATCTGAAATATGCATATACTCAACACCAATTGTAGAACAGTAAATTTTTCTTAACTTTGGAAGTATTTCATTAATTGATGCATAACCACCAGCATCCATATAAGAGCCTAAAAATATTTTTTTATCATAATCTTCTTTTTTAAAACCGTGGTCTTTTGGATGTAAATCATGAATATATTCTCTATTCATCATTCCAAGAGGATCTAGATTTGCAATCAAATGACCTCTAATTCTGTATGCTCTAATTAGTGAAATTGTTTCTATTGATTTATTTTTGCTAACCTCAGAATCCTCAGTATTTTTTTGTGATGAAGTTCTAATATTTATTTTTTTTTTGTTAGGTTGCCATGTCGGGCCTTCAATCTCTTTTACTACAGCTTGAATATCTTCATCTAATGTTTCAAAATATTTTTTCCAACTCTCAGGTAAATTTGGATCATTTTCAATAAATCGAACATACATTTCTTCTATAAAGGCACTATTTGACTTATTTAAAAAAGAGGTTTTTTCCTGTTCCAAATTTTTTGATGAACTCATTAATTTAATACTCTTAATTATAGTATTTGTATCTGATATTTTAAAGCGACAATTTATTATATAGAGTTCTACCAATATCTGCTGGGGATTTTGCTATGGTAATACCAGCATTCTCCATAGTTTTAATCTTATCTTCTGCGCCACCTTTACCACCAGATATTATAGCTCCTGCATGCCCCATTCTCCTTCCTGGGGGTGCTGTAACTCCAGCAATAAATCCGACTATAGGTTTTTTAATTTTATGATTTTTAACAAATTCAGATGCTTCTTCTTCAGCAGAACCACCAATTTCACCTATCATTAATATAGATTCTGTATCAGGATCTTTTAGAAATAAATCAAGACAATCTATAAAATTAGTTCCATTAATAGGATCACCACCAATTCCTATGCATGTTGATTGTCCCAATCCATTTTCTGTTGTTTGTGCAACGGCTTCGTAAGTTAAAGTTCCTGATCTAGAAACTATACCAACAGATCCTCTTTTATGAATATTGCCTGGCATAATTCCAATTTTACATTCATCGGGAGTAATTATACCTGGACAGTTTGGGCCTATTAATCTTGATTTAGATTTTGATAAATATTTTTTTACTTTAAGCATATCAAGAACTGGAATTCCTTCCGTTATACAAACAATAAGATCTATGTTGGCATCTATAGCTTCTATTATTGCACTTGCAGCAAATTTAGCTGGAACATAAATCATAGTAGCATTTGCATCTGTGGCATTTTTAGCTTCGACTACTGTATTAAAAACAGGTCTATTAAGATGAGTTTGGCCTCCTTTTTTTGGTGTTACTCCACCCACTAAATTTGTTCCATATTTAATTGATTGTTCTGAATGGAATGTACCATGCGAACCTGTAAATCCTTGACAAATAACCCTTGTATTTTTGTTAATTAATACAGACATTTTATCTTATTTCTTCTACAATTTTTTTTGCAGCATCAGATAAATCAGATGCTGAAATTATTTTTAATCCTGAATTGTTTAAAATTTTTTTACCCTGTTCAAAGTTAGTGCCAGCCAATCTAACTACTAATGGTACATGAATTTTAGTTTCTTTAGCTGCATCAACTACACCTTGAGCAAGAACATCGCATTTCATAATGCCTCCAAAAATATTTATTAAAATTCCCTTTACATTTTTATCTGACAAAATTATTTTAAAAGCAGCAGAAACTTTTTCTTTTGATGCGCCACCACCTACATCCAAAAAATTAGCTGGTTCTTCACCATGTAATTTAATTATATCCATTGTTGCCATAGCTAACCCTGCGCCATTAACCATACAACCAATACTTCCATCTAATTTAATATAGGCTAAATCATGTTTGCTAGCTTCTATTTCTGTTGGATCTTCTTCATTTAAATCTCTAAGATTACTAATTTCATTGTGTTTAAATAATCCATTATCATCAAAATTAATTTTTGCATCTAAACAAACTACTTTATTTTCTTTAGTCAAAATTAAGGGATTTATCTCGACCATGCTAGCGTCAGTACTAATAAACATTTTATAAATAGATTTAATTAATTTTATAGCATCGTTTTTATTTTGATTATTTAGATTAAATATTTTTATAATTTTTTCGCAATTAGCATCAGAAATTTCATTTTCAAAATCTACTTTAGTAGTAATTATTTTATTAGGTGTTTTTCTTGCAACCTCTTCAATATCCATTCCTCCTTGATCACTTGAAATAAATGCTATTTTTGAACTTGCTCTATCTACTAAACACGACAAGTAAAATTCTTTTGATATATTGGAAGAAACTTCAACATATAATCTTTTGACCTCTCTGCCTTTAGGGCCTGTTTGATGAGTTATTAATTTTTTACCTAACAATTCTTTAGCGGCACTACTTAACTCTTCTATCGTATTTAAAATTTTTACTCCTCCAGCTTTCCCTCTGCCACCAGCATGAATCTGTGCTTTTAGAACATATTTTTCTGTCTTTAATAATTTTGCTTTTTCTAATAATTCTTGAACCGTAAATGCAAATACTCCTTCTGGAACAACTGCGCCATATTTTTTTAAAATTTGCT
>CACGPA010000021.1 GCA_902574725.1 uncultured Pelagibacteraceae bacterium
CATTTAAATTAATTTTTGGATTCCATTTTAACTTTTTTCTGGCTTTTCTTGAATCACCCAACAAAGTATTTACCTCTAATGGTCTATAATAAGCTTTATCACAAGCAACTATCGTTTTTCCATTTTCATCAATTGCTTTCTCGTTAATACCTTTGCCTTTCCATAAAATTTTAATCTTCAGTTGTTTTGCAACTAAATTTACAAAATTTTTAACATTAGTTTGTTTTCCTGTGGCTATAACAAAATCTTCTGGTTTTTTTTGTTGCAACATTGCCCACATCGCCTGTACGTAATCTTTTGCATGACCCCAATCTCTTTTAGAATACATATTCCCTAAATATAAAGTTTTTTGTTTATTTGCTTTAATTCTACATAACGCTTGAATTATTTTTTGCGTAACAAATGTTTCACCTCTTCTTGGACTTTCATGATTAAATAAAATTCCGTTACAAGCAAAAATTTTATAAGCTTCTCTATAATTTATTGTTATCCAATGAGCATATAGTTTAGCTACGGCATATGGACTTGCTGGATGAAATATTGTTTTTTCATTTTGAGGTAACTTTTCATTTCTTCCATATAACTCTGAAGTTCCCGCTTGATAAAATTTTGTTTTTTTTTCTAATTTATTAAATCTTATTGCTTCTAAAATTCTTAAGGCTCCTAATGCATCAGCATTAGCTGTATATTCTGGTGACTCAAATGATACATGTACATGAGATTGAGCTGCCAAATTATAAATTTCATTAGGTTTAATTTGATTTATTAATCTTGTTACGGACAAAGAGTCAGTAATATCGCCATAATGTAAAATAAAAGTTCTTTTTTTTATATGTGGGTCTTGATAAATATGATCTATTCTCCCAGTGTTTATTGATGAAGATCTTCTTTTGACTCCGTGTACAATGTATTTTTTTTTTAACAAAAATTCTGCAAGATAAGATCCATCTTGTCCAGTAATTCCAAAAATTAAAGCAATTTTTTTCATGAGTTACTAAATTGTAAATTTATATTTTACCTTTATAAAAATATTTAACAATTTCGCTGAGTATAAGCAATCCATCTTTTATTGCATTAACTTTCTTTTTTCCGCCTATTCTCTCTCTTTCATAACTAGGTACGCATAAGTATTCCATATTTAAAATTTTTGCTCTAATTGGTATTTCTACACAGATTCTAAAATCATAATTTTTCAAATCTAGTTTTTGAAAGGAAGATGTTTTCCCTAAAATATAAGTATATAAAATATCCGAAATTTTGAGCTTAAATAAAAAATTTCCAAGAAATGTAAAAACTGCATTTCCAATTATTGTAATAAAGTCATCATCATCACTTCCCCCTCCAGGTTTTTGATATCTTGAGGCAAATACTAAATCTTTATTTACACATAATTTTCTCATTTCTTCCAAATATTTTGGATCCATAGAACCATCAGCATTAATTATGCAACAAAAATCTGTCTGTACATTGTTGATACCTTCTATCAGTGCATTTCCATATCCATTATTTTTTTGTTCTAAAATTTTAATATTATTAAATTTTTCTAATGTTTTTTTGGTTTCTATATCTTCTTTTTCAAGAACTATGAGTTTTTTACAATTATAATTTTCTATTTCTTTTAAAAAAGCTGGTAATGACTCTGCTTCTTTTTTAGTGGGTATAATTAGTGTCAAATCTTGCATATAAATTTTTATTATTTAATATAATAAAAATTTATAATAGTATCTATTTATTAACTGATATCTAAAAAATATGCCATTAGTAAGTGTAATAATGCCTTATTATAAGAAAATTGATTTTGTGAAAAAATCTATCAATTCAGTTTTGAACCAATCTTTTCAAAATTTTGAGCTCATTTTGATTTATGATGATACTAATTTAGCGGATTTAGAAATAATAGAAAATGAATTCAAAAATAATTCTAAATTGAAAATAATTAAAAATAATAAAAATTTTGGGGCAGGAATATCCAGGAATATTGGAATATCAAAATCAAGTGGTGAAATAATTGCATTTATAGACTCGGATGATTTCTGGTTACAGCAAAAACTAGAAAAACAGTTAAACTTTATGAATCTTAATAATCTAGATTTTATTTTTTGTAACTATAAAAAAAAAATATCTGAGAAAAAAACTATTACAATCATAAGTTCAAAAAAAAAATTTGATTATAATGATTTAGTTAAATCATGCGATATAGGTCTTTCTACTGTTTTAATTAGAAAGAAAATCATCGGAGAAGAATTATTTCCAAATCTCAAAACAAAAGAAGATTATGTTGCCTGGCTCAAAATTTTAAAAAACGGTTTTTATGCACATAATTTAAATGAAACTTTGGTTATTTGGAATAGCGTAAAAAACTCTCTGTCATCAAATTTTTTTCAAAAAATTTTAGATGGGTTTAGAGTTTACTATAAATATGAAAAATTTAGTTTTTTCAAATCAGTATTTTGTCTTTTAGTATTAAGTTTAAATTCAATTAAAAAAAAAGTTTAACTATTTTTTATTAAGAAAATAAAAATTGTAACCATAAATTTTTTTACAACTTATTTTTCCAACTGAGTTAATTTTTTTACAATTATTCGTTTCATTTAGCATTGTTTTTCTATTGTTTTGCATAAAGGTAAAGTTATCAGATATTCTATAGTAAGGATTTTTAAACAAATTATAGTTATAAATTCTATTTTCATTATTGAGTCTATTTATGTTTCTACCTGCAAATATAACTAAAGTTAATAATAATATTATTTTAATAAAGTTAATTTTTTTAATAAATATTAAATTTTGATTTGATAAAATTATAGATATTGGAAAGGTCAAAAGTAAAAAAATTAAAACATATCCTCCATATCTTAAGCTTGGATGCTGTAAAAACCATTCTAAAAACAATACAAAAATCAAAAAATATAGAAATTTAAATTTCTCAAAATTAGCTAATGATAATTTTTTAACCTTAAAGAAAGATATAGTTATAATTATCGTAACTATTATACCAAGAATATAATCTGAAACTTTATTGAAAAAATAGGAATCTAACCAATTTCCAACCCAATTTAACCCTGATAAATATTCTTGAGTATTTTCAACTCTAAGTGTCGGAGTTGCGCCCGCTTTTGACCATAACTCGTACCAAGTCATATAACCTATGATGTTATCTTTTCCATAACCCCAAAATAGATTATTGGGACAAGTTATTTCAACGGGGTATAACAAACATCCAGAATTTGAAATATTATAAATTAACATTAAAACAAACATAAACAAACACATATAAACTATTGAAAATCTTCTAAAGATTTTTGGAAAATCTTTTAATTTATAAAATCTAAAATAAACAAAAAATAATACTAATGAATACAATAGATAAAAAGACTTAATAGTTATAATTAAAGTAAATAGTATAAGTAAAATTTCTACACTCTTATTCAAAATATTTTTTAATTGCAAAACGTCCAATATAACTATTATACAAAGAAAGAAGAGTATTTGTGCTGATCTATCTGTTCCATGTTCTGCCAATCTATAGAAAAAAATATTTATAAAAAAAATACAAAATAAAGAAACAAAAAAAGTTAAGTCTAGTTTAGAATTTTTTGTTTTATTAAGTATATTTTCAAACAATATTGTATTTGCTAAAATCATAATACTTACTTGCCCTATTTGATAAAAATAATGGTTAGTAAAATGAGTTTTAAAAAGTGAATTAAAATAAAATAATGATGAAACATGGCTAAAGGCATAATTAAAATGACCTAATCCAAATTCAATCTTATTCTCTGTAATGTTTTTAATAAAACTGAAGTGATAAAATTGAAAATCATCATGACTTTTAAAATAAAAAATTGCAAATAATGAAATAATATAAGAAATAAATAAATATTTAAATTTTATTTTTTTTTGATACTTGGATCCTAAATAAAAAAAAAATATTATTCCTAGTGAAATAATTATAATATTGTGTTCATTGGTATGTGGAATAAATAAGTTTGTAAAATATGAAATTAAAATTAAAAAAAATATTCCAAATAATCCCAAATAACCAACCGAAATATTGGTTTTTGTAAAGTTATTATATTTAATAAGTTTTAATGAAAAAAATAGTCCATACCCAATAATTGAAATAATAAATAATGAATAAAATAGTAAAAAATTAAACAATTCCATTTTTAGCTCAAATTTTTACTTTTATAATTTTTTTTTAAAGTCTGATATGTAAGGATATATACAATTATATTAAATATGATAGAGCCAATTATAAATTTTGAATCATATTTATAATTTATTGCAATTAGAAAAATTAGAAGACTATAAAAATTAATCACAAACGAAGAATAAAAATGAATAATTAAATTATTTTTAATTTTAAACTTAAGTTTAAAATAATTATAAATTAGTTGATGTAAATGATATATGTCTGCTTTATATGTTTTAACCATTTTAACAGATCTTCTTATCATCGAAAATAACAATTCAAAACATGGATACCATAGCAAAAGAATAATCAAGTACGGTGAAATTATAAAATTTTCAGATGAAAAATTTATCAAATAAATACCAGTGAAAAGCGACAATAAATAGGCCCCTGAGTCACCCATATATAAAAATCCTGCTAGATTTAAAATTAAAAGTATAGATAAAACTATTATCAAGTTTTGCAAAAATTGTTTTTCTAAATAAACAAAATGATTACTCAATCCAAAAAATAATATTAAATAAATAATAAGATTATATTTTAAAATCATGCCATTAAGACCATCAATAAAATTTCCACCATTTATAAGTATTAAAATACAAAAAGCTGTAAATATAGTGTTTACTGAAATATTATTATTTAAAATTAAATCAATTTGATCAACTCTTGTGTTATTTATTTTTAAATCTAAAAAAGAAATAAAAAAAATTACTAAGATAATTTGTAAAAAAAATCTTAGACTAACACTATTAAGTTTTTTTAAATCTGAAAATAAACCAAGTAAAAAAATAGAGAATAAAAAGAAAAATAATAAATAATCTTTTTGATTTAAAATAAAACTATAAATAAAAAAAGTAAACAATAGAACTCCTCCTATTGAATAGCTTTTTAAAGTTGTTGAAAATCTTTTATGTTTTTCAAGCTTAAAGTCAACAAACAAATTATATTTTTTTGAAATGTGTATTAATAAAAAACTTAAAATTAAAAAAAAAATTAAAAAATAATGAAACATAATTTAAATTTTTTGAAATAGAATTTTATTTAACTCCAGATAATGGCGAAATAAAGAATACATCTTTGAGTTTTTTTTTAAAATAACCGTTCTTTTAAATTTGGCACCTTCAATCTCATTTAAAAAGTCATTAATTTTATTTTCTAAGTCAAGTGCATCATTATTTTTAAACAAAAATCCACCTTTTCCATTTTTTAAAAATTCTTCAGGACCATTTGGGCAATTACTAGATATAACTATTTTATTACAGTAAGCAGTTTCTATCATTGTCGCGCCTGGATCTTCCCATAAAGATGAAGATATTAGTGCCAAAGAATCTCTAATTATCGGATACACATTTTCGACATGTCCTAGTAAAAATATATTTTTTTCCAGACTGTTAGATTGGATATATCTTTCTAAATTCATTTTTTCTTCACCATCTCCAGCTATATATAAATTTAAATCTTTTTTTTTTTTTAACAATTGTGAAAATGCTTTTATTAATAATATTTGGTTTTTTTGTCTTGTTAATCTCCCTATATTAATAAAATATATTTTATCATTATATTTATTTTTTTCCTTAATTTGCTCTGAGATTTTATTTATATTTAATATTGGATCATATAGAATTTTTAATTTTTCTTTAGGAAAAATTTTTAATTTTATTAAGTCATTTTTTGTTTGCTCTGATGGACAAGTAACTGAAAAAATTTTATTTGATATAATTTTCCATAAAAATTTTCTAAAAATTGTATATTTTGGTAAACCAGAAATTCTTAAAATAAATTTAGTCTGAAACTTAAAAAAAATTAATAAAAACAATGGCACTACAGTGATTAAATGAATAATTAAAAAATCAGGTTTTTCTTTTTTAAGTATATTTTTTAATTGACTTATTTTCAAAAAAAAAATTAAAAAATAAATAAATCTTGATTTAACGAAACCAGTTATTGGCAAAAATTTTGTTAATCTTAAATTTGATAATCTCAAAAGTTCAATATTGTTAAAATCTAATATTTCTTTAAACTCCATCCATTCACCAACTACATCAAGAATTTTCACATTAGTTTCCTTTTTTGCAAATTTTTTTATTGAGATAGCTGAATTTATTACATTTTTAATTGTTGCTACATGAGAGATATGTGGGGACCAATAACATATTTTTTTCATAATTTGATATTATATATATATAATAATTTTTTCTATTTAGATATTCTTTAAAAAGTGAAAAAAATAAAATTAATAATTTATCATCCCTATTCTCATATAGGAGGTGCAGATAATTCTTTAAAAAAACTTTTAGAAAACTTGAATTATAAAAAATTTTCAATAACTTTTATTTCATTAAATAGAAGTATATTAAAAAAAGATCTTAAGAATAAAGTTGAGTTTATAAATTTAAATTGTTCAAGAACAATTTTTTCTATTCTTAAGTTAAGAAATATAGTTAAAAATTTTAAAGATTCCAAAAAATTCAGTAAAGTTATCATATTCTCAAATCAAAATTTTGGAAATATTATTTCTTTTTTTTCCCTTTTAAAAATTAATAAAATAAAAAAAATATTTATAGATAGAAATCATTTGGATGAATTAAATTATGGAAATAATTTTTCTAAAAAAATAAAAAATATTTTATTAAAAATTCTTATAAAATTATCTTATAGATATGCAAATTTAGTTATTGGCATAAGTAAAAAGTTAAGCGCTGATCTAAGCAAATTTTGTAATACGAAAGTTAAAACAATTTATAGTCCAGCATATGATTTTTCTATTTTCAAAAAAGCTTCAAAAAAAATAAAATTAACAAATGAATTTGATTACATCATTAATGTCTCTAGGTTTACCAAAAGAAAAGATCATTATACGACACTTTATGGATTCAAATTAGCATTGCAAAAAATAAAAAAATTAAAACTTATTTTAATTGGTTATGGACCTGAATATAAAAATATAAAAAATATAATAAGAAAATTAAAAATTCAAAAAAAAGTAATTATTTTATATAAAAAAAATAATCCTTACCCATATATTAAAAAATCAAGTTTACTTATACTTTCCTCAAAATACGAAGGAATGGGAAATGTATTAGTAGAAGCAATTGCTTTAAATACACCGGTCATTTCTTCTAACTGTAACTCAGGACCATCAGAAATTCTTTTGAATGGAAAAGGTGGTGACCTTTTCAAAGTCTCTGATTATAATGAACTTTCAAAAAAAATAGTTAATTATTTCCAAAATAAAAAAATACTACTTAAAAAATTAAAGACTGCTCAAAAAAAACTTTATAGGTTTCACATAAATAAACATGTTAAAATTTATACAAAAATTTTTAATGAAATTTAATTTAAATTTTTATGAATAAAGAAAAATTGATATCAATTATAACAGTAGTAAAGGATGGAGAGGACACAATTGAAAAATGCATTAATAGTGTTTTGAATCAAAATTATAAAAATATTGAATATATCATAATTGATGGAAATTCATCAGATAATACGATGTCAATAATAAATAAGTACAAAGAAAAAATTTCCTTGGTTCTATCTGAAAATGATAAAGGAATATGGGATGCTATGAATAAAGGTATTAAACTGGCAAAAGGAGAAATTATAGGATTTTTAAACTGTGATGATTTTTACTATGAAAACTCATTTAAAACCGTTAACAATTATTTTAATAATTTTGACATTGATTTCCTATTCGGAACTGTAAAAAAATATAAAATTATTCATGGTTTTAAACCAAATATAATCAAATGGAGTTTTGGTTTTTATACCTCACACTCTGTTGGTTTTTTTATAAAAACTAAAGAACATAAAAAAGTAGGTTTTTACAACAGTAATTACTTAAGTGCAGATTTAGATTTTTTTTACAAAATGATTACTAATTTTAATTTAAAGGGATTACCAACTAAAAAAAATGAAATTTTAGGAGAATTTAAAAAGGGTGGTTTTTCATCAAAAATAAATTATATCGATCACCTTAAGGACTTAAATAAAATAAGGATAGATAACAATCAAAGTAAATTTTTTGTAATGTTTCTATATTTAATAAAGATAGTAAAAAAGCCTCTTAAATTTTTAAATGCTTATATTAAAAAATAAATTCACTTTTAATTTAAATATTAAATAATTTGTAATTTTTTATAGTTTTTTTTAAACCCTTTTCAAGATCAGTGAATACTATATTTCCAAAAAATTTCTTAAGTTTCTTATTACTACCATGAGTTTTTAGCATTTCACCCTTAACAAATTTAGTTTTTTTTAATTTAGAATTTTTAGCTTTATATATTTTTAAAATTAATTTAACTAAATCTATAGTAATGATAGGTTTAGACCTGCAAATATTTAATATTTTTCTATCTATCTTTTTATGCAAAGATTTTTGAAGGATTTTAACTACATCATCTATATAAGTAAAATCTCGGTAATTAAGACCATTGTTGTAAAGTTTAATGATTTTTTTATTTTTTATTGAATTAAGAAATTTATGAATAAACATATCAGGTCTTCCAAATGGCCCATACACAGTAAAAAATCTGAAAATTACAAAAGTTACATCACTATTATAAAATGAATTTTTAATAATTTTTTCGGATCTTAATTTTGTTTTGGCGTAAGGGTTTTTTGGATTCAGTTTAGAAGTTTCACTAATTGGGAACCTTTTTTGATCTCCATATACTGAGCTTGATGAGGCAAATAAAAATTTATTAATATTATATTTTTTACTTAAACTACAAATAATTTTTGTAACAATGGTATTATTTATTTCATAACTTTTTGGATTTTTAAAAGAGTACAAAACTCCAGGTTGACCAGCGCAGTGATAGACTACTTTTGGTTTAAAATTTTTAAAAATAATTTCTAATTTATTTTTATTTTTTAAATCTATCTTTTTAAATATAAAATTTTTATTTCTTTTAAGTAAAAATAATCTTTTTTTTTTTATACTTTTAGAATAGTAGTTGTTGTGATTATCAATACCTAATACTTTATTTTTTTTTGATAATAAATTTGCCAAATGATATCCTATAAATCCTGATGATCCTGTTATGAGTATTTTCACAAAATTTATTTCTTTAATAAATTATTTAAATTTACTATTGATTTTAATTTTTTAATATTAACTGAGGAATCTGGCATTAAATTAACTATTTTATTAGTTTTTATATACTTAAGTGGTTTAACTTTTTTGTTTGATTTGACAGCAAAATTATATATTGAAGATCTTTTTCCACCTACATTAATTATACCCTTTTGATTAATTATTTTGGGTAAAATTCTCGCTACCTCATGATGGCTTAAAAAATTACTTTTTAAATTTGTAAAGGCATATTTATGTAAAAAAGGTGTTTCATACATGGCAACTCTAGCTATTAATGAATTTTTTAAATACATTTGAACTGCACATTCGCCTCCAAGTTTTGACCAAGAATAATTGTTCGAGGGTAAAAGTGAATCTGTTTCTAAATAATTTCCTTTTTTGCATGGATAAACATAATGCGTAGACATATAAATTAATTTAATTGAATTTTTTTCACAAAGTTTTACTAAATTACATGTACCAATTATATTAGTATCAATACTTTTGGATATTTCTTTTTCATGTATGGACATAGGTCTCGAAATTGCAGCTAAATGCAAAATAATTTTTGGTTTTATCTTTTTAATTTTTGACTCCATTAATTTGTAATTTAAAATATTAAAACTACTTTTATTCATATAATGAATATATTTACCCTTAAAAGTCTTCTTAAGAACTCTTGCAAATCTACCTTCGCTGCCCGTGACAATCATTTTTTTCATATAAATTAATTAGTAATATTATTTTTTTTAAAAAAGAATTTAATTGATTTTGTAATAAATTTTATTTCCTTTTCAGAATGTTCTTCTGAAATTGGTAAACTCAATATTTTATTTCCTAATTTATAAGCTTTTTTTAGCTTTTTGCCGGATTTAAAAAATTTAAGTTCATTTAACATATAAGGATAATGTATCAAGGTATCTATTTTTTTTTTTGATAAATATTTTCTTAATGAATTTCTTAAATTTGTTCTTATAACAAATTGATGAAAAGAAGACTTGTTTTTTTTATTTAAATTAAACATTTTAATTTCATTAATATTTTTAAGCTCTTTAAAATATACATTTGCAAGTTTATTTCTTTTCAAAATAACAATTCTATAATTAGCCAATTTTATATTAAGAGTTGCTGCATTAATTGTATCTAGTCTTGAATTTCTTCCAGAAAATAAATGATCATATTTTTTTAAAGCGCCGTGATTTTTCAGTCTTTTACAAAAATTATAAATTTTATTAGAATTAGTAACTATTGCTCCTCCATCACCAAATGCTCCTAAATTTTTTCCAGGGAAAAAACTAAATGTACCTATATCACCAAATGTACCTACATGTTTATTGTTAATTTTAGTTCCATGTGCCTGAGCACAGTCTTCGATAATTTTTATATTTTTATTTTTTACAATTTTTTTAATGGTTTTCATGTCTGCTGGGTTTCCATATAGATGAACAATAATTACAGCTCTAGTTCTAGAACTAATTTTTTTTTTTAAATCATCCACACAAATTGAGTAATCTTCTAAATTAACATCACAAAATACTACTTTATGATTATTTGCTAATACTGCTTCAGCGGTTGAGATCCATGTATTAACTGGAACAATTATTTCTGAGCCTTTTTTAATTTTTAGTGATTTAACTGCCATTTCAAGAGCATCGGTTCCATTAGCAACTGAAATACAATTTTTAGAGCCAACAAAATTTGCAAAATTTTTTTCAAATAATTTAACTTCTTTACCTCCTATAAATTTTGAATTTTTTATAAGAAAATTAATCTTTGAAAATATTTTTTTTTTTTGTGGTACTAATTTATATAAATTCGTAAACTTTACTTGAGCCATTTTAATTTAAAAAAAATAATTTAATATTTGCTATATTTTAAAACTTTTAACGTTTTACTATGTTAATTCAATATCAAATTTCATTAATTATTTGTTTAATTTAATATTTTGAAGTAAATAGATATAATCTAAAATATTATGCATTCATCATATGAAACCCATACTAATTAAAACTCCAATTTTTAAAGATAAGCGAGGTTTTTTTAAAGAACTTTGGTTGAAAAAAAAAATAAAATTTTCTTGCAAATTTACTGCGATGTCTTTCTCAAAAAAAAATGTTATTAGAGGATTGCATTTTCAAGCTAAAAAAAAACAATCTAAATTGCTTTCTATTTTGCATGGGAAAGCTATAGACGTATGTGTAAACATAAACCCAAAATCAAAAAATTATGGAAAAGTATATAAATTTATTTTAAAACCAGGGCTTTTACTTTATGTACCAAAAAACTATGCTCATGGAATTGGTTTTTTTGAAAAAAAAAATATACTACTTTATCATTTGTCTGAATATCGTTATCCTAAATATGAAAGAGGGATAGCTTATAATGACAAAAAATTAAAAATAAACTGGAAAATTAAAAAACCTATTTTATCAAAAAGAGATATTTTACATCCGAATTTTAATCAACTTTTGACCAAAAAAATTTAGTTTAAGTGAAAAAAATAAAAAAACCTTTTCTAATAAAATATTCTACATTTCCAGAATTTAATGGAAATTTAATTCCATTTTATACAAATAAATCTTTTCCAAAAAAATTTAAATTAAAAAGATTTTTTATACTTTATGGAAAAAAAAAATATTTTAGGGCAGATCATGCACATTCCAAATGTTCTCAAATTATCATTCCTTTATCGGGTGAAATTTTAATTAAAATAGTCTCAAAAAATTATAAAAAAAAATTTAAATTAAATACAAAGAGTAAAGCAGCAATATATGTTCCACCCTATAATTGGATAACCATTTACTTTAAAAATAATAACGACTCTTTATTGACATTGTGCAATTATAAATATGATAAAAAAGAATATATTTCACACTTTTCTAAATTTAAAAAAATAATTTTAAAATGAAGATATTGATAACTGGTGCACTTGGTCATATAGGCAGTCATATAATAAAAAATACTTATAAGATAAAAAAAATAAAAAAAATTCATCTTGTTGATAATATAAGCAATGAAAGATTCAATTTACTATTTGAAATAAATAACAAAAAATTTAATTTTATATATGGTGACTTAACCAATAAAAAGTTTTGTAAAAGATTACCAAAAACTGATGTTGTTTTGCACTTAGCTTCAATTACCAACGCCGAAAAAAGTTTTGAAAATAAAAAAAAAGTATTTAAAAATAATTTAGGATGTTTTAAAAATGTTTTGGATTATTGTGGAAGAACTGGTGCAAAATTAATTCATATTTCATCGACAAGTGTTTATGGAGACCAAAAAGGTATTGTTAATGAATTATCCAAATTAAAACCTTTAAGTCCATATGCAGACGTTAAGAAAAAAGAAGAAATAGTTCTTATTAAGCAAAGTAAAGTAAAATATATTACCTTGAGATTTGGAACAATAAGTGGTTTTTCCAAAGGAATGCGTTTTCATACAGCAGTAAATAAGTTTTGTTTTAATGCAATTATGAAGCTACCCATTCCTGTATGGGGTAAAGCATTAAACCTTTACAGACCATATTTAAGTCTAAAGGATGCATTTAAAATTATTAAATTTATTTTATCTAAAAATTTTTTTCCATCTGAAATATTCAATATTTTATCTGAAAATAAAACAGTTAAACAAATTTTAGACATAATTAAAAAAAATAATCATAAAATAAAAATTAAATATATTGATTCAAAAATATTGAATCAATTTGCATACAAA
>CACGPA010000022.1 GCA_902574725.1 uncultured Pelagibacteraceae bacterium
TGAATAGAAAGATTTTTATTATATTATAGAAGTATCTTGTTAGAAGAATCGATAGTTTTAGTTCAAATAATATTCATAGACGTCATCATGGCGGCTGATAATGCAATAATTATTGGAATGATTGCAGCAAGTTTTGCCCCAAAACATAGAAATCAAATCATATTATGGGGAGTAATTGGTGCACTTATCTTTAGAATAATTTTTGCTTTCTTTGCATCTTATTTATTTGGATTTGCATATATTAAAATTTTAGGAGGACTGCTTTTAATATGGATTGTTAATGATCTCAGAAGAGATTTGTTTAATTTAAAAAAAGTTAAATCACCTACAAAAGTATCTAAAGAACCCTCTTATATTCAAAGTGTTTATAAAGTTTTATTGGCTGATATAACTTTAAGTTTTGACAATGTAATAGCTGTTGTTGGTGCTTCAAAGCACAACTTTAACTTAATGATCTTTGGATTAGTACTTTCGGTACTTCTTGTAGTAACACTTGCTAGATTTTTTGCAGAACAAATAAAAAAACATCAATGGTTTGGTTATGTTGGATTAATTGTAATATTGATAGTAGCCATACAATTAATCATTGGAGGTTTAGGAGATCTAGGTATCTTAGAAATAAATGAAGCCTTTAAAAAATTCTTCTAATTATAAGAGTATTTTTTTGTTGGATATTTTCTATTTAAAACATCTTTTTTTAAATTTTTTTAACTCCTTCATTTATAATTTTTTTTAGATTTACAAATTTTTTAACAAATCTTATATTGGTTTTATTTAAACCAAGCATATCATCAGTAACTAGAACTTGCCCATCACAATAAACTGATGATCCAATTCCAACTGTTGGTATTTTAATAGAGTTGGTTATAAGTTTTGAAGTAGTTGTTTCTACACATTCTAAAACAATTGCAAAGACACCTGCATCCTCTAAAAGTTTTGCTTCTTTTAAAATTTTTACTTTCTCTTTTTTTGTTTTTCCTTTAGATTTAAATTTTCCTTTTATACTTTGTGGTAAAATTCCTAAGTGACCCATAACAGAAATTTTATTACTTATTAAATGTTTAATTATGTTTATAATTTTTTTTCCACCTTCGAGTTTAACTGCTTCACATTTCGTTTGTTTAATTATTTTTTTTGCGTTGTTTAATGCTTCTTTTTTATTTCTATATGTGTTGTATGGCATATCTACTACCATTAAACTTTTTTTTACGCCCATTCTTACACTCATAGAATGTTTTATCATATTTACTAAGTTTACTTTTCTAGTGGTATTGTAATTATACAAAACGGATCCAAGACTATCGCCAACCAAAACAATATCGGTATATTTATCTATTTCTTCAGCAAAATTTTTCGAATAAGCAGTAAGACAAATAATTTTTGATTTATTTTTCTTTGATATAATTTTTTTAATTTTATTTAACATTTCGTCGTTATTCTACTTCTATGTCTTTAAGGGATTCTTCTATTTCCCCTTTTTTATCACATAGACTTTTACAAATAGTTAAAAAACTTTCTTTTAGTTCTTTTACTTCGGAATAATTTGATTTTTTTATCTCATAATTAATCAACATATACATTGCCTCTTCATTATCAGGTTCCAGCAATAAAGTTGTTCTGATATTTTTTATATGCTCTTTTTCATTTTCTTCAGATTTAAAGATTTTTGCTAAATATAAATATGATTTTGCATCTTTAGGATTAAAAACAATATTTCTTTGAAATAAAAATTTAGAATGCTCAAATTCTTTTTGATCAAACTTTTCTTTAGCTTTATTATAAAAATTTTCTCCAGCAAATGAATGTGAAGAAAATAATATTATAAGAGTAAAAAACAATATTTTTTTAATATTTTTCATCTTTTATAAATTGATCTATATTATGCACCTTACTTTCATAAAAACCAGCTTTTCTTTAAAAAATTAAAATAGCATCTAACGTAAAAATTTACAGATTATAAAACTTTCCTTTGAATCTTTTTTGCTAGCTGAAGGTTTAAACACTCTAACTTCAATAAATGATTTTTTAGCAAATGAGACTATTTCATTAAAACTAGATCCCATAAATATTTTTGATACAAATTTTCCTTTTTTTTTTAAGAATTTCCAATGCAAATTTCATTGCTTCTAAACAAAGTTCTCCCGTTACAATTGCATCTAAATTTTTATTACCAGTTGTATTGACAGCCATATCTGAGACAACAATATCAATTTCATCCTTAAAATAATTTTTTATATCTTTTTTATATTTTTCATCAGTGAAGTCCCCAATAATTTGATGAGTATTTTTAATTGGTTCAAATTTTAACAAATCTATCGATACAATTTTACCATTTCTTATTTTTTTAACCAAATATTGAGACCAGCTACCTGGAGCTGCGCCGAGATCTACTGCAGATTTTACTTCTTTTAAAATTTTAAATTTTTCATCAATCTCTTTGAGTTTATAAATCGCTCTTGATTTATACCCTTCAATCTTAGATTGACGAACATAAATATCTCTTCTTCGTTTATTTATCCAATCTTTAGATATTTTATTTTTTTTCAATTAATGACCAAATCTTAAACTTTTAGTTATAGAATTATTTTCTAAATTTTTAATATTAATCTTAACACTTTTATCTAATCTCATATCTTTATCTCCTTGCCAAATTCCTGCTGCTAGATGAATTATGCCAATTTTGTTATTTGGCAAATATGGTTCTACAAATGTATTATTTTTTTCATCAAATTTTGGAAGCAAATTACTAGCTATCCAATTACAATTCAGTGGTAAAAATTCAGTCTCAGCATTATCTATATATACACTCATATTAATTGCTAAACCTTCTGAGCCAAAAATTCTTCCAGATTTTAAAGTTGTATTTAAATTTTTTTGCCACAAATTCCAACAAGTAGAATTTTTCTCAAGAGAAAAAACCCCTATATTAATATGAGGAGCAAATGCTAGTTTTCTAGCTTTATCTAAACCTATTTTAGAACTTACAGCATGTTTAAAATTTTGAGATTTGATAATAGCAAACTTTCCAAATAACCAACTAACCTTGGACATTATCTTATATCCTGGACCTAATGTTTGAGTTATTCCAAGTTTATTATTTTCACAAGCTTTAAAGTATAATTCGATTGTGTTCCAATCATTGACCCAAGCATCACAATCTATCCATAAATATTTTTCATAATTAGGAAAATAATTTGGTAAAAAAGCTCTAGAAACTTGGCTTTTTAGCCATTCTTTACCTTTAACTTTAATTGATGGAACTTTAATATCCCATTCTGCATTTTTTATTTCATCTACTTTGGAAGATAGTATTTTTAATTGATCTTCTTTTAACCCAGCATCTAAAATACAAATAGCAGTAGATGAACTTTCTTTAAATTGTTTAATTGAGTCTATTAGCTCGTTTAGTAAATGAAAATAATTTGAGTCTGCTAATGAAACAATTGCATTTTTTTTCATTTATAGAACGTCTTCAGGTTCTTCTTCATCATATTTGTTATCGTTTGCGAATATTTTTTTAAGTTTTTTATAATGAATAATACTTGCTGGTATTGCCAATATATAAATTAAACAACCAATAACTAGTGCTTTAAATGTAAAAATTAATAACAAACCAAATAAAAGAATAATTCCAAAAAGTAAAAAAACCGTTGAACTTCTAGGTACAATAATTTTTTTTAAAGAATATGTTGGAATTTTACTAATTAATAATATTGATGTAAGCACAAATATAATTGGAGTTATAAATTGGTAATTTAAAGTTAAAATATCTAATCCACTAATCTCATAAATTAATGGGCTTAAAACCAAAATACCTCCTGCTGGTGATGGCACACCTTCAAAAAAATTATCTCTCCAAGAAGAATCTGAATTTGTATTTATATTAAATCTAGCTAACCTAAGAGCTACACATACAACATGCATTAAAGATAAAAGCCAACCTATTTTACCTAGTGAATTTAATATCCAAAAATACATTATAAAAGCTGGGGCAACACCAAAACTAATTACATCTGTCAAAGAGTCTAATTCTTTTCCAACTTTTGAAGTTCCTTTAATAAGTCTTGCAATTCTTCCATCCAAACCGTCAATAATTGCTGCAAATAAAATTGCTACAATAGCTAGTTTAAAATTTTGATTTAAAGCAAAATTTATTGAACTCAAACCAATACATACACCTATAAGAGTTAAAGTGTTTGGCAATATAACTCTTGCCCTTGTATCTGTTACTATTTTAAATTTTTTTTTTGGTTCATTCATTTTTTTATTTTTTTGCTATAAGAGTTTCTCCAGCTATAGTTCTTTGATTAACTTTAACTAGAGGGGTATAATTGTTAAAATATATATCAGCTCTACTTCCAAATCTAATCATGCCAATTTTTTCTCCTTGCTTTAGTTCTGAATTTTCACTTACCTCACTAACAATTCTTCTCGCTATAAGTCCTGCAATTTGAACAACTATAACTTCTTCTCCTGCTGAATTTGTAATTTTATAATATTTTCTTTCATTATCCTCGCTAGCTTTATCAAGGGAAGCATTTAAAAATATTCCAGGTTTGTAAATCATTTCTGTTAATTTCCCTGAACAAGGGGTTCTATTAACATGACAGTCAAAAACATTCATAAAAATACTAACTTTGGTAAATTTTTTACCTTCCATATTTAATTCTTTTGGACCATCTGAATCTTGAACTTGTAAGACCAAACCGTCTGCTGGGCTTACTAAATAATTTTCATCATTAATTGAAAATCTTTCTGGGTCTCTAAAAAAATAGTAACACCATATCGTTAGTACCAATCCCACTAATCCTAAAAAGTTACTAATAAAGTATAGAATTATAGTAACAAGTCCAAATATAACTATAAATTTATATCCTTCGTCGTGTATTTTTGGAAAAACTTTATCTATCATAATCCTTAATTTGGTAATTTGCCTTTAATATGTATATAAAACTCCAAAATTCAATTAATAAGATATATAATTAAATATGAGCAAAATTAAGGTTAAAAACCCAGTTGTTGAGCTAGATGGTGATGAAATGACAAGAGTAATTTGGGACTTTATTAAAAATAAGCTTGTCCTTCCTTATTTGGATTTAGATATAAAATACTACGATCTTGGAATTAAAAATAGGGATAGTACTTCTGATCAAATAACTATCGATAGTGCGCGCGCAATTAAAAAATATGGTGTTGGGATTAAGTGTGCAACAATTACTCCGGACGAACAAAGAGTTAAAGAATTTAATCTTAAAAAAATGTGGAGATCACCAAATGGTACAATAAGAAATATTTTAGGAGGAACAGTTTTTAGAGAGCCGATACTTTGTAAAAATGTTCCAAAATTGATTCCAAGTTGGAAAAATCCAATTTGTATAGGTAGACATGCTTTTGGAGATCAATATCGAGCAACTGACTTTAAGGTTCCTGGAAAAGGTAAATTAGAAATTAAATGGACTTCTGAAGATGGAAAAGAGAAAAAAGAATATGAAGTTTTCAATTTTCCTGGACCAGGTGTGGCTCTATCAATGTATAACTTAGATCAATCTATAAAAGATTTTGCAAGATCTTGCATGAACTATGGTTTAAATAGAAGATGGCCAGTTTATCTTTCAACAAAAAATACAATTTTAAAAAAATACGATGGTAGATTCAAAGATTTATTTCAAGAAATTTATGAAAAAGAATTTAAAGAAAAATTTGAAGAAAGAAAAATTACTTACGAACATAGGCTTATTGATGATATGGTAGCATGTGCATTAAAGTGGAATGGAAATTATATTTGGGCATGTAAAAATTATGATGGAGATGTTCAATCTGATACTGTTGCACAAGGATTTGGTTCTTTAGGTTTAATGACTAGTGTACTGATGACGCCTGATGGTAAAACTATAGAAGCAGAAGCCGCACATGGAACTGTTACTAGACACTACCGACTACATCAACAAGGCAAAGAAACTTCAACTAATCCAATAGCATCTATTTTTGCATGGGCAAGAGGTCTTTATCATAGAGGAAAAATAGATGGTAATGAAGATTTAAAAAAGTTCATAAAAACTTTAGAAAAAGTTTGTATAGAAACAGTAGAAACTGGATCAATGACTAAAGATTTAGCAATGCTAATTGGACCAACTACAAAATATCTAAATACTAATCAATTCCTCAATATTATTGACGAAAACTTGAAAAAAAAATTAAACTAAAGACTTTAGTTTACTAATTGCATCATCAATTTTATTAACTTCTGTACCACCTGCTTGGGCAAAATCAGCTCTACCACCACCGCCTTTTCCACCTATTATTTCTGATCCAATTTTAACAAATTTTACAGCATCATATTTATTTACAAGTTTATCTGTAACTCCTACCGCTAATCCAATTTTTCCATCTTTGCTAGCAAATATAACTAAAATACCTTCTCCTATCTCTTTTTTTCCATTATCTATTAATTTTCTTAAATCTTTTGGTGGAAGGTCTATTATTTTTTGAAATCTTACTTTAATATTATTTATAGTTTCATCTTTAATAATATTTTTTGATTTATCACTTAAAGTATTTTTCGCAGAAAGTTGATCAAATTGTTTATTTAAATCTTTTATTAGTTCCTTATTGTTTTTGTTATCTAGATTTGGTTTTGCACCAAGTTTAATAATTTGCTCTGAAAGATTTTTAATAATTTCTTCATTTTTTTGCATTGATAAGTGAGATAATTTTTCTTTTTTAGTTAAAAATTCTTCTAGTTGTTTGTCTCTAAGTGCCTCTATCCTTCTAATTCCAGAGGCAATTGAAGACTGACTAACAATCTTAAATTTACCAATATCTCTAGTGTTTCTAACATGAGTTCCACCACAAAGTTCTGTTGAAAAGTATCTATCCTTTTCATTACCCATTGAAAGAACTCTAACTTCATCACCATATTTTTCACCGAATAAAGCTAAAGCGCCATTATCTACTGCCTCTTTTGGTGTCATTAGTCTTGTTTTCACCTCAGATTTTGTTTCAACCATTTCATTAACAAATTTTTCTATTTTATTTATTTCCTCATTTGAAATTGGTTTCATATGACTAAAATCAAATCTTAGTCTATCCGGTGCAACCAAAGACCCTTTTTGAATTACATGTTTTCCTAAAACTCTTCTTAAAGATTCATGAAGTAGATGTGTTGCTGAATGATAGGCTTTTATGTTTTCTCTTCTTTCAACATCAATTTTCATTTCTACATGGTCATTTATTTTAATCGTTCCAGCTTCTACTTTTCCATAATGAACAAATAGATCTCCAAGTTTTTTCTGAACATCTTCAACTTTAAATTTAAAATCAGCAGAAATAATTAATCCAGTATCACCAATCTGGCCACCCGACTCTCCATAAAAAGGTGTTTGATTTAAAATTATCATCGCTTCATCACCTTTGTTTAAACTTTTTACTTCTTTATTGTCTTTAATTAAAGAAAGTACTATTCCTTCTGCTTGATTAGTTTCGTATCCTAAAAATTCAGTTGGTTCTAATTTGTCTTTAATGCCAAACCAGATTTCATCAACCGAAGTATCGCCAGAACCTTTCCAATTTTTTTTAGCAATTTCTCTACTTTGTTGCATCAATGATTTAAATTTAATATGATCAACAGCTAAAGATTTGCTTTTTAGAATATCTTCAGTTAGATCTAAAGGAAAACCATACGTGTCATAGAGTTTAAAAGCTACTTCACCTGGTAGAATTTTATCTACTTTAATAACTTCTTCATTTAAAATTTTCATACCTCTTTCAAGAAGAACTAAAAATTTTTCTTCTTCTGCTCTTAAAGTTTCTTTTATTAAAGACTCAGCTCTTTTAAGCTCAGGATAGTTTCCTGACATTTCATCCATTAATGTTTTAAAAATATTAAAAAATATTGGCTCTTTCGCTCCTAACAAATGAGAATGTCTCATTCCTCTTCTCATTATTCTTCTAAGTACATATCCTCGACCTTCATTAGATGGAAGAACCCCTTCTGCAATTAAGAAAGAGCTTGCTCTTAAGTGATCAGATATAACTCTAAAACTTGATATATTTTTATCATCAGGTTTTTTTTTAAGTACATCAGCAGTTGAATTAATTAACTTAATGAAATGATCTGTTTTATAGTTGTCATGTGTGCCTTGTAATAATGCAGTTATCCTTTCTAACCCCATACCAGTATCAACCGAAGGTTTTGGTAGATTTATTCTTTTATCTTTTGAAATCTGTTCAAATTGCATAAAAACTAAATTCCAAATTTCTATATATCTATCTCCATCTTGATCTTTTGTACCAGGTAACCCACCTTTTAAATGATCTCCATGATCATAAAATATTTCAGAACAGGGTCCACATGGTCCAGTTTCACCCATAGACCAAAAATTATCTGATGTAGAAATTTTAATTATTCTATCTTCAGCAAATCCACTAATTTTTTTCCATAAATTAAAAGCTTCATCATCTTCGTTAAAAACAGTGAAATAAAGCCTATTTTTATCTAAACAAAACTCTTTAGTTATTAAATTCCATGCTAGTTCAATTGCTCTTTCTTTAAAATAATCTCCAAATGAAAAATTTCCAAGCATTTCAAAAAATGTATGATGTCTTGGAGTATAACCAACATTTTCTAAGTCATTATGTTTTCCCCCTGCTCTTACACATTTTTGCGATGTGGTAGCTCTTTGATAATCTCTTTTTTCAAGTCCTGTAAAAACATTTTTAAATTGAACCATGCCTGAATTTGCAAACATTAATGTTGGATCATTATTTGGGACTAAATTACTTGAATCTATTATTTTATGATTATTTTTTTCAAAGTACTTTAAGAATGTATTTCTTGTTTCATTTAAAGTTTTGTCTGCCATTTTTTTAAAATACAGCTTTTTTATTTGATGTCTAGATAACAGTGGAGGGAAAAAGGCGCTATAATTAAGCGCCTTTTAATAATTAAAGATGACTTTAACTAATTTTTCTTTTTTGAATCAATATTTTCTTTTGCTGATGTTTTGGGCTCCTCTATTTGGTCTTTAGCAGCTTTTTCAGGATCAAGTGGATTTCCTTCAATTTTTTTTGATATAACGCCAGCTTTTTCTCTTATTGCCATCTCAATTTCTGCAGCAATTTTTGGATTTTGTTCTAGGTAAAGTTTAGCATTTTCCCTTCCTTGTCCAATCTTTTCTCCTTTGTAAGCATACCAAGCTCCCGACTTCTCTACAATTTCTGCTTTTGCTCCAAGATCAACTAACTCTCCGACTTTACTAATTCCTTTTCCATACATTAAATCAAATTCGACTACTTTAAATGGTGGTGCAACTTTGTTTTTTACAACTTTAACTCTTGTAGAATTACCAATAATTTCATCTTTTTCTTTGATGGCTCCAATTCTTCTTATATCCATTCTAACAGATGAGTAAAATTTCAATGCATTTCCACCTGATGTAGTTTCAGGACTGCCAAACATAACACCAATTTTCATTCTAATTTGATTTATGAAAATCATCATAGTATTTGTATTTGATATTGAGCTTGTTAACTTTCTTAAAGCCTGACTCATAAGTCTTGACTGAAGACCAACATGATGATGGGTTAAAAGAAGATCAATTAAAAATACTATCTTCCAAAGTAGATGAAATAAAAAATGCAGAATGGGATATTAAAGTTCCATCAATTAAAGTTAAAGGTAAAGAATGGCTAAAAAGCCAAGTTTCTAGAGCTTTTTTACCAAATTATTTTCCTAATTATGAAAAATATTTATGGATAGATTGTGATGCTTGGGTCAATGATTGGAACACAATCGAATTATACTTTAAAGCTTGTGAAAATAATAAACTTGGAATAACTCAAACATTAGGTCCAGGATATAAGATAATGTCCAAGGTTAGTTGGTTATTTGGAAAGTTTGCTATTATCAAATCTCAAAATTTTAAACATGCTGTAAGTTCTAAAATAGGTTTAGATAAAGCTAGAAAACTAGCATTTGCTCCTCATATTAATATAGGGGTTTTTTCTCTTGAGAAAAATTCTACTTGTTGGAATTTGTGGCAAAAAAATTTAAATACAACTTTAAAATCTGGAAGAATTTTTGGCTCAGAAGGTTTAGCAATTAATATGAGTGTATATATAGATAATGCTGAGACTGAATTTTTACCACTGAATTGTAATTGGATAGCTAGTAATTTGCTTCCAAAATTTGATGAAAAAAATAATACATTTGTAGAACCATATTTGCCAAATAACAAAATTGGCATAATTCATCTAGCAGCAGGAATTTGGCAAGGAGATAAAGATATGAGATTAGATAAAAGTGTTAAGATTAATATTAAAAATTTAGAAAATAATTCTATAACTAAAAGTTTAAGATTTGGTCATTAATTGAAAAAAAATAAAATATCTAAAGATTGGATAAATAAACGAAGAAGAGATATTTATGTTCGTCAATCTAAGATTGAAGGGTATAAATCAAGAGCGATTTATAAACTCAAAGAGATTGATGAAAAATTTAAAATTTTAAAAGAAGTAAAATCTGCAGTAGATCTCGGCGCAGCTCCAGGTAGCTGGTCTCAATATTTGGTTAAAAAAATAAGAAATGGTAAAATTGTATCGATAGATTTGTTAAAATTTGAACCAATTAAAAATACTCATCAAATTATTGGGGACTTCACTGATGAAAAATATAAAAAAGATATAAAAAATTATTTTAAGGATGAAATTGATATTGTTGTCTCAGATATGGCTGTCAATACAACTGGTAATAAAAATTTAGATGCAATTGTAACGGGAGAACTTTGTTTAGAAGCAATGAAATTTGCATTGGAAATTCTTAAAAAAAAAAGGAAAATTTGTATCAAAAATATTTATGGGATCTAGTTTTAATGAAATAGTCTCATTTGCTAAAAAATCATTTATTGAAGTTAGAGTGTTTAAACCTTCAGCTAGCAAAAAAGATTCAAAGGAAAGTTTTATAATCTGTAAATTTTTACGTTAGATGCTATTTTAATTTTTTAAAGAAAAGCTGGTTTTTATGAAAGTAAGGTGCATAATATAGATCAATTTATAAAAGATGAAAAATATTAAAAAAATATTGTTTTTTACTCTTATAATATTATTTTCTTCACATTCATTTGCTGGAGAAAATTTTTATAATAAAGCTAAAGAAAAGTTTGATCAAAAAGAATTTGAGCATTCTAAATTTTTATTTCAAAGAAATATTGTTTTTAATCCTAAAGATGCAAAATCATATTTATATTTAGCAAAAATCTTTAAATCTGAAGAAAATGAAAAAGAGCATATAAAAAATATCAGAACAACTTTATTGCTGGAACCTGATAATGAAGAGGCAATGTATATGTTGATTAATTATGAGATAAAAAAATCAAATTATTCCGAAGTAAAAGAACTAAAAGAAAGTTTTTTAACTATTTGTAAAAGTCTATGTGATAAAAAAGGGGAAATAGAAGAATCCCTTAAAGACATAGAAGTAGAATAACGACGAAATGTTAAATAAAATTAAAAAAATTATATCAAAGAAAAATAAATCAAAAATTATTTGTCTTACTGCTTATTCGAAAAATTTTGCTGAAGAAATAGATAAATATACCGATATTGTTTTGGTTGGCGATAGTCTTGGATCCGTTTTGTATAATTACAATACCACTAGAAAAGTAAACTTAGTAAATATGATAAAACATTCTATGAGTGTAAGAATGGGCGTAAAAAAAAGTTTAATGGTAGTAGATATGCCATACAACACATATAGAAATAAAAAAGAAGCATTAAACAACGCAAAAAAAATAATTAAACAAACGAAATGTGAAGCAGTTAAACTCGAAGGTGGAAAAAAAATTATAAACATAATTAAACATTTAATAAGTAATAAAATTTCTGTTATGGGTCACTTAGGAATTTTACCACAAAGTATAAAAGGAAAATTTAAATCTAAAGGAAAAACAAAAAAAGAGAAAGTAAAAATTTTAAAAGAAGCAAAACTTTTAGAGGATGCAGGTGTCTTTGCAATTGTTTTAGAATGTGTAGAAACAACTACTTCAAAACTTATAACCAACTCTATTAAAATACCAACAGTTGGAATTGGATCATCAGTTTATTGTGATGGGCAAGTTCTAGTTACTGATGATATGCTTGGTTTAAATAAAACCAATATAAGATTTGTTAAAAAATTTGTAAATCTAAAAAAAATTATAAATGAAGGAGTTAAAAAAATTTAAAAAAAGATGTTTTAAATAGAAAATATCCAACAAAAAAATACTCTTATAATTAGAAGAATTTTTTAAAGGCTTCATTTATTTCTAAGATACCTAGATCTCCTAAACCTCCAATGATTAATTGTATGGCTACTATCAATATTACAATTAATCCAACATAACCAAACCATTGATGTTTTTTTATTTGTTCTGCAAAAAATCTAGCAAGTGTTACTACAAGAAGTACCGAAAGTACTAATCCAAAGATCATTAAGTTAAAGTTGTGCTTTGAAGCACCAACAACAGCTATTACATTGTCAAAACTTAAAGTTATATCAGCCAATAAAACTTTATAAACACTTTGAATATAAGAGGGTTCTTTAGATACTTTTGTAGGTGATTTAACTTTTTTTAAATTAAACAAATCTCTTCTGAGATCATTAACAATCCATATTAAAAGCAGTCCTCCTAAAATTTTAATATATGCAAATCCAAATAAATAAGATGCAAAGAAAGCAAAAATTATTCTAAAGATAAGTGCACCAATTACTCCCCATAATATGATTTGATTTCTATGTTTTGGGGCAAAACTTGCTGCAATCATTCCAATAATTATTGCATTATCAGCCGCCATGATGACGTCTATGAATATTATTTGAACTAAAACTATCGATTCTTCTAACAAGATACTTCTATAATATAATAAAAATCTTTCTATTCA
>CACGPA010000023.1 GCA_902574725.1 uncultured Pelagibacteraceae bacterium
TATAAAATTTTATGGAAACTGTGAATATTCAAATTATTTAAAAAAAATCGTTAGATAAAAATGAAAAGAGAAAAAATATATTATGGTAAAGCGGTTTATGATCATAAGGAAATAAATGCTGCTATAAATGTATTAAAAAATAAAAGTCTTACTTTAATTGATGGAACTTATGTAAAAAAATTAGAAAAAACTGTCGCTAAAATTTTTGGGAAAAAATATGGTTTAATGGTTAATTCAGGTTCATCTGCAAATTTATTAGCTTTATCGTCATTTAATTTTAAAAAAGGTTCTGAAGTAATCACACCAAACCTAACATTTTCTACTACTGTTGCTCCTATATATCATCTTGGTCTCGTTCCTCATTTTGTTGGAGTGGAAAAAAATAAATTTGTTGCTGATCCAATGCAAATAGAAAAATGCATTAATAAAAAAACCGTAGCAATGATGATACCTAATCTTTTAGGAAATATTGCTGACTGGAAAAAAATAAATAAACTTGCAAAAAAATTTAATCTTAAAGTTATCGAGGATTCCGCAGATACAATTGGCTATAAAATTAATAATAAAAACACAGGAAATTTATCAGATATTTCTACCAATAGTTTTTATGCATCACATATAATTAATGGCGCAGGGACTGGTGGAATAGTATGTTTTAATGACTATAAATTATATGAACGAGCAAAATTATTGAGAGGCTGGGGAAGATCATCAGCAACATTTAATGAGTCTGAAGAAATATCAAAAAGATTTAACGTTAAGATATCTGGTATTGATTATGATGCTAAATATATTTTTTCTGATATGGGATATAATTTTTTACCTTCTGAAATATCGGCTGCCTTTGCTTTAGAACAAATTAAAAAACTAAAAAATAATATTAAAATAAGAAATAAGAATTTTAAATATTTGGAAAAATTTTTTAAAAAATTTAATAACTTTTTTAACTTACCTGAACAATATTCTGGTGTAAAAACACCATGGTTAGCATTTCCATTAGTGATAAAAAAAAATAAATTATTTAATAGAAAAAAAATGCAAATTTTTTTCGAAAAAAACAATATTCAAACTAGAACAATTTTTACTGGAAATATTTTAAGGCAACCTGCTATGAAAAATAGATATTACAAAAAACATACTAATTGTGAAGATGTTGCTAATGATGTAATGAAGAATGGTATTTTAATAGGCTGTCATCAAGGTATGAACAAAAAACAATTAGATTATATCTGCAATACTTTTTTGAAATTTATTAAATAATGCTAGCGAGAAGTATCGTAATACTGAACTTAAAATTGTAAAAACTTATCCACAGGCAATTTATTAATTTGAAATTAGTTTTTATACTAATAACTTACGATTTAAATGAGAATTGAAGAAGAAGTAAAACTTGATTATTCAGATGTACTTTTTAGACCTAAAAGAAGCACTTTATCAAGTCGTAAAGATGTAAATTTAAAAAGAACTTATAAATTCAAATATAGTAATAATGAGTGGTCTGGAATTCCAATCATGGCAGCAAATATGGATGGTGTTGGTGAATTAGGTGTTGCAGAAAAAATGGCTGAATTTGAAATGATTACTTGTCTAACTAAGCAACATGATATTAAAAAATTAAATCAATACAAAAAAATTAAATCAATTTATAAAAGCATTGCTTTAAGTATTGGTATTAAAAAAGAAGACTTCGATAGACTTGATAAGTTATTGAAAGAATTTAGTTTTATTAAATTTATTTGTATAGATGTTGCCAATGGGTATTCGGAACGATTTAGTAAGTTTATAAAATCAGTGAGAGATAAATATCCAACAAAAACAATAATAGCTGGAAATGTTGTTACAGCAGACATGACACAAGAACTAGTATTAAGTGGTGCAGATATAGTAAAAGTTGGTATCGGACCTGGAAGCGTTTGTACAACAAGAATTCAAACTGGTGTTGGATATCCACAATTAAGTGCAGTTATGGAATGTGCTGATGCAGCACATGGTTTAGGAGCACATATTATTGCTGATGGTGGCTGTACATGTCCTGGTGATGTTGCAAAAGGTTTTGGTGGTGGCGCAGATTTTGTAATGCTTGGAGGAATGCTTGCAGGTCATGATGAAGGTAAAGGTAAAATTGTAAAAAGTAATGGACATAAATATATAGAATTCTACGGATCAAGCTCTCTTACTGCTAACAAAAAACATTATGGTGGCTTATCTGATTACAGAAGTAGTGAAGGTAGAGTTGTTAGAGTTAAGTACAGAGGGAAAATAAAAGATACTATTTCAAATATTCTTGGCGGGATTAGAAGTAGCTGTACATATGTTGGTGCACCTTCTCTTAAACAGCTAAGTAAATGTACTACATTTGTTAGAGTATCTAATCAATTTAATGATACTTTTGTATCATAGTTAAAATCCTAAATTAGTTTATCATAAATTGCATAACTGCAATTCTTAAATAACATTGTATTAAGAAAAAATTAAATTTAAAAAATAAAAAAAAATAAATGAAGAAATTAAAAACATTAAAACCCAGATTTAAAGCAAGAGTAAGAAAAAATAAGCAAATTTTAAAAAAAGAAATAAAAAAATTTTTTATCTGGATAAAAGGTGCTGAATTAGTAAGCTTAAAAGAGTGTAATACAAGTGAAGATCCTGTTAGACCAGAATTAAATAATGAATTCCGAACAAGTTATGGGAGGGAAATTTATGGTGTTAAATATAAAGGTGAAATTTATGCAGTTATGTGTTTCGCTTTTACAAATCAAATTCCAAAATCTGTAAAAGATTTAGATAAATTAAGTAAAGATGCATTCTTACAAAGTGCTTTGAGGGATCAAAAAGTTGGAAAAATTGCAGTTGCTTATACTGTTTGGTCTAAAAAAAAAGGTGGTGGTAAACTAATTGTAAAACAAGTTTTTAAAATGATTAAAAAATCAAACCATCTAAATAGATTAGTAACTCTCTCTCCTTTAACTGAAATGGCTACAAAATTTCATTTAAGAAATGGAGCTAAATTGTTACATATTAATGAAACAACTCAAAACTTTGAATACAAAGAATCATAGAATTGATGGTAGCGGGAAGTGGGATCGAACCACTGACCTCGGGCTTATGAGTCCCGCGCCTTCACCTTTCTCTACGTTTTTATACCACAAAACGTTAAGAAAATAATAAAAATCCCAACGCAATGAGTCATATGTGTGTCAGGGATTTTCCAATTTTAGTGTGTCAAAATATTTGATAACGTTTAGATATGAAAAAACTTTTTGGGATCGCGGTTCTGGGTTTGTTATTTTTCAATATAAGTTTATCAGTCCAGGCCAAGCAACTTGGTTCAAAAAGTAGTGGATTTATTTCATCTGACCTAAAGGGCAAAGCATTTAAATTGACTAAAGGTTATAATATTGACAATCCTGAAAACAAAATATTATTAATTTGGAATCATGGTGGTAATGAAACGAAAGAAAAATTTTGTAACCAAAGCGAAGATCTAACCTTTATTTCTATGCTCTCAGGAGCAAAAATTGCAGATAAAGAAGTAGTTGTGTGGATGAATTGTTTAATTACAAACACTAGACATCTTGATGCAACAGGAGGACGAGAGGCTGGACGGAAATTTAAAGCTTCAGCTAAAAAATGTATTAAAAAGGGTTTTGGGCACACTTTAAAATGTCCTTATTGGCAAGAGTATTTAAGAAACCTCTCAACTGATGTTCGGATGAGTGTTACTGAAGAAGTGGTTAAAAAATTTAACTCTAATGGAGTTCCTTTTAAACAAATTTTTTTAGCAGGTCATTCTTGTGGTGCTTGGAATGCAATAAGATATGCAGCATTTAAAAAAGAATTATTTGGTGGAACCATTGCGTTTAATCCTAATTGTTGGCCTAGTGAAGAAAATAATCCTGTTAGACAATATTTAGTAGATGAATTAAAAACTGCAGAGCATGCAAACTCTTTAGTTTTTGCAAGCCCGGATGATCTTACTCATGACTGGAAAGCAACTTCAACAGACCTTAAATGGATTGCTGATATTCCAGGAGTAAAATGGTTTGAGTATGAAAAGGGTGTTAAAGTAAATGGAAAGCAATGTAAGCAACGTTGGGATGGTCAAAAATTAAAAAATGGTCATTGGATAGTATTTTCCAAATGTTCATGGCCACACCAGAAACTAGTTTTAGAATTTATTAGAGAAAGTCTTGTTAATGATAAAATAATAACTGTCGATAGTAAAATCTCTAGAAAATGAAAAAACTTTTAGGGATCGTGGCTCTGGGTTTGTTGTGGATCCATACTGCATACGCAGTAAGTTTGCCTAAAGATGTAGCTTCAGGTAGCAAATTCAAAAAAAGCCTTACAGGAAATTATTATAAAAAATATGGTATGGAAGTAGTTAATAAATCAGATGGTCATCCAGTACGTTTAGGGGAAAAATCAATCAGATTTGAATTAAGAGCTGGTGATTGTGGAAAAGATAAAGATGGTGGCTGGAACGATTGTAAGAAAGATCGTGAGCGACACGAATTAAGTGGAAGATATAGAGTTAGTAAAGGAGAGAGATGGTATTCTTGGTCAATTTATATGCCTGAAGATTTTGTAAATGTTGATCCAGTTTCAGTTATACTTGGTCAATTCCACCAAGAAAAAAAACATGTCATTTGGATGTTTAAAAATAAACGTGGTGGATACTGGATCGAAAATTATGTTCCAAAATATACTGTGGGAAGCACTCAAATTTTATCTAAAGAAGAATTGTTAGGAAAATGGAATGATATTTTGGTTAATGTTAATTGGAGCCACAAAGAGGATGGTTATCTTAAATTATGGGCAAATAATAAATTAGTTTTCGATTTTAAAGGGGCAACAAAATCTAAGGGTGTTAAAACTTATTTTAAATTTGGAATTTATAGATCTAGAGTAAGCATTTACAAGCAGATACATAAAACTGAAATACCTACACAAGTAGTATATTTTGATGAAGTAAGAGCTGGTAAGAAAAAAGAAGATGTAATTAAGAATTTGAAATGAAAAAACTTCCCGAGTTCTCAAAATTTCATTTCTGAGTGTGTCATATGTGTGTCAAGAATTGACTAAACGTTCTAGAATGGTAGCGGGAAGTGGGATCGAACCACTGACCTCGGGCTTATGAGTCCCGCGCCTTCACCTTTCTCTACGTTTTTATACCACAAAACGTTAAGAAAATAATAAAAATCCTAACGCAGTGAGTCATATGTGTGTCAAGGATTTTTCAATTTTAGTGTGTCAAAATATTTGATAACGTTTAGATATGAAAAAACTTTTAGGGATTTTGGTTTTAGGTTTGTTGTTGAGTGTTTATGAACCAACTTATACTTATTCATCAGACCGTATATATTATGGTTATGCATCAAATGCTGAAGGGACAGAAGTTTTTGAATCTACATCACTAGTTGATGTTTTAACCGCAGGAACTGATGCATGGAATAAATGTCAATATAAATATACCACAGGCTGTAAAATTATTACGGCTGTTGAAAGTGCAGGCCGGAATGCATATGGTGAAAGTTACAGCGGTAGTTCATCAAGTAGCTCTCAATCATCTGGAATTTCTTTTACAATCAAAGATAAAAAAGAAGATTGCAAGGCAATAGGTTTTAAACCTAATACTGAAAAGTTTGCAGATTGTGTTTTAAGATTAGTTGAGCTTGACGTTAAAAGAAAAGTGAACGATCCATCAATGGCTTCCCAAAGCCAAGCAAATCAACAAATTGCAAATGAGTTAAAAAAACAAAACAATTTAAGGCAATCAGAGTTTTTAATGGGTTTGAGTCAGCAACTTTTAAATCCGTCATCACCAGCATCAACTATGACTACGTGCAGATGGGCGGGACAATTTTTAAATTGCTGGTAATAAAGTTTCCCGAGTTCTCAAAATTCCGTTTCTGAGTGTGTCATATGTGAGTCAAGAATTGACTAAACGTTCTAGAATGGTAGCGGGAAGTGGGATCGAACCACTGACCTCGGGCTTATGAGTCCCGCGCTCTAACCAACTGAGCTACCCCGCCACGAGCTATTGGTACGTAAATGGTACGTAGCAACTTGTCAACCTTACAATTCAAAAAAACTTGTTAATTGAATTAGTAAGACAATATAATATTTCATATAAAAATAAAACATTAATTACGTACCACGTACCAAATTACACACGCTCTATATATATAAAGACTACTTAAAGCCTCTCTTCATTTTAGCGTAAGCCTTCTTAGAAATAGTTGATTTCTTTTTTGATCTGCTAGTACCAGCTTTCTTACGCTTATTGATATTATAATATAAGCCTTTTCTAGCACGCTTACCTGACTTAGTTCGATGATAACCTTTTTTCATATTTTTTCCTTTTCAATTCTTTTAAATATTCATCAAGCTTTGCAGCATTAGCTGCTCTACTTATCTTTTCTTTTTCTTTGTCTTCTTCACAAAGTTGCTTTTCTTGTTTGTTGAATAAGCCTTTTTCTTGCTCTTCTTTTTTCCGTACATCTTTACGCTCCTTGTAATAGTCAGTCATACAGTCTCTAGTTGGAGGAAAGCCAACTACCTGATGTCTGCAAAATAATAAGTGGTCAGGCGTTGCAACGAACGTCTCTGTTTTTAATCCACAATAACTACAAGTGACCTCAATATGAGGCTTAGCCTTTTTCCTTCTACGCATAACTGATTGGTTGATTGATTTAAAATTGGCTTAACAAGCCCACGCTCTCAGCGCTTTATTAATTCTTGAGTTAGGATTTCTAGCAGTCTTTCTTGATGTTAGTTTCTTCTTCATTCCACGCATCCTCGCGCAAAATGCAGCTCGCCTCTTACTACCTTTTTTCTTTGTTGGTGCTTTTAGATTACCGCCTGTAGCTTTATTGTAGGATCTACGACCTTTAGCATTCAATCCACCTTTAGGATTTTTTCCTGCTTTTCTTTGCCAAGCTTTAGTTTTGTATGCCATTAATCTAAACTAGAAATACTTATTATTTTACCGTCTTTAACTACGGCTTTTACTTTGCTGCATCTGTATTCAGCATTTGAATTACGAGTTGCTATTCTTTTCTTTTCCAAACATTTACTGATTGAAGGCATTAATAAATGCTCCTTCAGCTCAGGTGGATTACCAAGAAACATCATTAAACTAATTACTATTTCCATTTAATTTCCTTGTTATGTTTAAAAGATATTCAATTTTTTCCTCAGCCTCTTCCAAGTCTTTTTCTAAATTTTTAATCATCACTTGAGAGTGTATATTTTCATCCAGTAATTCTTGGTGTTTCTCTAAAATTTTCGAGTTGTGTTCGATGAGCATAAAAATTTCTAAATTCTTAGGCTCTTGCTGAGCTTTCTTTAATAGATCACTTTCCATTAAAGTATCGTTAGTTTCTAAAGAAGTAATCCTGTTGGTAAGTGACGAATAGCCAAACACTGTTGAGGCAACTAAAGCTATGACCATTACTAGATTAGCAATAGGCATAGAGATTTTACTTTTATCTGACAAATTTATTTGGTCTTTCACATTCCACCTCTATTTCTTTTTTTCCAAGTTCTTTTTTTATGTTTGTTCATACTTGAAAATTTTGGTTTTTTTCTTTTAGAGATACTTGTCCGTTTTGGTATTCTTTCGTGAGGCGCTTTATTAACGTCAAACTTTACTCTAGCCATTACTTCTTTTTCTTAATGAATTTTGTAATACCTGAAGATCCAAAAGATCCTCCCACGATGGTTAAAATTACTATCCAAAAGTAGTCGTTAGCAGTTCCAAGAATTTGCCAACCTCGCTCCATTGCATCTTGAAGTATAGGTACGAAGTGTCCAATAAAAATTAAAGAAAATACTATGACTAACCACTCATCCTTCAATGAGTTATCAGATGATTTTAAAGATTGTATATCTACATTCTTTGCGTTTTCTATTTCACGTTCTTTAATTATTGCATCCTTTTTTAATTTATGAGTGACTGCACCTATAGTTTTTTCAGCCACTAATTTTGTTAAAGGATTTTTTAATAAAGCTAACCACATATTAATATTTCCAAGCGTTAGGTCGCATATCAAAACCATCCTCTGCAGTCAGGTTATCGATATGGATAAATGATTTAGCAATTCCTAGACCAGTCACTTTAGTTGCAAACCAGTCAATTAATTGTTTTCTATGTTGAGAGTTTTTAACTCCTATATCTATTGCATTGCCAGTAGTGTGAGGTCCATTAGCACCTGTTGATGATACTTCAGCATTGTGCGAACTGCATCTAAATGCGCTATTAATAGATAGAGGTCCAAGTTCATTTCTTGCCTCTTGTATTAGGTCCAGCATATCTGAATTTATTTTTACTTGTTCGCATCCGCATTTGCATTTGAACTCATCAAGTTCGAAGTTCTTCCACTGTTCCTTCCACTCTGATTGTTCGCTTATATAAGTTGACATAAATTAATTTAACTCCAAGTTTGATTTGTAATTCTGATCGTTCTCTCTTTCGATGATGTGTGTCGTTATCTGTTTTCACATCAAAGAGTTCAGTTGTTCCTGTATGAATATTAAGTCTAACAAGATCGATTGGTCCTACTCCACAAAAATTAGTAAAAACAAAGTGATCGTCATCGATCAAATGTTGTGCAGCAAGAAGATGAGCTTTAACGCCTCTATTATAAAACTGCATTTAGAAGGACAAATAATTCACCTAGTACAACTAAACCAACTGCACCTAGAATATATAAAATTCGATCTATATCTTTTTTTATATGTGCTAGATGATTGTTTTCTAAAGTATCTAGTTTCTGTTTTATTAGAGCAACGTCCTTGTCTAAATTTTGTATAACTTTTTCTGTTTCAATAATCATTAATACTGTAGCGAGACACCTCTTATTCTCGCCTCCTTTGATCCACTTGCTTGATTAGCAAATTCTATTTTGTATTTAAGCTGAGTTCCTGCATTTGAAATACTAAGATCATTTACCTTAGCCATTTTAATACCACTAGCAAAGTCAGGCATAGCAACTAAAGTTGCAGTCGAATAATTAGATCCATTATCAGCAGAAAGTTTTAAAACAATATCTGTATTTAAAGTGTTAGTTCCAGCATTGTCTTGATAAGTTATGATTGCTCCCATAGATGAAACTGAAGAAGGAGCTGTAATTGCATTGCTTTCAAATGAACCAGTTGCACTTGCAGTTAATATGGTGTTTGACAAAGCCGATGTTGGTGCTGTAATTGTAGAAGCTCCATTATATCTCGCTGAACCTTTTGTGTACCTTAATCCACCAAGAGTTATATTTGGATATTGAATATTTTGATTACTGTCATTTACCCAAGCACCACCAATATAAAAATTTGCATTTGTGTTGGTGTTTGTTGAGCTTGAGAGAGTGACTTGCTGAACTCTAGTATTATCTCTATAAAGGTTTAAATTATTTCCGTGTGCCTCAACACAAAAATAATACCATTGGTTAAGACTTACAGTTTCACTTGATGTTTCGCCTCTACCTGCCAAATAACATTGACCTTGTGGTCGCATATAAATTTCATAATTAGAACCATCAAATTTACTTAAAATTCTATCTTGACCACCATTTGAAGTGTGAAAATAAACTTGCCAATCAATCGCAAAATCGCCACTAAAATTTAAATCATTACTATCATTAATTCTTAAATAATCGTTTGTGTTTCCATCCCATCTAGTCGAATAAGTATCTAAACTGCCTGACCGAGTTTCATTTTGCAAACCTCCACCACCAGCAACAACAGAAACTGTACTGCTTGAGTGTAAATCTTCAGTGTTTGTTGTACTCATATCTAAAGCAAAAATAAAACCACTATCTGTTCCTTGAGCTACTGATGAAACAAACTCCCCACTATCTCTTTGACAGTTGGTTAAATTTGTAATTCCTGTGCTATCTTGAAATACATCAACATACATTGAGTTAGTATTGTAAGCAGCTTTGTTTTCGTTAGATGCTTGTCTTAAAGCAAGTGTAGAAATATCATTAACAATTTTGTTATCGTCAAATGATTGTGCGTGTTGCGATACGCTAGATGCACTTATCCTGTTGTCAGAAAAAGTTCCTGATGTTATTTTTGATGCTGACAAATTAGGTATATCACTTTCAGTAAATCCACCTGATATAATGTCAGCAAGGTCTCTTGCTTTAGTCATAAGACTATACTCCTATTTTATTTTTTAGATTTTTATTAAAGAACTATTGTGTTAGCTTCTTCTTCAGTTAATGCTTCGCCTGACATAAGTTTAGCTTTAGCACTTTCTCTTGGATCTACATAAGCATCCATTTCAGATTTTATTTCTGTCCAAGTTGGTGCTTCGCCTTCAAACATCTCATCTTTTCTTGAATTGTAATCAGCTTCATCAACTGGTGGATTACCAGTATAACCTTTAAAGTTTTCTTTTTTAAAAACTATTTTATCAAATTTTGCCATTTTATTTTTCTCCTATATTAAAAGTCTAATTCTAAAATAATTATTTCACTAAAAGTTTGGCTCATTCTATCGTTGTCAGTATTATTTGGATTCCAAATACCTGCAGGTTTTGCAGTAGTAGATGAATTTGAGTGCCAACCTATAGACCAATTTTTGCTACCAGTTGAAGAACTTGCATCAACTAAAAATGAACCAGTCCAAGTATTAGTGTTTGAACCAAAAGCTGCATATAACCAACCCCAAGCTTCATAAGTTGCAGTACCATCAAATTTAAAAAATGTTCTACAAGAACCACTACTGTCAGCCCAAAATGGAAATTTGTAATGTACTAATAATTTAGAATTTGCTTTTACTTGTGTGTGAGTACCAGTCATTAGATTACTTTCAGTATTGACGTTAGATAATGTGGTTCTAGTATTATTAGTTGAGTGTGTTAATGCTAAAGTTTTTCCGCCACTATCTGCCCATACAGGATTAGCACCTGTGCCTTGCGTCTTTAAGAATTGTCCTGAAGTTCCTGCACCAAGTCTAGCAAGTGATGAACCGTCGTGATAAAGGACATCACCTTGAGTTGTTAGAACTGATGTGTCAGTTCCTTTTAATACAAATAAATTCCAATGAGCCGTACTCGTTGGAAGATTACCTGTTGTTGATGTTTTTGCGATGTAAGCAGATCCGTTGTAATAAACGACATCTTTCTCAACATACGCAACTGAGGCATCGTAATTTCCTTTATGTGTAAAAGAAAGTTTGCCTACGTCTATTGTAGCCATATTTATATTCCTCCTATTATATGGTTGCGATTAAGCTGCCGCCTGAAAGTGAAAACGTAAATCCGCTTGCACTGAATAAAACATCATCAAACGCAGCATATTGAGTATTTGTGATGTTGTCCGAACCTTGATTGGTCGTAGTTAATTTTACATTATTATTCACTGGTGCTGGAGTATTTGCTTGTCCTCCCATACCACTATGCGATGTGCAGTAGTAATAAAGAGTTGGCGCTCCAGTTGGAACAACAAAAGTTAAAGTGTTAGCTGAAGTATCTCTTGTCACTCCAGTTGTATATTCTGATCCGCCTCCGTGTGATCCGTCAGATGTTGTTGACAAAGCAAAAGGATGAGCTGAAGGATAACTAAAAACATAAGTGTTGCCTTCTTCTAATTCTAAAGTTCTTTGCGGATAACCGAGAATAAAATATTTATTTGAGCCACCGTGCGATTGAACATCAACTGTATAATTAACTGTTGATGCAACAAAAGATAATTCAAATCCGTACACCTCTGCTGAGCTTGCATTGCCAGCCTCAAATTTAGAAGTTGAACTGTTGTAAATTAAAACTTGTCCGTCACTGATACCAG
>CACGPA010000024.1 GCA_902574725.1 uncultured Pelagibacteraceae bacterium
AATATTGCAGGAGCGGTATTCTTTTTTGCTGGTTCTAAGACTATTTTGTATTTTTTTATTCTAGATTTTTTAAGAGATTGTCTTACCTCTCTTAGATATTTTAAATTAGTACTTATTATTGGATAATCAAAAATTGGATTTTTAATTCTTTCTAAGGTTTTTTTAATTAAAGTCCAACCACCAAAATCGATAAATTGCTTAGCTTGATGATTTTTTTGATTTGGCCAAAGTCTTGTACCTGCACCACCGCATAATATAACAGGTCTAATTTTCATTAAATGTCTGCGTAAACCCTAACTTCGTTTTTACCACCCGGATGCGTAGGAGCACCTAAGTAAGCTGGTCCTACAGTTTGCGCGTATTTCCATAGTGTTCCATTACCAAAGTTCATTTTTTTCGGTTTCCACTTTTTACGTCTCTTTGCTAATTCTTTTTTAGAAAGACGAACGTTAATTGTGCCTTTCTTGGCATCTAAATCTATGATGTCGCCATTTCTAAGTAATGCTATAGGACCTCCTATAGAAGCTTCTGGTCCAACATGACCAACACAAAAACCTCTTGTCGCTCCTGAAAATCTTCCATCGGTAATTAATGCAACTTTTTCTCCTTTACCTTGTCCGTAAATTGCACCTGTTGTTTGAAGCATCTCTCTCATTCCAGGTCCACCTTTTGGTCCTTCGTATCTAATTATTATGATATCTCCATCTTTATATTTTCTATTTTTAACAGCTTTATATGCAGCCTCTTCTGTATCAAAACATCTTGCTCTACCTGTAAACTGTAATTTTTTTAATCCAGCTACTTTTACAATTGCACCTTCTGGAGCTAAATTACCTTTAAGGCCCACTACTCCTCCATCTAGTGATAAAGGATTATTATACTTTCGCATAACTTTTTGTTTTGGATTAAATTTAACTTTTCTTAAATTTTCTCTCATTGTTTTACCAGTCACTGTCATACAGTTGCCGTGTATATAGCCACCATCAAGTAAAGTTTTTAAAAGCATTGGAACTCCTCCTGCTTTCCACATATCTTTAGCAACATATTTACCACCTGGTTTTAAATCAGCTAAGTATGGAGTTTTTTTAAATATTTTAGCAACATCCATTAAATCAAATTTAATTCCTATTTCATTTGCTAAAGCAGGCAAATGTAATGCTGCATTTGTAGATCCTCCAGTAGCTGCTACAATAGTTGCTGCATTTTCTAATGATTTACGAGTAACAATATCTCTTGGTCTTATATTTCTTTTTAATAAATTCATTACTGCTTTACCACTTTGTAATGCATATTTATCTCTTTGTTCGTATGGAGCAGGTGTTCCTGCTGAATAAGGTAACGCCAAACCAATAGCTTCTGAAACGCACGCCATTGTATTTGCTGTAAATTGTCCACCACATGCACCGGCACTTGGACAAGCTTTTAATTCTAATTTTCTTAATGCACTAGCGGTCATTTTTCCTGAGGAGTATTTTCCAACACCTTCAAATACATCAACTACTGTTACATCTTTTCCATTAAATCTACCTGGTAATATTGATCCACCATAAATAAAAACACTTGGCACATTTAAACGTACCATTGCCATCATTAATCCTGGTAATGATTTATCACATCCTGCAACACCAACTAATGCATCATAACAATGTCCTCTTACTGTTAGTTCTGTAGAGTCAGCAATAACGTCTCTTGAAATTAAAGAAGATTTCATTCCTTCGTGTCCCATTGCAATACCATCTGTAACTGTAATTGTACAAAATTCTCTAGGCGTTCCTCCTGCCTGATGAACACCTTTTTTAACTGATTGGGCTTGTCTCATTAAAGCAATATTACATGGTGCTGCTTCATTCCATGTAGATACAACTCCAACAAAAGGTTTGGCTACATCTTTCTCTGTTAAATTCATTGCATAGTAGAATGATCTTTGAGGTGCCTTATCTGGTCCAACAGATGTATGTCTACTAGGTAATTTTTTTTTATTAAATTTTGGCATTATAAACTTTTTACTGTAAGTGATATTTTTTTTATATCGTTTTGTAGATTATTATAATTACTTTTTTCTTGTTCAACAATATGTTTTGGTGCACGTTTTACAAAGTCTTTATTTTTCAATCTAGAGTGAATTTTATCCATTTCTACTTGATATTTACTTTGTTTATTTAATAAATTTTCTTTTATTAAATTTAGATCAATACTTTCTTCAAAATAAAGTTTTAAAACATTGCCTTTTATAACCAATGATGCAGATGGCTTATTTATATCTTTTTCTAAAAAGTTAGAAATACGACCAAGTTTTTTAAGAACTGTTTCATTTTTATTTAAAAAAACTCTATTTTTTTTATCTAACTTAGATAATGATATATCAATAAATGAACCCGGACTTATGTTAAGCTCATTTTTAAATGATCTTATTTCAGATATAATCTCTATTAAATTTTCAACATCCTTATTATCCTTATCTTTTTTAATCTTTCGATCAGGCCAATTAGCCAACATTAAATAACTTTTGCTTGAATTATCCAATTTGTTTTTTAACCAAATTTCCTCAGTTATGAATGGTATAAATGGATGCAACAATACTAAAATTTCTTTGAAAACATAAGTTGCCATTTCTTTTGTTTCTTTAATATCATTTTTATTATCAGAAAATAAAATTGTTTTTGATAGCTCTAAATACCAATCACAGTAAGAATGCCATACAAATTGATATATATTTCTAGATGCTTCATCAAAACGATAATCTTTAATATTTTTTTCTACTATTTTTTTAGTCTCTATTAATTCAAAATGTATCCATTTATTAATATTAACTTTGGTTTTTGGTACTTTTTTAATATTATTAAAACTACATTTGTTATGGATTAAAAAATTGTTTGCATTCCACAGCTTATTTAAAAAATTTCTATATCCTTTAACTCTTTCTTCAGATAATTTAACATCACGTCCTGGAGATGCCATCGAAAGCAAAGTAAATCTTAATGCATCAGCACTATATTTATTAATTAGATCTAATGGATCAATAACATTTCCTTTAGATTTTGACATTTTTTGTCCTTTTTCATCTCTTACTAAGGCATGGACATAAATATCTTTAAAAGGTTCTTTATTTAAAAATTCCATTCCAAACATAATCATTCTTGCAACCCAAAAGAAAATAATATCAAAACCTGTAACTAAAACTGATGTTGGATAAAACTTTTTCAAATATTCATTTTTTGATGGCCAACCTAGTGTGGCAAAAGCCCACAAGCCAGATGAAAACCAAGTATCAAGTACATCTGGATCTCTAATTAAAGTAACATTTTTTTTATAAAATTTATTAGCTCTTTTTTGTGCATCTTTTTCATTAGTAGCAACAAAAATTTTTTTATCAGGTCCATACCATGCAGGTATTTGATGGCCCCACCAAAGCTGTCTTGACACACACCAAGGCTCAATGTTATTCATCCATTGAAAGTATGTCTTTGACCAATTGTTAGGAAAAAAATTAGTCTTTTTCGATTTAACAATTTTTTTTGCCTTAATTGATAATTTTTTTGCATCGACAAACCATTGTTCTGTTAAAAATGGTTCAATTACAGAATTTGATCTATCGCCATATGGAACTTTATTTTTGGTGTTTTCTTCTTTAACTAGAAATCCTAAATTTGAAAGATCTTCTAAAATTTTTTTTCTAGCATCAAATCTATCTAAGCCTTGATATTCACTTGGTGCATTTTTATTAATTTTGCCATCCTCAGTAAGTATATTTATTATTTCTAATTTATTTCTTTTTCCAACGTCATAATCATTAAAATCGTGAGCAGGTGTAATTTTTACAGCACCAGTTCCTTGCTCAGGATCTGCATAGTCATCAAAAACAATTTTTATTTTTCTTTCAACTAAAGGAATGGTTACTTCTTTCCCTTTAAATTTTTTGTATCTTTTATCCTTTGGATTTACAGCAATAGCTGTATCACCAAGCATAGTTTCTGGTCTTGTTGTCGCTATAGTTATAAATTCATCAGTTCCAATTATTGGATATTTAATGTGATATAATTTTGAATTTACTTCTCTTTGATCAACTTCAAGATCAGAGATAGCTGTTTTTAAAACAGTATCCCAATTAACTAATTTTTTTGACTTATATATAAGTTTCTTTTTATAAAGTTCTTCAAATACTTTAAGTACACTTTGCGAAAGATTCTCATCCATCGTAAATGCATTTCGTGACCAATCACACGAACAACCAAGTTTCTTTAATTGATTAATAATAATATCACCATATTGGCTTTTCCACTCCCACACTTTTTTAATAAATTTTTCTCTTCCAAGGTCATTTTTTTTAATACCTTCATTTTCTAATTTTTTTTCTACTAGTGCCTGAGTTGCTATTCCGGCATGATCTGTTCCTGGTTGCCATAAAGTTTCATAATTATTCATTCTATGAAAACGAACTAATAAATCTTGAATTGAATTATTAAGAGCATGGCCCATGTGCAAACTTCCAGTTACATTAGGTGGAGGTATAACTATAGAAAATTTTTTTTTGCTCTTCTTAGGTTTAAAAAGATTTTTCTTTTCCCAATATAGATATATTCGATTTTCTACTTCAGAATGATTATATTTATCAGAACTCATAAGCCTTTTTAGTTTATAAATTAATCATTTGAATAAACAATCATCAATTTTTAGTGAAAATTTATAGACTAATTAGAAAAAACAATTATATAAACATGTGTTAAATTGATCTATTATCCATTTACATGGCAACGTGGCGGAATGGTTACGCAGAGGATTGCAAATCCTTGTATCCCGGTTCGATTCCGGGCGTTGCCTCCAAAAATAATAGTTGTTTTACTCTTAAAAAAAAGTAAGTTTTGATTTTTATATTCCTCGGTAGCTCAGTTGGTAGAGCAGTTGACTGTTAATCAATTGGTCGCAGGTTCGAGTCCTGCCCGAGGAGCCAAATTAACCTGTTTTTGAAATCCCAACCTGTGTAATTTGTATATTTTTTCCAAATTTAATTTTTTGATCAGGTGTCAATTCATTATAAACTTTTACTAAAAAGTTATAATTTACTGTCATATGAGATTCTTTAACTCTTTCTGCATTTATTGCGTAATCAGAAAAATCTTCAAAGAAATAATTTATTGGAACTTTTAAATAATTAGATAATTGAAGTAATCTAATTGAACTTACTCCGTTGGTACCTTTTTCATATTTCTGAATTTGTTGAAATGTTACGTTAATTGCTTTTGCTACTTTCGTTTGAGTTAAACCAAGTGCTAAACGTCTTAGCTTTAACTTGTTACCTAAGTGTTTATTAAAATTTTCTTCCATTAAGACCCCTCTTAAAAAACCAATTCAACTCTATCCTGGAACTTAATGCAACCCCTAAAATTATTTTTTTTTAGTCGATTTATAGGGTTGACATTGAGAAAATAGAGCTAAAACTCTTTTATAAATTAGGTTATTTAATTTAGAACAATTATAAAATTTGGCTTAAAAATAGCTTTGTTCTATCACTTTTTGGATTAGCAAAGAAATCTTTTGTATTATTTTTTTCTACTATCATGCCTTCATCCATAAAAATAACTTCATCAGCTACTTCTTTAGCAAAACCCATCTCATGAGTTACTACAATCATTGTCATACCAGCATTTGCTAAATTAACCATTGCATCTAGCACTTCTTTAATCATTTCAGGGTCTAAAGCTGAAGTTGGTTCGTCAAACAACATAATTTTAGGCTGCATACACAAAGCTCTAGCAATAGCGCATCTTTGTTGTTGACCACCGGAAAGTTGACCCGGAAACTTATTTGCTTGATCATCAATTTGAACTTGTTTTAATTGTTTCATTGCTAATTCTTCAGCATCCTTTTTTGGCATTTTTTTTACCCATATAGGAGCTAATGTACAATTATCTAGAATTGATAAATGAGGAAACAAGTTAAATTGTTGAAAAACCATTCCAACTTCTGCTCTAATTTTTTCAATATCTTTGGTATCTTCAGTAAGTTCATTACCATCTACAACAATATTTCCCTCTTGATGTTCTTCAAGTCTATTAATACATCTAATCAAAGTTGATTTTCCAGAACCTGATGGACCACATACAACTATTTTTTGTTTTTGCTGAACTTCTAGATTAATATCTTTCAATACTTGAAAATCTCCAAACCACTTGTTTACATTTTTTATTTGAATTATTGAATCTGACATTACAATCTTATCTTTCAGTTTTATATTTTAATTCTAAATTTTGACTATATCTACTCATAGCATAACAAATAATCCAGAAAATTATAGCAGCAAATACATAACCTTCCATTGCAAAACCAAGCCATTTTGGATTTGTTTTTGCTAAATTAAGCATTCCTACTAATTCTAGAAGACCGACTACAAAAATTAATGGTGTATCTTTAACTAAAGCTAAAAAAGTATTAGCTATACCTGGGATAACAAGTTTTAATGCTTGAGGTAAAATTACTAAAATGTGTAACTTCCAATATCCCATGCCCAAAGATTTTGCTGCATCATATTGACCTCTTGGTAATGCTTGCAAACCGCCTCTTATTACTTCTGCAACATAAGCAGCTTCAAATAAAGATATTGCAATAATTACTCTAACTAATTTATCCATGAAAAAATCCTCCGGCAAAAACATCGGAAACATTACTGATGACATGAATAATACAGTAATCAATGGTACACCTCTCCAAAATTCTATAAATCCAACAGATACATATCTAAGTGTAGGTAATGTTGATCTTCTACCCAAAGCTAAAAACATTCCTAATGGAAAACAGAAAATTAAACAAAAGAAAGAAACTATAAATGTTAAAGATAAACCTCCCCACGCACCTGTTTCAACCCACATAAGTCCAAAAGAACCACCTGATATTAAGTAGTAAATTAGTATAAAAGCTATAATTGGATAAATAACAACGTAATACAAAGTTAAAAATTTCTTCAATCTTTCAGTAGCAAAATAACCAACAAATGCCAAAGCAATCAATAAGATAAAAGATATATTTATTCTCCATTGTAAATCATTAGGATACATCCCATAAATAAATCTTCTTAACCAAATTTTAATATACGTCCAACAAGCACCACTACCTGTACAAGCTTCTTTGGTGTCTCCAGCTATATTTGCATCAATAATAAACCAACTTAATATTGGTGGAATTGACTTAATAATAGCAAATATAATGAAGAGAGTTAAAAAAGCATTAAAATTGTTAGTATTAATATTTTTATTTATTAAATCTAATTTTTTTATTCCTGAAAATTCTATTCTAATAAGATGTAATCCTATAACACCAAAAATTAAAGGAAGTAAAAAGCTTAAAGTACTTGGTAAAAATGATGTAATGTTTATTTTAAAAAAAGAAGTCAAAAAAACATCAAATAGAGATATAAAAAATAAGAAAGAACCCATGTACAAATATGTGTTTAAATTTTGCCTGTCAGGTTTTAAAAAATTTAATTTATTCATTATTTCTCTTTAATTGCTATTTTTTTGTTATACCAATTCATAAGCATTGAAATTGCTAAACTGATTGATAGATATGTTAACATTGTAATAGATACAATTTCTATGGCTCTTCCTGTTTGCATTAATGCAGTTCCAGCAAAAACTAAAACTAAATCTGGGTAAGCTATTGCAGCTGCAAGTGAAGAGTTTTTGGTTAAATTTAAATATTGGTTTGTTGTTGGAGGTATTATAATTCTTAATGCTTGAGGCATTATTACTAATTTTAAAACCTGATTAGGTGTTAAACCTATTGATGCTGCAGCCTCCTTTTGACCTTTGCTAATTCCTTGAATTCCTGCTCTCACACACTCAGCTATAAAAGTTGCCGTATACAAAGATAAAGCCAAGGTTAAAGCAATAAGTTCTGGAGGAATGCTCAAACCGCCCTCATAAATAAATCCCGTTGTAGATAACTGTTTTATAACAGGAAATTCAAAATCTAAGGAAACTCCACCGATTAAAAATGTTATCAATGGTAAAATAATAAATAAACCAATAGAAATATATAAAACAGGTAATTGTTTACCTTGATTTTCTTGTAATTTTTTTGCGTAATTTTTTATAACTATAATAGAAATTATTACTGCAATTATTGAATAGAGAAATATATCAAAATTTTCCCATACAAAGCTTGGTGTATATAGTCCTTTAATTGTTAGATAAAAAACACCCAACATTGGATCAGCGTCCTGGGGCAAAGGAAGAGCTCTAAGAGCAGCAAAATACCAAAAAAATATTTGTAATAACAAAGGTATATTTCTAAAAAACTCTACATAAAAAGCAGCACTTCTCTCAATTAAATAATTGGGTGATAAACGTGCTATTCCAATAATAACACCTAATATTGTTGAAATTAAAATTCCTATAAAAGCAACTAAAAGAGTATTTAAAAGTCCTACTAAATATGCTCTAGCATAAGAATGGGATCCATCGTAATCAATTAAAGAAAATTGAACATCAAATGAAGACTCTTGAGTTAAAAAACCAAAACCAAACTGTATACCCCTATTATCCATATTAATTTGGGCATTAAATGTAAAAAAACCAAATATTAAAACTACGACTAATACTGTGATTAATTGTGGGATTATTTTTCTAGCTTTGAAATTCATAAAAAATGATATTAAAAAAAAGGGCTAGATAAATCTAGCCCTTTTTAAAGTTTATTAAGATAAAAATTATCTTGCAGGTGGTACGTAAAGTATTCCACCTTTAGTCCATAATTGGTTTGGACCTCTATCAGGTAAAATACCAGTATCAGCTATATTTCTTTTATAGCTTTCACCATAGTTACCAACTTGTTTGATAATTCTTAAACTCCAGTCATTATCTAGACCAAATGCTGCTCCTAATTCACCTTCTGCACCAACAAGTCTTTTAATAGCTGGGTTTTCAGAAGTTTTCATAGAATCTGCATTTCCAGAATTAATACCGTATTCTTCAGCTTCGATCATTACGTTCAAAGACCATCTTACGATATCTTCCCATACTGAATCACCTTGACGAACAACAGGACCTAAAGGTTCTTTTGAAATCGTTTCAGGTAATACTATATGATCATCTGGGTTGCTCAATTTTGTTCTTTGAGCAGCAAGACCTGATTTATCAGTAGTGTAAGTATCACATCTACCAGCATCATAAGCAGCAACAACTTCGTCAGCTTTTTCAAAAGCTACCGGCTCATAAGAAATTCCTTTTGAATTAAAGAAGTCTCTCATGTTCAACTCAGTTGTAGTACCAATGTTTGTACATGCTGAAATTCCACTTTTAAATTGGCTCGTAGAAGTTATTCCAGAAGATTTTCTAACCATAAAACCTTGACCATCGTAGAAGTTTACTCCAACGAAAGTAAGTCCAATGTCAGCATCTCTAGAAAGTGTCCAAGTTGTGTTTCTTGATAAGATATCAATCTCACCAGAAGTTAAAGCAGTAAATCTTTCTTTAGCACTTAGTGGAGTGAACTTAACTTTGTTCGCATCACCTAGTACTGCAGCAGCAACGGCTCTACATACGTCAACGTCAACACCAGTCCAATTTCCAGATGCATCAGCATTTGAAAATCCTGGAAGACCTTGAGAAACACCACATCTTACGAAACCTTTTTTTTGAGTGTTTTTAAGTGTTTTTGATTTCTTAGCAGCCATAGTTTCTGTAGTAAAAACAAACAGAACCGCAACCATAGCAACAAAAGAAGTCAAGCTTTTTATAACTTTTAACATATTCTTCCCTCTTGTTATTAAGTTTATTTGTTAACAAATAATTCAAAATCTCTTTTGAATTTTTATAATTAAAGCATGATCTATATCAGCCATCAATAATAAAATTGATTTTTTTATTCAATTTATGCAATGTATTTTAATAAATAGTGCTCATTTTGGCGCGCCCTGGAGGATTCGAACCTCCGACCCTCGGTTTAGAAAACCGATGCTCTATCCAGCTGAGCTAAGGGCGCATTATCTTATTGAATACTTATAATATTAAATTAATTTTTAAAGAAGAATTTTTTACAAATTATAAGTATTGTTAATAATTCAACTCTGCCGATAATCATAAAAATTATTAATGAATATTTAGTTATGTAATGCAAATCATCAAAATTTAAATCATTTAATCCTGTCATTGAAGAATTTACAGTATTCATAATGGTCAAAACTGAAAGTTTAAAAGCACTTTCTATATTAAGGCCAGAAATTGAAAGTATGCTAGTTAAAGTTGATAATGAAATAATAAACACCATTATTGTTAAAAAATATTTATAAAAATCATCCAAGTTTATATTCTTTTCAGAAAAAGCTAATTTATTTATAAAAATATTTTTTGGTTTTGCGTGCGATATCATTTCATTTACTGAAAATTTAAATAAAGAATAAATTTTAATAAATCTTAAACCTGAACTGGTAGAATAAAAAGAACCTCCAATAATAATTAAAATTAAAAAAATAAAAGATAAAAAATTAGGCGTTTCTTCCATTGATAAACCAATATTGGAAACACTGCTACTTATGGCTAAAAAAATTAAACTAAAATCTATATTCTTATCAATAAAAACAAAACATCCGAAAGTTATAATCAATAAATAAAAAATTAAATAAATATCTTCTTGGATAAATTTAAGACCTTTTTTTTTATAAAGTGCGACGTTATATGTAAAAAAAAGACTAAAAAAAGAAAGAAGCATTACTAAAGAAAAAATTATCTCTTTTGATTTGCTATTTAGCAATGCAGATAAGGTATTTGTTGGTAAAAAACCACCTGATGAAATAACTGTCATTGATAAATTAAACGAAACAAAAGATCTAAAATCGAAAATATTTAAGATTAAAAAAATTAAAAAAGTAAGAAAAGTGTAATAAATAAATATTTTTAGAGATTGTTTGAATATTTCGATTTGGTTAAAAGATAAAAAATTTGTTAAATTTTTTTTTAAATTATCATCGAAAATATCAATTAATAATATAATTGAAAATAAAAAATATAAACCTCCAAGCCATTGTGATGATGATCTCCACAATATAAGACTTTCATCTAAATGTTTAATATTATCAAAAATAGTGAATCCGGTAGAGGTGAAACCAGATATAGATTCAAAATATGCATCTAAAAAAGAAATATTATAAA
>CACGPA010000025.1 GCA_902574725.1 uncultured Pelagibacteraceae bacterium
CAAAAAAAATATTTCACTTTAAAGGGAAAAAAAGTTTTGGTTTATATTCAAAATATTTATTATTTAAAAAAACCAAACAGTACGTATTTACATACTATAATTGAGGGTTATAAAGATTGTTTTTTGGACCTAAAAAAATTAAAAAAAATTATTTCTAATTATAAAGTAAATTATAAAATAAATTGGTAGACACTTATAAAAACTTATAATAAACAACATGAAATTAACTCACGCTCTCGCGGTGAAATTGGTAGACACAAAGGACTTAAAATTCTTGCTCTTTAAGGAGTGCCAGTTCGAGTCTTGCCAAGGGCACCATGATAATTAAACCATGATAATTAAAAAGAAAATTAAATTTTTAATTGTATTGATTTCAGCATTACTGATTTTATTTTTAATTATTAAAAATAATTTTTTTAATATAAATCATTATATTTTTGAAAAACTGCCAATTAAAACTAAGGTAATAATTAGAACAATAAAAAAAAATACCAAGAATAAACAAAGTAATTTAAAAATATTTAATAACTTTTTTAACGATTATAGTGAGAAATATTTACCAGAGACACAACAAATTAATTTAGATTTTGAAATTAAAAAAGTTATTTTTGATAAAAATTTTAAAATTAACAAAAGTCATTTAGAATTTATTCCAAAAAAATCTGATAAAGATAAAACGCATTTTTACTCTTTTTTTATCGAACAATATAAAAATGATATAATAATAACTGATTATATTGGAAATATTTACTTAATTAAAAAAGATTCATTATTATCTAAAAAAAACACATTAAAACTAAAAAAAATTACAACAAATTTAAAAGTTGATAAAGTTTTAGATATTCTTGTCCATAAAGATGAATTATTTGTTTCATATGCTGTTGGAAGAGAAAATGATTGTTATAATTGGAATATTTCTAAAGCAAATCTCATTACAAACAAAATTAATTTTGTAAACTTTTATTCCTCAAATGAATGTACTGATCAAAATTATTATCAACCTAACGGAGGACGAATTCAAAGTTATATACATGAAAATAAAACTGGAATTCTAATTACAATAGGTGATAATACTTTTAAAAAGATGGAAGAAGACTCAATTTTAGGTAAAATTTTATTTATACCTTTTGATGGATCAGACATAGTAAAATTCTCAAGCGGACATAGAAATACCCAAGGGTTATGGACTGAAGATAGCATAATACTTTCAACAGAACATGGACCAAGAGGCGGTGATGAAATTAATAGAATCACTTTAAATTCTAATTATGGATGGCCTTATGCATCTTACGGTGAACCTTATGGGCAAAAATTCTCTGAACCAAAATATTTTAAAGATCATGAGTCAAACGGTTTTACTGAACCAGCTTTTGTTTTTTTAAAGTCAATTGGTATTTCAGAAATAATTAAGTTACCAAATAATTTTTCTAGTTTTTGGAAAGACAATTTTATATTAAGTAGTTTATGGGGTCATTCAATCTTTAGATTAAAATTTGATAAAGATTACAACAAAGTTATTTTTAGCGAAAAAATTTATATCGGACAAAGAATAAGAGATATTATGTATATTAAAGATAAAAGATTGATTATATTAGCATTAGAAGAGAAAGGTGAATTAGGAATTATAAAAACCAAATGAATAAAATTTACTTATTAATCTTCCTCAATTATAAATATTGGTTTTGTTAATTTTTTTTTTATATAATTATTACATATATTAAAATCAGGAAATTTTTTTCTATCATGAGATACTAAAATTAAATAATTATTTGATATTAATTTAAAAATATATTTAACGAATCTTAATAAAAAAATATTAATTTTTTTAATTTTAAAAATTAAATAAATTATAATTTTAAAAAATTTATATAGATTTAAACTAAGATTATTTTTTTTAAGTTCTTCTAGTATTTCGTCTAAAAATTCTTTATTTGAAATTTTTATTTTGATAGTTTCAGGGTTATTTTTTCTTAAATCTTCAAAAATAACTTCTGAGCTAGCATAAGCAAAGTATTTAATTAGAGAATTCTTCCAATTTTTTGAGATGTATGGATGTTTTAAAAGACACTCGTAAAAATAAATACTTGAAATGCCAACTTGATGAAGTTTTGTAGATATGTTTTTACTCACTTCAAGATTTTCATTAATAAAATCGAATTTTTTAACACTTTTGTTTATATCAATATAAATTTTAACACCTCTACCTGCAGATTTAGATGAGCTTCCAACCCAAAATAATGGCTCGTTTATTGATAAGTATTTTTTTGTCTCAAATAAAAGAGCAATCATAGAATAATAGTCTGGAATTACAGAATGAAAAAAGAAATTATTTGAACGTAGTTTAATTTTCTTAACTAAATCAATTTTTACAACACCAGTAGTATAAATCATTGGCAATGATGTTCTCTGTTTCAAGCCAAGAAGTGCAAGTAATAATGATAATTTAGAATTTTTTATCTTTTCTTTTCTAAAAAAGTTTTGATAATCACATACTCTAGTGCCATATATATCTTCAATGTTGTCCCAATAATAAAAAGCAGGTTTTGAATGTATCAATTCTATATCCCTATATTTATTAATATACTTATCAAGAGTTTCAAAAAAATAAGGTTGCAAACCATCATCGTCACCCAAAATAGTTACCCATTGGCCATTGGCCTTGGTTAAAAGAAATTCATAATTTTTTGTTTGTGTTAATTTTATAGGTGGTTTTATTATCTTTAATCTTTTATCATCAAATTTGCTTAAAACTTCTGATGTTAGATCGGTTGAATGATCGTCAGAAATTAATAATTCAAAATCATGATAATTGGAATTTAAAACACTCTTTATTGTGTGATATAAATATTCACATTTATTAAAAGTTGGTATTAAAATTGAGTATTTAACAGATATCATTTTAATATAAGTTTATTTATATAAATTTTATTTAGAGTTAATTTGTAATAAATATTATTTTATACTTTTTTTTTATTTAAAACAATTTATATAGTTATAGGTGACAAAACTAAATTTTAAAAAACTTTCCAATACCCAGCATAATTTCTAATAAATAATGAAAAGAAAAAATAAAATAGAAATAGCAATTGTTGGGCTGGGAAATATTTCAACAAAACATATAAAAGCTATAGAGAAGTCAAAAAATTTAAAATTAGTTGCCACATGTGATAAAAAAAATAAAAATCTTAACAACATCGAGTTCAATGATTTATCTACAATGTTAAATTCAAATAAAAATATTGATTTAGTTTCAATTTTAACTCCTTCTGGCGAACACTTTAGGCAGACTATGTTATGTTTAAAATTTAAAAAACATGTTGTTGTAGAAAAACCCATCTGCATGAATTTATCTGAACTACAAAAAATAATGAAAGCTGAAAAAATATATAAAAGAAAAGTTTTTACGGTCTATCAGAATAGATTAAATCCATTAATTTCAAAAGTTAAAGATAAAATTAAAAATAAAAAACTAGGTGAAATCATTTTATTCAATTCTAATCTGTATTGGAATAGAAATGATAAGTATTATTTAAATTCAAATTGGAGAGGAAGAAGAAAAGACGATGGTGGAGTTGTAATGAATCAAGGTATTCATAATTTAGATCTTTTTCAATATTTTTTTGGAAAAGTTAAATCAGTATTTGTAGAAAAAAAAAAAATAAAAAAATACTTAGAATGTGAAGATACAGCCATAATTACATTGAAATTTAAAAATGGAATTATTGGCAATTTTTCATTATCAACTGCTGTAAATAATGAAAATTATTCTAATTCAATAGAGATTTTTAGCCTTAAAAATAATATTAAATTGTATGGAAAAAATCTCAATATTCTTGATTTTAAACAAAAGACTATTTTATATGAAGATGAATATGAACTACATTATAAATTCTATAACATGGTTTGCTCTTCAATAATGGATAAAACAAAAAACTTTTTTTCTAACAAAAGTATTCTACACAGTATGGAAATAGTCCATGCAATTAACAAATCAATGAAAACTGGAAAAAGATCTTTTGTTTAATCTTTATATTTTTTTTAAAATTAAAATATTTCTTGTAACGTAAATAATCTTAAAATTTTTAAGTTTTTTCATAAAATTAACTACACCGCTCAAATTATTAGTTTTAATCTTATGAAATCCCCTCCAAAATAAAGAGTTAACTATTAAAACACCATTAATATTTAAAAAATCAAAAGATTTTTTACAGTCTTGCTCAACAATTGACGCATCGTGAGAGCCATCTATATAAATTAAATCATATTTTTTTAAATTATTATTTAAAAAAGATTGTGAATCACTTTTTACTTTAAAAACTCTTTGATTAAAATTTTCTAAATTTTTTACAAAGTAGGTTTCTGCATCTCTATTATATCTTTTGTGATAATTTCTTTTATTCCATGTATCGACACAAATAAACTTTGCATGAACACAAGTCATTACAAAAAACAAAGTGCTATGTCCCTCGTAACAGCCTATAATTAAACAATCCATTATTTCTTTATCTAAAAAATTTTCATCAGACAAAACCTTGGTAATATAAGGAATATTATAGTTGATAACTTGCATTTCCATACCGATTAAAATCTTCTGTGATTTTAATTTATCAATTTGATTTTCAAAATTTTTTTTATGAGGAGAATACTTTTTAAAATCTTTTCTGCCAAAAAAAATATTGAATATATAAAAATATATAAATAAAAATGAAGCCCCACAATAAAGGCTATATAAAATATTTTTTAAATGAGTCATCATTTATTTGAAAGTTTAGAGAAATACACTGGATTATTAATATACATATTATATAAAAATTAATATAAACAATAATAAATAATATCCAAAATTACCATGATTAATTTTTAATCTTAATCAAAATTATGAAAAAAAAAAAAATTTTATTTATCTTAAATACTTATGGGTTCATGTCTAATTCAATTAACCCAAAATCGTCTATGGATAAGATATATAAAAAACTTAATGAAGAAGATAAAACTTGGGCTAATTTTTTTTACAAAAAATTAAAAAGCAACTATTACATGGAAAAAGATTATCCCAATTTAAATAAGATAATATTGGGAAGTGATAAATATTTAGATTTTTTAGAAAATAAAATTAATAAATTTAAACCAAATTTAATTTTTTCAAGTATAGATAATAACAAAATTCATGAGTTAATTGGTAAATATAAAGTAATGAAAAAAATTATTTGGATTTCATATAAACTAGATGAAAAAAAAATTTTAAGTTTAAAAAATAACTATGATTATTTGGTGTCAGATAATAATTATATATTAAACTTAGCAAAAAAAAATAATTTTATATCTTTTAAAATGTTAATTTCGAATGAACTTAGGTCAATCTTCAAAATAGATAATTATCTAAAAAGAAATGAAAAAATTTATTTTTCGGGATCGCTAGGTAACGATTTTACAAACAGACTTGAATATTTACTATACATGAAAGAAAATTTTGAGTTAAAATTAAGAGTCCGTAATTTAATGGAAAGCTATAAAATACTTAATTTTTTAAATTTAATTTTATTAAAAATCTTCCCTACCTTTACAACTTATCTTTATAAGAAAAAATTATTACCAATTACAAATAAATTAAAATTTATTAATGAAGATGAGGTATTTGGAAAGGTAATGCTTGATGAGTTAAGATGTCATAAATTTTGCATTAATATTCATTCTGATTTCGATAGAAACAAGACAATTAACGCAAGAGTTTTTGAGGCTTTATCTTGTGGGTGCTTATTGTTTACCGATGAAAATAAATTTATGCGTAAGATTTTTAAAGATAAGAAGCATGTAATTTATTTCAAATCTAAAAATGATTTAAAAAAGAAAATTAATTATTATAGAAAAAACACTAAAGCAGCTTATAAAATAGCACAAACTGGCAATCAATTTTTTATCAATAAACATCAATCTAAAATAAGATTAAATGATTTTAAAAGAATTCTTAAAAGCATAAAATTATAAGCTTTTATTAATGAAAAAAATTTTATGGATCGTGGCTCTGGGTTTGTTGTGGAGTGGTAATGTTTATGCTTGTGATAATGTTAATGGCACGACTAAAACTTACACTTCAGATTGTAGACAAATAGTAGTAACAGGTAATGGATCTCACATTATTATTGATGGTGCTACAATTAAAGGACGTTCAAGTGATGATGAAGAGGGAATAATAACTACAAACGGTACTAATACTATTATTACTATTAATAGCAATGCAGGTATAGGTCACGCCTCTGCAAGTGGCCTTGATAAAAAAGGAATTGTGAACGGAGGCGCAGGCAGCATTACAACAATTACTAATAATGGAATAATAGAGACTAAGCGAACCAGTGGATCGGGTCTTCCAATTACTAATTCAGGCAATATTGGAGAAATAATTAATAGTGGACAGATTTATTCAAACAGTAAAAATACAATTAAAAATTGGGATTATGGAACAATTGGCAAAATTGAAAATACTGCAACCGGGAATATATGGTCAGCTAAAAATTTTACTATTATAAATCGTAATTCCATTGGGACAATATCAAATGCAGGGATGATTAGATCTAGTAAAGATCAAGCAATTAGGAACACGGGCTCAGGGGACACAATTACTTTAATAGAAAATACAACTAGCGGCGCAACGATACAAGCTGAAGATGACACCATTTATAATGAAAATGGCGGCATAATTACAACAATCAAAAATGCCGGCACAATTAAGGCATGGGGGAGTAGTAATGCAATAGCAATTTACAATACCGGCGCAACAATAGACACTATAGAAAATACAGGAACTATTACTGCCAACAATGATGGTAGGGCAATTTCTTCTGTAGCTAGCGGTGTAATTAATACAATAAATAATTCTGGAACTATTTCTGGCAAAAAAGCTGATGGTGCAATTTACATTGGCTCGCTCGGAACTATCGGCACAATTACTAATACAGGTGATATTACAGGGAGTGACAGTGGTGGTGCAATTAAAAATAATGGGGCAATCACCACAATTACTAATTCAGGCAATATTACAGATACTACTGATAATGGTATTAAAAATATAACAGGAGCAACTATTGGAACAATTAACAACACTGGAACAATAACAGGTGGTGCTTTGGATATTAGAAATGCAAATGACGCTGGTGCATCTGGAACTATTACAACATTGATTAACTCTCAAGGAGGAAGTGATGCTCTGACTTATGGATATCAGCTTCCAACAAATTATAAGGTAGTTCTTAATAGCACTACTGATTATGGTAAAATAGTTTTTAGTAACAAATCAGGTACAACCACATTTGATGTAGATAGTAGCTCAGTCTATAGCGGATCAACAGTAACAACCTATGCCGATGTTATTAGTGGCTTAACTGAAAGTGATATAGAATCATGTAATAGTGATACAGATTGTGTAAACAATAATAATAATGGGGTTGTTCAAGGATCTTATAAATATCACTGGAAATTGGATGACACTAATGGTGATGATGATTGGGACTTAATAGTAACACCTGTTTCGATAATAAATAATACAAATACTTCAGTTGAAAAAACTAAAAATGAGATTAACGCTTCAATGAATAGCCTTAAAGCTGTAACAGATGTTAATTTTGCTCAAATGAATACTTATGATTGTGATTTTTTTGGAGATGATGATGATGTATGTTATTCATTAGGAGGCAGACGAAGTAAAGTAACAAATCCAAATTCAACAACAGATAGTTTAATTTTCACAATGGGAAAAAAACTTTCTGAAAATTTGAGACATGGATTTTTATATCACGACAACATGACACACAAAACGCCAAAAAATTTAAAACTTTCTGATAGGACACCATTAATAGGTAGTTTAATTGTTTGGAATCAAAATGATGATGGTTTGGGACTTCGAATAAAATATGCAAATGCTTACCAAAAAAAGAATGCTGAAGTTACACGTAGCGTTGTAGGAGAGTCTGAAGAAGGAAAAGGATCAACTACAGTAACTGCAATTAGCAATGTAGTTGAAGCACGTTATGTTTTATCAAAAAATAATAAATTTAATTACACTCCTTATTTTGCAACAAGACACGCAATTAAAAAACAAAAAGGTTATCAAGAGACTGGGATAAATTCTCCTCTTACGTATAATCAAATTGAAGATAAAGCAGTAACAGTTTTATTTGGTTCAAGATTTAATTCAAAAATAACGTCTAAGTTAAATTTAGATTGTAGTATAGGGTTAGAACATGATATTTATCATTCAGTAAATAAGTTAAAACCCACTGGAATATCTGGTCTAACTTCAGTAAATCTTGACTCAAATTTTAAAAGAACTCGACCAGTAGTTTCATTAGGATTTGATTATGAGTTATCTTCAAAAATAAGATTTTCTACAATTTTTCAATACCAAGATTTAGCTTATGACTCTATGACAGAAACAAATTCATATTTTAATTTTTCATACGCATACTAAATATTCGAAGCTTAGTTATAGGATAATATAGTAGAACTTGCACAAGACTTGCACACAGTGAGATAAAATAAAAAAATTTTACTTATTAGACTTGTTGAATTATAAATATTAGCATAAATACTCATGAAAATAACTCATGCCCTCGTGGTGAAATTGGTAGACACAAAGGACTTAAAATCCTTGCCATTTATGGAGTGCCAGTTCGAGTCTGGCCGAGGGCACCACTAAATAAATGATAAAAAATTTTTATATTGAATCAGATAAAAATAAGAAATCATTAAAAATAAAATCATTAGTTAAAAGAAAAGTTAAACCTGTTTCAATTTCAAAAGCGAAAGCAATAATTGTTATTGGTGGAGATGGCTTTATGCTTCACTCTTTGAAAAAATTACATAAATATAATAAACCTTTTTATGGAATAAATTCAGGAAACTATGGTTTTTTAATGAATAAATTTAATTATAAAAATCTAGATAAGAACTTAAATAATTCTAAAATTATTCAAATTTATCCTTTAGAAATGATAGTTAAAACTAAAAATAACCAGATTAAAAAATCAATAGCTATAAATGAGGTATCAATACTAAGACAAAGTCGTCAAACAACTTCAGTTAAAATTACTGCAGGAAAAAAGAACATAATAAAAAACTTAATATCAGATGGTATTTTAGTTTCGACTCCAGCTGGCAGTACAGCTTATAATTTATCAGTGCATGGTCCAATATTAAATTTAAATTCTAAAAAAATTGCAATTACTCCCATTAGTCCTTTTAGACCAAGAAGATGGAGGGGCGTTATATTGAGCGATAGATCAAAAATTGAAATCAAAAATTTAAATTCAGTCAAAAGACCAATTAGCGCCACTGCTGATAATATTGAAGTTAGAAATGCTAAAAAAGTTACTATTAAAGTAGATAAAAAAATTATTTTTAATTTACTATATGATAAGAAAAATAGTCTTCATAAAAAAATTAAAATTGAACAATTAAGAAGAGAAACTTTTACTAATTAATTTTTTTAGGGACTGTAGCTCAATAGTAGAGTACCTCGTTGACATCGAGGGGGTAGTAGGAGCGTAACCTACCAGTCCCACCATTATCTAATTTTATTGAGTGATGGTGCCCCCGCACGGATTCGAACCGCGGACCTATTGATTACAAATCAATTGCTCTACCAGCTGAGCTACAAGGGCATTCGTATCAAGGAAGTTTTTAATGTTAAAAGTCAATTAAATCAACACTTAAAAGTTTTGGTTGTTAAAAGATAATTCTCTTATTTGTAACTTTGTAGCTTGTTGTAGACTATTTGTGACCAATCTGTCGGTTCGGCTGTCGGTACGAGAATTTGATCAACTAACATCATAAAGCCATTCGTAAATATTAAAAAACTTTAATAATTCATTAAAATTAAGGAAAATAATCGATTTCATTTATGTAGTTTGTTTATTATACAAATCCAAATGTTAAATTGTTTAAAAAAAATATTTTCAATATTTCTAATCTTTAATCTAACTTTTGTTAGTTCAGCACAAGCTGCTGCAACCTTCGATGACATAAATGGTGATGGATCAGGTTTCGATGTTAGTACTCAAGGTTCCTCTCCCAAAGGTATTGCTTTTAATAATGATGGAACCAAGATGTTTGTGTCAGATGGT
>CACGPA010000026.1 GCA_902574725.1 uncultured Pelagibacteraceae bacterium
CAATTAAATTTAAGTTATTTTTCCAATTTGGACCCTTCCCTCTATGACCTAAAGCATCTTCATACCACAAAGTAATTTTTGAATTATAATTTTTTTTAATTTTTGTTAATGTTTGATAATCTAATATATTGTTATGACCAAGAACAATTAAATTAGGTCTGTAATTATTAGCGACTGAATTAATTTTTGAACTGATTAATTTGCTTGCATTAACTAATGGAGATTTAGGTAAGTAATTTCTATAACTAAAATTAATAGTATCATGCCCATTTCTAACAAAACCTTTTGAAAGTTTATTTGCTATAGAAATATTAAATAATCTATGGTCATTTCTTTCGTCAAAGGTAGAGATGTGTAAAATTTTAAGCTTAATACCTTTATTAAAATTAAAATTAGAGTTTAAATAAAAATTTTTAAGATTATCAATTTTTTTTATTTTATCAGACAATTTATGTCTAACATTTTTCCAGTTATATTGTTGATGTTTAAGTCTAATTTTTTTATTTTTAATAAGAAAGTTAATCATTTTAAAAAGTTCAATTTCATTAACCTGATTTATAAATAATTTATTATCAAAAGTTTCTGGAAGCCCACCTTTCGTAGAAGTAATGGTTGCACATCCTGCTGCAGCTGATTCCATTGCTGTACGTCCAAAAGGTTCTTGCCATTTGGATGGGACTACTGATATTGAAGATTTATTATAATATTGAAGTATTTTTTTATGATTTACCCAATCTAGAATTTTAAAATTAGGATGTTTAAAATTAAATTTTTCACGAGGTTCATTTCCGATAGCTAAAGCTTCCCAATTTTTATGTTTATCTAAAATTTTAATTATTGATTTACCAAATACATCATAGCCTTTTGATGAGTTAAGTTTTCCAGTAAAAATTATTTTATTAGTTTTCTTTGGGAATTTTTTTAATGGGTCAATGGCTGGATAAAGAATTTCACAATTGTTTTTATGTTTAAACGGTAAATCTTCAAAAAATTTTTTCTTTACCCAATTACTAACAAAATAGATTTGATTTGTATTATTTGCAATAAAAATTCTTTCTTTAGCAGTATAAGATGATCTTAGATCTTGGGGATTATTATGATAAACGAATATTAACTTACTTTTAACTTTTTTCTTTATTAAGTAAATTAATGATTCAGGTCGGTTGTGAATTTCTATAATTTTAAATTTATTTTTAAGATATTCATCATAAAATTTAGATGTGTATAATGCATTTTTGCTAAGAAAAGTATTTCCTAATTGTAAATTTTTAAAATTTTTTAATAATGGTTTATTTCCTTTTTTTAAATTACCATAAACTAATGTTTTGCTTTTTAACTTACTTTTTGATAAATAATCTTTGACCCAGATTGAGGCAGCTGCGGCGTTATTTTCTGTAAAATTTTCTTTATAAGGTAAAAGTATGGCAATGTCTTTCATTGAAATTTTCTAATTTTGTTAAATCTATTTAATTCTTTTTTAAGAATTTTATAGTTAATTTTATACTTATTTAAAGCTATTATATTTTTTTTAACTTGTTTTACTGGTTTGCCATAAAATACATATCCGGGTTTTAATTTAATTTTTTTTGTTACTATTGTCCCCATACCTATTATTACATAAGAACCAACTACTTGATTTTGATGTATAACAGTTTTTATTCCTACAGTTGAATTTTTCATTATATGTACATTTCCACCTAATATAACATTGCTGCTTAAAGTAACATTGTTCTCAATATAACAATCATGGTCCACTGTTGTTGAATTCATTAAATAGTTATTATTTCCTATATACGTTTCTTTTTTAAGATTTGTGGGTAAATGAATGTTGCAATATTCATTTATAATATTTTTGTTACCGATTAAAATTTTACCGACTGCTTTTTTATTCTTCCATTGTGGCATGTTTCCAATAACAACATAAGGACCAATTATATTACCTTTTCCAATTTTAATTTTTTTCCAATTTACTACAGCGGTTTTATGAACAAGATTGCCTTTTATTTTCTTAAATTTAAGCATTTAGTAAGTATTTATCTTTTATTATTTTTCTTAATTTATAATTTTTTTTTAATTTATATTCTTCTTGCATAGCTTTAATTTTACTTTTGCAATCTTGTGAATAAATCAATTTCCATTTTTTTCCTTTAGTAAATTTTGCTCCTTTACCAGAGTTATGTAATTTTAATCTTTTATCAATATTATTAGTGTATCCAACATATGATATTGTCTTATTTTTGGCAGATGTAATTATCAGATATACTACATATTTCATTCTTGGCGGTCCCTAGGGGAATCGAACCCCTCTTTCGAGGATGAAAACCACGTGTCCTAACCGATAGACGAAGGGACCGAATTTGGATCTTTTATTGTAAATAGTGCAATTAATCAAGTTATTGCTACCTCTTTTTTTACAATATTGATACTAGAGTTTTTATGAGTAACTAATGTTTCAGTAACATATTTTCCATTTCTTAATTGAACTCCATTAACAAGATCTCCAGAAGTAATCCCAGTGGCACAAAAAATAGAGTCTCCTCTAACTATTTCAGTTAAATCATATTTTTTATTAAGATCTTTAATTCCCATTTTTTTGGCTCTATCGATATCTCTATCGGTTTTAAATAAAAACCTACCTTCAAATTTACAGTTGAATGCATCAAGAGCTGATGCGGCTAAAACTCCCTCGGGGCCTCCTCCAATACCTAAAAAAATATCAACTTTATATTTTTCATTTGTAACCAAAAGAGCACCAGCGACATCACCATCAGATAATAATTTTAAATTTACTTTTAAATCTTTTAGTTTATTAATAATTTCTTCATGTCTAGGCCTATCAAGGATACATGCGGTAATTTTATTAATATCCTTATTTTTTGCTTCAGCAATATTTTTGATATTTTTTTCAATAGAAAAATCTAAGTTTATTGCATCTTTTGGAACTTCCTTACCAACAGCTAATTTATCCATATAAGTTTCGGGAGCATTAAATAAATTTCCTCTTGAAGTAATACACATCACAGATAAAGCTCCAGGTAAATTTTTAGCAGCAAAATTTGTTCCTTCTAAAGGGTCAACAGCAATATCGATACTTGGACCTTTTCCAGTGCCTAATTTTTCTCCAATATAGAGCATAGGTGCTTCGTCTAATTCACCTTCGCCTATTACAACTTTTCCATCTATATCTAATTTATTTAAATTCTTCCTCATCGAGTCAGTTGCAGCTTTATCAGCTATTAGCTTATCATTCTTACCTATATATTTATGACAAGCTATTGACGCATTAGAAGTAATATCAACTAATTTATTAATTAAGTTTTTATCTAAATTCATTATTAAGTTTTTAAAGTATCATATTCTTGCAGATGTAATTTTGCTTCAAATTCTCGCAATCTTTTCCAAACAGAAATTAATTCAACTATTGTGGACCAGCTTTTAACTAAATATTGTAATGACCCCTCTACTCTACCAAAAGCTCTTGTTATTTGTTGAACAAAACCAAGTGTAATAGCACCAGTAACTATTGTTGGTGCCAAAGCAAGATAAGGAACTATTACCATTCCTTGAAAGTAACTCCATTTTACAGTGTTAAAATATAAATAATGAAAATAGGATTTATAATGAATCCCTCTAACCCTATTGTATAGTTGACCAATAGTCGGCGGAGCAGCTCTTATTGGGTCATCTTCTCCATGTACAAGTTCTTTTCTATATCCAGCCTCTTCTTTTTGTATATCATATTCAATACCTGGTAATTTAATACCTACAGCTGCTAATATTATAGTTCCACCCAATGCTGATATAATAGCAACCCAAACTAATGCATGATCAACTTCTCCTATCCATGGTAAAACATCAATTTGTTTTGAAAGGCCCCATAGTATTGGCGTAAATGCAATTAGCGTCATAATGCTATCTAATAAACCAGTTCCTAAACCTTCCATTATTCTTGCAAATTTTAAAGTGTCTTCTTGGACTCTTTGTGAAGCTCCTTCGGTCATTCGGGCTTTTAACCATTGATCATGATAATAATCAGCCATAGCTGTTCTCCATCTAAATACCCAATGACTAGTAAAAAAACCTGTGAACACTGCTATTAAAATCCAAACTGCAGCTATTTTAGCAAATGTAAAAAGATATCCGATAAATTCTGATTCTGTTACAGAATTAGGCGTGGTTAAAGCTTTTTGTAAAGTGTCATAAAATTCTCCAAACCACTCATTTATTTTAACATCAAGTTGAACTTGGTACCATGTAGAAATTAAAATTAAGAGAGATCCTAATATACTCCATAGAAACCACTTTTTTTGTGTGAAAAATTTAAACATTATTTAGTAAAATTATCAGCATAAGATTTTTTAATAATCTTTCTATTTTTTGGTTCTATAACCTCATAATCAATTTTATTTTTTTTTGCATATTTTATTGCATCATCTTTAGAAGAAAATTTTAACTTAAGTTCTGATAAAGTATTTTTTGAACTTTCCCACCCCATTAATGGATTAATACCAGTTTTTTCAATAATATATTCTAGAACCCAATGTTTCGTTTTAGCAATTCCAGATTGCATTGCAGTTTTTGTAGGTTTATAAATTTTTGCTTTATTCATATTAATGGTCGGGGCGGCAGGATTTGAACCTGCGACCCTCTGGTCCCAAACCAGATGCGCTACCAGACTGCGCTACGCCCCGTTTGAGATACTAATACAGTAGATAATGATATTTTCAAAGGATAAAGCTTACCAAAAATGAAGAAATTTATTAAAAATCTGTTATATAATAAATCATGATCATTTCATGTCCAAATTGTAAAAAAAAATTTGAAGTAGCCGATAATCTAATACCTGAAAGCGGTAGATTTTTGCAGTGTAGTAGATGCTCAAACAAATGGTTTTTCAAAAATGAACTACCAACTATTAAACAAAAGAATGATATAAAAATAAGAACCGAATATTTATCTAAAAATGAAATTCCAAGTGAAGTGGAAAGAATAATTATAGATGCTGAAAAATCGGAAGCAAATAATGACAATTTGAATAAAGCTTCTGTAAAAAAAATTGATAAAATTGTTTTTTTTAATTTATTAATGGTAATTTTAATTAGTTTTTCAGCTTTTATAATATTACTTGATACATTCAAAAATCCAATTGAAAGTATTTTACCTGGGTTTAATTTTATGCTTGATAATTTTTATGAGACATTAAAAGACTTATTTTTGTTTTTTAAAGATTTAATAAGATAGTATGATTGATTACATATCCAAACCTTTTAGATGGTTTTTTAAATTAGAAGCTGCTAGCGGATTAGTTTTATTAATAAGTGCAATTTTAGCTCTAATAATTAGCAATAGTTCATTATCGTATTTATATTTTGAAACTTTAGAAAAATATATTTTTTTTGGTTTAAATAATTTTGGTTTAAAACTATCCGTTTTACATTGGATAAATGATGTTTTAATGGCAATATTTTTCTTTTTTGTAACTCTTGAAATTAAAAGAGAATTTATACAAGGTGAACTTTCAAATATTAAGCAAGCTTTACTTCCTATTATAGCAGCAGTTGGGGGAATGCTGGTCCCAGCCTTGATATATGTCTATATAAACTTTGATAATGCTGAAACTTTAAATGGTTGGGCCATACCTTCAGCTACAGATATAGCATTTTCTCTAGGTATATTGTCTCTACTTGGTTCTAGAGTACCTATTTCATTAAAAGTTTTTTTAACTGCCTTAGCAATTATTGATGATCTTGGCGCTATAGTTATAATCGCTTTTTTTTATTCTGGAGATTTAAGTATATTTTATTTAACTATGATGCTTTTATCTTTTATAGTATTACTAGTTTTAAATAAATTTGGTTTTAAAACATTTTTTCCTTATTTAATAATCGGTATAGCTCTATGGCATTTTACCCATGAGTCAGGTATTCATGCAACAATTGCAGGTGTATTGCTTGCATGCACCATACCTCATAGGAAAAAAGAGAAAGATTTCTCATTATTGGTAAAAATTGAACATGCTATAAGCCCATATGTTGCATTTGGTATAATGCCACTTTTTGCATTTGCAAATGCCGGTGTTTCTTTAGAAGGGATTTCTTTTTCGTCTCTCCTCTTACCAGTCCCTCTTGGCATTTTATTAGGACTTTTTATTGGAAAACAATTAGGTGTTTTTTTATTTTCTTATGTAGCTATAAAATTTGGTTTTGCACAAATGCCAAATAATTCTAATTGGTATACACTGTATGGTGTAGGAGTACTAACCGGGATTGGTTTTACTATGAGTTTGTTTGTAGGAAATTTAGCATTTATAGATAACACTCAATATATAGATGGTGTTAAATTAGGTGTTTTATCTGGGTCACTTTTATCCACTTTATTTGGTTATTTTTTGATATTAAGTACATCTAAAAGATGAAAAAAATAATTAATCTTTTAATAATTATTTTAATAGTAATTTTTAATTTCAGTATAAAGGTAAACTCGATGGAAAAAAAATTATATGATATTGAGATAGAGTCTATAACTGGAGAAATAATTAGTTTAAATAAATATAAGGGGAAAACTATATTGTTAGTAAATGTAGCTAGTAATTGTGGATTTACTAAACAGTATGCTGATCTGCAAAGTCTTTGGGAAAAATACAGAGAAAAGGATTTAATTGTCATAGGAATGCCCTCAAACCAATTTGGCGGTCAGGAACCTGGATCAAATACAGAAATTAAAGATTTTTGTGAGACAAACTTTAATATTAATTTTCTAATGACTTCAAAACAAGATGTTAAAGGTGTTAATGCTCATAAAATTTACAAATGGGCCAAAATCTCATATGGAAAAAGTTCTGTTCCTAAATGGAATTTTCATAAAATACTAATTAATAAAGAAGGAAATATTGTAGATACATTTGCTTCATTTACAAATCCTATGTCTAAAAAAGTAGTTTTGAAAATTGAAAAAATACTAAATTAAGAAATTTAAACCATCATAGGCTGGAATAATATTTTTAGGTAATTTATTTTTTAAATGATGATAATCAACATCGCTATGTAAGTTAGTTAAAATAGTTTTTTTTGGTTTTATTTTTTTCGTAAGTTTAAGAACATCTGATAAATTAAAATGTGATGGATGATATGTAAATCTCAAACAATCAACTACAAAATATTTTAAATTTTTAAGCTTATTCATATCTTTATTATGAATTTTATTTACATCACTTACGTAAGCACATTTATTATTAATAATGTAGCACTTACTATCAATTAACCCATGTTCAACAGTAATATTTTTTATAACAATTTTATCTTTGCCATTATCAAACTTATGAATTTTATTTAAATTGTTAAATTTTAAAGTTGCTGGATAAGATTGAGAACTTTTAAAACAATATTTAAAAGCTGAAAATAAATGTTTTTTAGTTATTTTATCACCATATACAGGTAATTCTTTCTTATTTATGATATAAAAAGCTCTCATTTCATTAATACCATGAGTTTGATCAGCATGTGCATGTGTGTAGAAAACATTATTTATATTTTTAATCTTATTTTTCAATAATTGAAGTCTAATGTCTGGTGATGTGTCTATAAGAATATTTCTTTGAGATGAACTAATTAAAGCAGAACATCTTGTTCTATAATTTTTTTTATTTTTTGGATTACATTTGCCAAAGTTCCCATCAATACGGGGCACTCCTAAAGAACTTCCACAACCTAATATTGTAAACTTAATACTCATTACTAAAAAAATAACTTGTTAAAATTATCGGTAGTTATTTTATCTAGTTCTGATTTATTGATATTTTTTAAATCAGCTAGTTTATTTAATGTATATTGTATATAGCTAGGCTCATTTTTCTTACCTCTCATAGGAACGGGCGCTAAAAAAGGACTATCAGTTTCAATTAATAGTTTATCTAATGGTATTTTTTTAAATGTTTCTTGTAAACTTTTACTATTAGAGAATGTAATAATACCACTTGCAGAAAAATAAGCTCCTAAAGGTATAAGATTTTCAGCAAAAGAATCTGAGCCAGTAAAACAATGCATTAGAATTTTGAGACATTTTGATTTTTTTAAAAGTTCATAAGTTTCATTTTCAGCATTACGGCTATGTACTATTAAAGGTACATTTAGTTGAGCTGCCGCATCAATATGGCTTTTGAAACTTTTAATTTGTGAGTCTTTATCGCTATTATTATAATAAAAATCCAAGCCAGTTTCACCTACCCCTATTATTTTTTTATCTAAAGATATTTCTTTTAAAATTTCTTCTTTTGTTAAAATATTTTTACTTGTCTCATGCGGGTGTATCCCAAAAGTTCCATATATCATGGTGTCAGTTTGAATTATATTTAATATATTTTTAAAACTTTCTTTTGTGGTGCAAATTGTAAGTATTTTTTCAATACCCGTTTCTTTAGATCTCAATAAGACTTGATTTAAATTTGAAAATAATGGTTCGTGATCTAAGTGGCAATGTGAATCAATCATTTTTTTCAATCTTATTAAATAATATATTTATTTTATTTATTTTTGTACCTTTTTGTAAAGTTTCATGATTTTGAATTGAATCAAATTTAATATCATTTTCTTTAATATCAAAAATATTCAAAACTTTTAATGAACTAGTAGGTATGATGGGATATAACATAATTGTAATTTTTCTTATTAACTCCATTGCAACATACACAATTGTATTTAATCTTAAAATATCAGATTTTTTCTTCCAAGGCTCTTCATCATTAAAATATTTGTTGGCAGCAAACAGTTGCTCTACTATAAAATTCATATAAGAGTTAATATCTTGATCATCTATATATTTAAAAATTTTTTCATAATCTTGTTTAAAAATATCCAGAACTTTCATATCATTATCTGTAAAATTGATTTTGTCAGGAATTTTAAGGTTTAGGTTTTTTTCATTAAACGCAATAACTCTTTGACATAAATTTCCAAAGTTGTTTGCTAAATCACTATTAATACAACTTTCTAATTTATCTTGAGATATGTTGCCATCATTACCAAAAGAAACTTCCTTTATTAAATAATATCTTAAAGGATCTAGACCATATTTTTTTATAATTTCTAAGGGGTCTAATATATTGCCCTTTGATTTTGACATTTTTTCTTCGCCAGACAATATCCACCCGTGTCCATACACACGTTCTGGAAGTGGTATGTTAGCAGCTAATAAAAATGCTGGCCAATAAATAGCATGAAATCGTAATATATCTTTTCCTATCAAATGTAATGTTGCTGGCCAAAAATCTTTTAGAAGCTTGCTGGAAGAATCTGGATAATTGAGTGCACTTAAATAATTAGTTAACGCATCTAGCCATACATATATTACATGATCTTTGTTTGAAGGAACTTTAATCCCCCATGAAAAAGATTTTCTACTTACAGAAAGATCTTTTAAACCACTTTTAACAAAACTTACTACTTCATTTTTCCTTGATTCAGGTAAAATAAATTTTGGATTATCTTCATAATATTTAAGTAAAGGCTCCTGCCATTTTGATAATTTAAAAAAAAAAGATTCTTCTTCCACCCATTCTACAAGAGAACCAGATACTTTGGATTTTTTAATGCCATCTAAATCATCAACTTCGTTATCAGAATAAAAAGCTTCATCAGAAACAGAATACCATCCAGAATATTTAGACAAATAAATTTCATTTTTTTTTTCTAAAATATTCCAAAGATTAATCACAGATTTTGCGTGTCTTTCTTCTGTAGTTCTTATGAAATCTGTATTAGAAAGATTCAAAACTTCAGATAGATTTTTAAAAGTTTTACTTATTTCGTCACAAAATTCTTTTGGTTTTAAGCCTTTAGCTTCAGCTGCACGTTGAATTTTTAAACCATGCTCATCAGTTCCTGTTAAAAAAAAAACTTTTGAACCTTGAATTCTTTTAATTCTAGCAAAAAAATCAGCAATTATACTTGAATAAGC
>CACGPA010000027.1 GCA_902574725.1 uncultured Pelagibacteraceae bacterium
CCATTAAATTAATTGAGTCTCTTACTACTTGATAAATTACAATTTCTTTGTTCAATTTTTTTTTATTTTTTGGATACAGTTTAAAAATATTTTTAAAAAAATTAATTTCTAACAAATCATTTAAATTAAATAATTTAGCACCAATACCATCTTGAATATCATGATTGTTGTACGCTATATCATCAGAAATAGATGCTATTTGAGCCTCAAGACTTGGAAAGTTTTGAAATTTTATTTTGCTTTTTAAATTTTTTAGTCCTATTAGATTGTCAATCTTGTCCTTATCATAAATTGGACCATTATGTTTTAATAAACCATCTATTGTTTCTACAGTTAGATTTAGACCTTTAAATTTAAAATATTTGTTTTCAAGAAACATTATTATTCTTAATGTTTGAAGATTATGATCAAAACCTCCGAAGTTTTCCATAGACTCATTTAGTGAATCTTCACCTGCGTGCCCAAAAGGTGTGTGTCCTAAGTCATGAGCTAAGCTTAATGTTTCAGCTAATTCTTCATTTATTTTTAAATAGCGAGCAACGGTTCTAGCTATCTGAGCAACTTCAATAGAATGAGTAATTCTAGTCCTATAATGATCACCTTCAGTATTAACAAAAACTTGTGTTTTGTGCTTTAGCCTTCTAAAGGAAGCGCTATGGATTATTCTGTCTCTATCTCTTTGAAAAGGTGTACGAAAATTATTACTAGGCTCCTTAAATAAACGACCTTTACTTTTAAATAAACCTAATTTGCTGAAGTTTTTCATGCTTTAAAATCAAAAAAAAATTATTATATTAGTAATATCAGTGTTGTTATATGAATAAAGAAATTAAATTTACAGATAAAGCAATAAAACATATTAATAATTTGTTGTTATCTAAAGATAAGGGTTCTTTCTTTAGAATCGCCATCAAGGGTGGTGGATGTTCGGGTTTTCAGTATGATTTTTCTTTTGAAAAAAATCCAGAAGCAGATGATTTAAAATTTAACAATATACTAATCGATAAAAAATCAGCAGAATTACTTAAGGGTTCAGAGGTAGATTTTGTTTCTGAACTTATAGGAGACTCTTTTAAAATTTCTAATCCACAAAGCAAATCATCTTGCGGTTGTGGAGTTTCTTTTTCTCTTTAATGATTATTAGCTCTTGGAATGTAAATTCTGTTAGAGCAAGAATTGATAATATCAAAGATTATCTTAAAAATTATTCGCCAGAAATTTTGCTTATGCAAGAAATTAAAACAGAAGATCCAAATTTTCCCTACGATGATTTTAAAAAACTCAATTATGAAAGTTATGTATTTGGGCAGAAAAGCTATAATGGGGTTGCTATTATCTCTAAAAAAAAATTAGAAAATGTCAGGACTGACTTAATTAATGATAAATTAAAACAATCTCGAATAATATCAGGCGAGTTCATTCTTAAAAAAAGAAAAATACAAATAATTAATATTTACACACCTAATGGTAACCCTGTTGATACAGATAAATACACATATAAAATTAAATGGCTAGATGATCTTATAAAACAATTAAAAATATTAGCAAAAATGAATGAAAATATTATTTTGGCTGGAGATTTTAATATCATTCCATCTGCTGAAGATGTTTATAATGTTAAAAGTTTCGAAGATGATGCCCTTTATAGGTTGGAAATTAGAAAAAAACTTAGAGAAATAATTAATATGGGATACATAGATGGCTATCGACATCTACATGCAACTAAAGAAGGTTATACTTTTTGGGATTATATGAGAGGAGCTTGGCAAAAAAATAATGGTATGAGAATTGACCACTTTTTAATTTCTAATTCATTAATAAATTTACTTAAAGGAGTTAAAATAAATAAAAATCCCCGTGGTAAAACTAAACCATCTGATCACACACCTATTGAAATTGAATTAGCTTAAAGATTTAATTTTATTTACTAACTCTTCATTTATATTTCTTGGACCTTTGTCTAATCTGTTCTTATGACGTCTTTCACCAGGAAGTCTTACACCTTCCATTGATTTCATCTTGTTAAAAAATTCATCTGAATGTTTAGCCCAATCAGTACCTGAAGTTTTTTCAGGAGAAATTGCTAAGATAAATTCACCCCCACTTGGTGGGCCACCATCGTTTTTATCTTTTGCTGCAGTTTCAAAACTAAAATTATCTCCAACTAAAGCACCAGCCATCAATTCTACCATCATTGCTATTGCTGAACCTTTATAACCACCGAAAGGTAATAAAACTCCTCCGTCCGCTATTGCACCAGGATCAGTAGTCTCTTTACCTTCTTTTGTTAAGCCTGTTCCTAAAGGAACTTTGTGCCCTTCTCTTTTAGCAACTTGAACTTCACCCATTGCCATTGATGCTGTAGCCATATCATAAACTACTGGAGTTTTACCTGGTCTTGGCCAAGCAAAAGAAATTGGATTAGTTCCAAACAATGGTTTTATAGCTCCAGCAGGAGCAACAGCAGGTTTATAAGAGGTGCATGCAAAAGCAACTAAACCCTGCTCTGCAATCATTTCTGTTTCGGGCCACATAGCTGCCATGTGATGCGAATTATTAATTGCTAAAACGGCTACTCCATTTTCTTTAGCTGTTTTTATTAATTCTGGAATACCTTTATTTAAAACAACTGGTGCTAAACAATTATTGCCTTGAACTTTAATTACTGATGAAGAAATCTTTTTAACTTCTGGTTTTCCTTTGCCATTGATTTTTCCGCTTTTTAAACCACTCACATATGCAGGTAACCTAAATAAACCATGAGATAAAGATCCATCTCGTTCAGCATTTCTAATTAAATCAGCAAGAATAGATGCAGTTTCATCATCACATCCATTAGCCAATAATGTTTTTTTAGCTAAATCAAAAATTTCATCTAATGTAAGGGAAACTGTACTCATCCCTTTATTAGATATTATTTATGATCAAATATCAATTTTAAATTAACAGCCCTTGAAAGATTTTGACATGTTGCTGATTAAATCAAAATATAAATCTTTGCCTGGGTTAAGAGTAGCTCCCAATGGATCTAAAACACCCGTGCTAATATTCATATCTTTTGCAACTGCATTGATTATATCAGGGTTGAATTGAGGTTCAGAAAACACACAACTTACTTTATCATGTTCAATTATTTCTCTAATTTCTGCTAATTGTTCTGCTCCAGGCATAACATCTGTATTTACAGTGAAAGCACCTAATATATTTACATCAAATCTTTTTTCAAAATATTGATAAGCATCATGGAAAACAACAGATTTGAAATCTTTGTTTAATTCAGATTTTACTTTTTTGGTTAGTTTATCTAAATCTTTAAGTGCTTTTTTTAAATTAGCTTTGTATTTAGAAGCGTTTGCTTGATCATTTTCAATTAAATGTTCAGTCATTTCTTCTAATATTACCTTGGCATTCATTGGATCTAACCAAATGTGTGGGTCATGTTCTCCATGAGCGTGACCTTCATGACCGTGGTCATCATGGTCATCTTCTTTGTGGCCATCTTCATCATGTCCATGGTCATCTTCTTTATGACCTTCTTTATCATGATCATGATCGTCGTGATCATCTTCTTTTTTAGCATGATCATCGTGTCCATGATCATCATGTTCATCAAATATATTTCTTTCTCTGAATTTTAGTTTATTTAATCCCTTAATTTCCATTAATTCTATTTTTTCAGCTTTTTTTGCTATAGATTTTAATGGCTTTTCTAAAAAATTTTCTAAATCTTCACCAACCCAAAATATTAAATCAGCATTTTGTAACATTTTTGCATGAGATGGCTTTAAAGCAAAACCATGAGGTGAAGCATAACCATCCACTATTAAATCTGGTTTTGCTACTCCATCCATTAAATAACTTGCTAATGAATGAATAGGTTTGATTGAAGTAACTACTTTAATTTCAGCATTTGCTGGTACAAAAATAGTTAAGAATGATAGTATTGATAGGATAAATGGTAATTTTTTAATGTTTTTCATATGTTGTATATTTAAATTGTTATAATATAACACTATGTAATAATATAACATTTATTAGTCAAGGAATAAAATGAGCTCAGACCAAAATATACTTGTGAAATTAAATAAAGCTGGTTTTAGTTTAAATAATAAATGGCTCGTTAAAGGAGTATCACTTCAAGTTGAAAAAGGTAAAATAGTTACTCTCATTGGTCCAAATGGATCAGGAAAAAGCACAACTGCCAAAATTGCTTTGGGTATTTATAAAAAAATTGATGGTTCAGTTGAAAAATACACTAATAAAGTTGGGTATGTACCACAGAAAATTTCTATTGATTGGACATTACCATTAAGAGTAAATGATTTCATGGTATTAACAGAAAGTCTTAATAAAGAATCAATAGATGAAGCTCTATCTCTGACTGGTGTTATTCACCTTAAAGATAAAAATTTGGGAGACTTATCTGGTGGAGAATTCCAAAGAGTGCTTCTTGCAAGAGCTATTTCAAAAAAACCAGAGTTATTAGTACTAGATGAACCAGTGCAAGGAGTAGATTTTACTGGTGAAATCGCTTTATACGAACTAATTAAGAAAATTTCTGATGAATTGAATTGTGGTATCTTATTAATTTCTCACGACTTACATACTGTGATGAGTGCTACAGATCATGTGGTTTGTTTAAACGGTCATGTTTGTTGCTCAGGCTCTCCAATGGATGTTGCAAAAAATAATGAATATAAAGCTTTATTTGGAGAACAGGCTTCTCAAATATTATCAAGATATGAACATAGACACGATCATGTCCATACAAGTGAGGGTGAAATAAAGAAAAACTAAATGTTAGATGATTTTTTTATAAGAGCTTTAATAGCAGGTATTGGAGTTGCCATAGTTACTGGACCCCTTGGATGTTTTGTTGTTTGGAGAAGGTTATCTTATTTTGGAGATACTCTAGCCCACTCTGCTTTACTTGGAGTGACATTAGCTTATTCAATGGAATTCAACATAGCGTTCTCGGTATTCATTATCTCATCTTTAATAGCATTAACTTTAATACAACTTCAAAAAAGAACTAATCTACCGGGTGATGCTTTACTTGGTCTTTTGGCTCATTCATCACTGGCAGTAGGACTGGTGGTGATAGGTTTTTTATCATTTATTAGATTTGATATTATGGGATTATTGTTTGGAGATATATTAGCCGTTACTGTTGATGATCTTTTGATTATATGGATTGGAGGAGCATTAATCCTATTAATTTTAAAATTAATTTGGAAACCCTTATTTGCATCAACTGTTAATTATGAACTAGCTGAAGCAGAAGGTTTAAATCCTGATAGAGCTAAAGCTATATTTACAATCTTAATGGCAGCAATCATTGCAATATCAATTAAAATGGTTGGCTTATTATTAATTACAGGAATGCTAATTATACCTGCCGCAATGGCTAGAAATATTTCATCAAGTCCTCAGAAAATGGTAATCTATTCAATCATTGGTGGTTTATTATCTGTGATTTTAGGATTATTTTCTTCATTAGAATTTAATACTGCATCAGGACCATCAATTATAGCAGCTTCTTTATTCTTATTTATCTTGTCATTATTAAATATAAAACAATCGATTAAATTGAAAAATTAATGAGGAATCAGTAGAATGAATAAAATGCAAACTCTTTCAAAAAATCAGCAAATTATTTTTGATTTAATTGATAAATCATCTGAACCATTAAAAGCCTATTCAATACTTTTTAATGTTCAAAAAAAAGGTATTAAAGCTCCACTGCAAGTTTATAGAGCATTAGATAAATTGGTTGAATTGGGAAAAATTCACAAAATTGAAAGCCGTAATGCTTTTATTGCATGTCAAAATTCAAGTTGTCAGGTATCAAAAGCTACTGCGTTTTCAATCTGTGAGATATGTGAAAAAATTACAGAAATTAGCAGTGCAAGTCTTTCTAAATACTTACGTAATTTCAAAGACAAAGATGGTATGAAATATAGCAAATACAATCTTGAATTTTTTGGATTATGTAAAAAGTGTAGATAAAAACAATTGTTCATTTTTGTCACAATTAAATTAATTAAGTTTACTTTTAGCTAAATTACTTTAAGTAATGATGAATCGGCTCACAAATCTCAAACTAAATAAATTTAAAGATAGCAATAATTTCATTCATTGAATAAATAGAACTTAAGTCATGAATCGATAGGAACCGAAAACAATAATATAAAGGAGATAAAAATGGATATGACTTTAGTTTACACGGTTATAGGCTTTGCCCTTGCTGGTTATAGCGTTATAGCTAACGACTCAATTCAAACACTAGGTACGTTTATAGCTTCGAAGAAGAAGTGGTTTAAATGGTACGTACTTGCAGGATCTGCTTCGAGTGTAATGATTATAGCTTTAGCGTGGGGATGGTATTCATATGATGGTGATATTTCTTATGGAAGATTAACTAGAATACCTTATCAAGAAATTCAATGGTATCATGCAGTTGCGCCTGCAATACTACTGTTATTAACAAGAATTGGAATACCGGTATCAACCACTTTTTTAGTTTTATCAGCGTTTGCTTCAACTGTTGTCCTTGAAAAAATGCTATTAAAAAGTGTAGTTGGTTATGGTCTAGCTGCAATGGTTGCTTATATTGCTTGGATACTTGTATCAAAATTTATCAATGAAAAATTAGATGAGGTTGACGAAAAATATATTGCTTTTTGGCGTAACTCGGTTTGGGTAACTTCTGGCTGGTTGTGGTGGGTTTGGCTGTCTCACGATGTAGCAAATATTGCTGTATATCTTCCAAGACAATTAGATTTAATATTGCTTATAACTGTAATGGCATATTTTACAGCTTTGTTATTTTACATCTTCTACATTCAAGGAGGACGGATCCAAACAGTAGTTTTAGAAAAAACAGGAACAAGATATGCTAGATCAGCTACAATTATTAACGTAATTTATGCTGGTGTATTATTCTACTTTAAAGAACTAAACGATTTACCAATGTCAACGACATGGGTATTTGTTGGTTTATTATGCGGTAGAGAATTAGCAATTTCAACGATGAACAAGGATTATAAATTTAAATATGTTTTCCCATTAATTGGAAAAGACTTTCTTAAAATGATCTTTGGATTAAGTGTATCGGTTGGAATAGTGCTTGCTATTCACTATATAATTATTCCAAACAATTGGTTTTAAAATAGCTTTAAACCGATAACTCCAGCTAGGATTAATATAATCGAGAATATCTTAGCTGGAGTAATCTTTTCTTTTAAAAAGAAATACCCAATAAATATTGAGAAAAATATGCTACTTTCTCTTAGAGCTCCTACCATAGGAATTGGGGCTTTTGTAAATGCCCAGACTACTATCATGTATGTTAAATAATCTAAGGAACCCCCAATAAAGAACATTTTTTTTCCATTTTTTTTAACTCTTTCAATTATATTTTTTTCATTTTTAAAACTTATAATGAGAGGAAAAAACAATGCATTTATAATAAAAGTCCAACTTACAAATGATATAGCTGACAAGCTAATTCTAGCTCCATATCCGTCGGTAATTGAATACAAACCAATACATAAACCTGTTAATAACGAATATTTAATTATTTTGTGATTTTTGTAAGATCTATCAAATATACTTAAAAATATTATACCAGCACAAATTAGACAAATAGATAAAATAATTAAATTATCAAGAACCAATCCTAAAATAAAAATTGAAATAACTGTAGCAACGAGTGGTCCTGTTCCACGCGCAATAGGATATACTTTAGTTAAGTCACCAATCTCATAAGAACTTAATAAAAACCATTGATAGCCTTGATGGATAATAACACTTACAAGCATGTAAGGAAGGCTTTCAGCACTTGGTAATGGTAATAATATAATTGCTATTAATGATAAAGGAAGGCGACCAAAAACAATACCTGAGATAGCTATAGCCTTATCAGAATGATTTTTTACCATTCCATTCCAAATAGCATGCATGGCTGATGCAAATAACACTATTAAAAAAACATTATTATCCATCAATATAAATTGTAAAAAATTATTTTATTCTTCCGTAGATATCTTGATATCTAACTATATCTGTTTCTTTTAAAATAGGCCCTGTTTGAATTTCTAAAATTTTAACAGATTTTTTAAAGTTATTTTCTATTCTATGAATAGCACCAGTTGGAATAAAAACGGATTCAAAAGGTTTTTTGTAAAATTTATTTTTATTTATTGTTATTTTTGGTTTACCTTGAGTAATCATCCAATGTTCAGATCTATGATGATGTTTTTGAAGGCTTATTGATGATTTTGCTTTAACTATAAGTTCCTTCACTAAAAAGCTCTTACCTTCAAATAAGTTAACATATCGTCCCCAAGGTCTGTAATAAACGTTCTTTTTTTTAAAGTATTTAGCTTTGTCTTTATTGTAAATTTTAGATATTTCCCTCCAACTTCCTAGATCTGACCAAGGAATATCAAGTTTAATAGCATTAATGTTTTTGGTTTTTTCTAAAATTGCATAATCAAAAGACTTTTCTACAGATTTAACAAATGATGATTTGTTTA
>CACGPA010000028.1 GCA_902574725.1 uncultured Pelagibacteraceae bacterium
TGAATACTCGATGGAAGTAATTTTACCTTATCAAAATCTTTTAAAGCATTTTGTTGAATAATTTTTTTAATTATTACAGTGTATTCTTTTCCAGTTGCCGCATACTTATCTAAATAATCTGCAAGAATTAAACTATCTAGTTCCTCGTTATTGTCTCTCATTTCCGCTCTTGCTGATCTGAACTTTCTATAGCTACCATGTGTATTTAAATTTCTTTGATATGCTCTTACTGATGCTTTTAAAACTTTAAATTTCATTACCTTATGGGTTTCATTGTCAGTCTTATCTATTCCTGCAGGTTTAATTCCTTCCCCGGACCAAGTCCATTGACCAAAAAGCGCATTACCTTCTATTGCAAATCTAGAAGTTCCCCATCCAGTTTCTTTGGCAGCTTGGGCAATAGCTAGAGATATGGGCACCTCATCCATTCTAACTTTTAAAGTTGATAAATCTTTTTTTAAAACACCATACTGCTTAAATTTTAAATTTAACCATTTTTTTTCTGCATTTGTATTATTACTTCTATTTAAAATAATAAATAATTTTTTTCTATCTAATCTAATTCTATCATTTTCCTCTATAATAAGTGGAAGGACAATTTGTATAAATAAATTTTTCTTTTTTTTAGTACTTTCAATTTTTTTCATTTCGTTTGGTAGTAATGAGAGCTTAATTGGTTTTACTATTCCTTTCTTTCTTACTTCATCTAAATTATAATTAGTTTCTTTAAATAATTGTTTAATTGTAGAAGCACTTAACCTAACAGCATCCGTAGGAACTTGTTCAAATGAAAAAATATCTTGAAATAAATTTTTTATATCCAAGCCATCATCAATTTTTTCATTTTTTTTTATGACTTTACCTTCTAAAACTTTTTGAAAATTCTGTTTAGAATTATTTTCAATAGTAGCTTTTGCTACTGCAATATCATCCTTAATATTTAATGAGAATGGTAATAAAAATGAAAATAAAATAATAAAAATACTAGCAAACCCAGTATAGTATAAGCTTTTTAAATTATAAAAATTAAAAAAATCTTTTTTCTTTTTAATTGTAAATCCCTTTTCTAATAAAATCTTCTTTAATATTAATAGATTTATTTTTTTTTTTTTAAAAATTTTGATAAATGACATTTATTAAATAGCTTCTACTTGTTTAACATCTGGAATATAATGCGTCAAAAGATTTTCTACTCCTCTTTTTAAAGTTATAGTTGAACTAGGACAGCCTGAACAGCTTCCTTGTAATTGAACTGTAACAGTACCCTCTTTGAATGCTATAAATTTTATATCACCACCATCTCTTGCTACCGCTGGTTTAATTTTCGTTTCTAATATTTTTATTATTTTTTTTTCTACTTCTTTAAAATCTTTTTTTTCATCACTTTTTGAAATTTTACCTAAAATAAAATCTTTTCCATCGGAATAAAATTCATTTATTAATGAAATAACAATGTGCTTAATATCTTCCCAATTTGTTTTTTCATTTTTGTTTACTGATAAAAAATCATCCCCTAAGAAAATGCTCTCAACACCATTAACTGACAAAATATTTTTTAAAAGATCATTATTAGTATCTTCTTTTTTAGTCAACTCTACTGAACCAATACTAGAAACTTTCTTTCCTGGTATAAATTTAAGCGAATTTGGATTTGGCGTCTCTTGAATTTGTACAAACATAATTATTAATTATTATATAAGCTTTAAGCTAATTAATGTATATATTTTTTACTAAAAACCAATAATTTTTTTTATTTCTTTAACTTTTTTACTAGCTATCTCTTCTGCTTTTTGTGAACCTTCATATAGCACGTTATCAATAAACTTGGAATCCTTTTGCAATTTATTTATTTCATTAGATATTGGTGTAATTTTTTCAACAATTATCTCAGTCAACTTTTTTTTAAGATCTGAAAAATTTTTTCCTCTAAATTCATTAATACTTTCTAATAAAGACTGGCTTTTCATGCTTGAATATATACCTAAAAGATTTTCTAATTCTGGTCTTTTTTGAAGATCTTTATCAGTACTTGGTAATAAATCAGGATCAGTTTTTGCTTTTTTAATTTTATTAACAATCTGATCTTTCGTATCAGTCATGTTAATTCTGCTTAAGTCTGAAGGATCGGATTTACTCATTTTTTTAGTTCCATCTTTTAGACTCATGATTCTTGAAAATTTTTTTTGTATTAAAGGTTCAGGAACTTTTAAAAAATTTGGTGCTTCATAATCTAAATTAAATTTTTGCGCAATATCTCTAGATAGTTCTAAATGTTGTTTTTGATCTTCGCCAACAGGCACATGTGTTGCATCATATAACAATATGTCTGCTGCCATTAAAACAGGATAAATATACAAACCAACGCTTGCTTTTTCTTTATCTTTACCTGCTTTTTCTTTAAATTGTGTCATTCTATTTAACCAACCCATTCTAGCAACACATCCTAAAATCCATGCACCTTCTGAATGAGCTGATACTAAAGATTGATTAAAAATAATACTTTTTTTAGGATCTATTCCACTTGCTAAAAAGGCAGCTGTAGTTTCTCTTATATTATTTTTTAAAATTTTTGGATTTTGCTTTACAGTAATTGCATGTAAATCAACAACGCAAAAAACACATTCATTATTTTTTTGATTTTGTAATTCTACAAAATTTTTTATTGCACCAATATAATTTCCTAAATGCAAATTTCCTGTTGGCTGGACGCCAGAAAATATTTTTTTACTCATTATTTTAGTACTTTAATTTAATATCCGAAATTTTAAAAGCTTTAGTAACAATCGATAGCAAAATATAGAGGATAAAAGTTACAATCACTAATAAAATAATGGTAATTAGTTTATAATTACTTTCATATACTAAATAATTTTCAAAAAAATTAACTAAATAATAAAATATATATGTAATTATAAAGGTGGTCATAATTATCTTAATAAATGATGAAAAAAAATTTTCATTAAATAAAAAATATTTTTTAAAAATTAAATACATAAAAAGAAGCAATGAATTAAACCATGAAGAAATTGTTGTTGCTATAGGAATAATTATAAATCCAATTTTATCAAAAAAATACAGACTTATAGAAATATTTATTACAACTGATAAAAAAGAAAAATAAAAAGGTATTTTTGTATTATGTCTAGCAAATAAAAAACTAGAAAATACTTTTATTAAAGCAAAAGCAGGCAAACCTAATGCAAAATAAAATAAAGCATTTGCTGAATTTTTGACACTAAAAATATCAAAAGATCCATAACCAAACAAAGCAGAAGTTATCTCTTCTGATGAAATCAAAAGTGCAGCTGTAGCAGGCAAACTTAAAAACAGACTTAGTTCTAAAGATTTATTTTGTATAAATTCTACTTTGTTAAATTTATTTTGTTCGATGTATTTACTTAAATTTGGCAACAAGACAGTTCCAATTGCAATTCCTGCGATTGCTAAATTAATTTGATAAATTCTATCTGCATAATAAAGATAAGAAACAGCACTTGCCTGAAAAGAAGCAATAATTGTCCCAACTAGTATATTAATTTGAGTCACACCAGATGAAAATATACTTGGTAATAATTTTTTAAAAAAAATTTTTATTTTTTTGTCAATTTTAAAGCTTAATGAAATTTTAGGTAAATAAAATTTACGAGTAAAAAAAGCTAAAAATATAAATTGTATAATCCCAGATATTGTAACAGCATAAGACAAATATTTAACTAACTCATCATTAAGATAATTACTAAAAAATAATGTAAATATTAAAAGTATATTTAAAATAATTGGCGCTGCTGAAGCCGCTGCAAATTTATTATGTGAATTAAGTATTGCTCCAAAAAAAGAAGATAGACTGACAAATAATAAAAATGGAAAAGTAATTCTTGTTAATAATATTGTTAATTCTAATTTTTCAGAATTTTCAGTAAAACCAGGTGCTATCAAAAAAACAAACGTGGGCATAAATATTTCAATAACTAAAATTAAAAATAAAAGACCAATTAAAAGTAAATTGAAAACATTGTTTGCAAATTGCTGAGCTCTTTTTTTTCCCTGAACTACTTCAGAAGAATAACTGGGAACAAACGCAGCGTTAAATGTTCCTTCTGAAAATAACCTTCTAAATGTATTGGGTATTCTAAATGCAACAAAGAACGCGTCCGCTATTGGTCCTGACCCCAAATAAATTGCAATTAAAACATCTCTAAAATATCCAAGTATTCTGCTTATAAGAACATAGAAACTAAATGTGCTTGTTGACTTAATTAGATTCATAAATCATATTAGTCTTAATTTAGCTCTATTTGTATATCTAATTAATAAAAATGAAAAAAAATAAAATTGAACATTACTCTGATAAAGAAGCTTTAGAATTCCATACTAATAATAAATCAGGAAAGATAGAGATTATTTCATCAAAACCAATGACCACAAAAAGAGATCTAGCTTTAGCTTACTCTCCTGGTGTTGCGGCGCCTGTAAGGGCAATATCAAAAAATCCAGATGCTGCTTATGACTATACTAGTAAAGGAAATTTAGTGGCTGTGATAAGTAATGGTTCTGCTGTATTAGGAATGGGAAATTTAGGTGCTTTAGCTTCTAAGCCAGTAATGGAAGGAAAGGCAGTTTTATTCAAAAGATTTGCAGACATAAATTCTATTGATATTGAAATTGATTCATCAGACCCAAATGAAATTATAAAAAGTATAAAAAATATAGCAGGAAGTTTTGGTGGAATAAATTTAGAAGATATAGCAGCACCTCATTGTTTTATTATTGAAAAAAAATTAAAAGAAATATTAGACATTCCAGTATTTCATGATGATCAACATGGCACAGCAATTATAACTACTGCGGCACTAATCAATGCACTTGATATATCAAAAAAATCAATAAAAGAAATAAAAGTAGTCGTAAACGGAGCCGGAGCTTCTGCTATAGCTTGCACTAACTTAATAAAAAAAACAGGTGTTTCTGAAAAAAATTTAATAATGCTTGATAGTAAAGGTGTCCTATATCAAGGCAGAGATAACATGAATCAATGGAAATCAGCCCACGCAATTAAAACAAAAAAAAGAAATTTAGAAGAAGCTATCGATGGAGCTGATGTTTTTATAGGATTATCATCAAAAAGTATTTTAACAAAAAATATGGTAAAAAAAATGGCAAAAGATCCCATAATTTTTGCGTGTGCAAATCCTGATCCAGAAATTACTCCAGAAGAAGTTGAAAAAGTTCGTAAGGATGCAATTGTAGCAACTGGAAGATCAGATTATCCAAACCAAGTTAATAATTTAATTGGTTTTCCATATATATTTAGAGGTGCGCTTGATGTAAGGGCAAAAACAATTAATGAAGAAATGAAAATTGCAGCTGCAAATGCAATTGCTTCTTTGGCTAGAGAAAGAGTTCCAGATGAAGTTGTTGCTGCAATGGGAGGTGAGAGACCAACATATGGAAAAGATTATATTATACCTTCAACTTTTGATCCAAGATTAATAAGTGTAATACCACTTGCTGTTGCTAAAGCTGCAATAAAAAGTGGTGTAGCAAGAAAAAAAATTGAAAATTTTGATATTTATTCTGAACAACTTAAACAAAGACTTGATCCGTCTGTTACAATTATGCAAGGTATAAATAGTCAAATTAAAAAAACCAATAAAAAAGTAGTATTTGTGGATGGTGAAGATGAAGAAACTCTTAAGGCTGCAATTGCATTCAAAAAAAGTGGTTTAGGTACCCCAATAATTGTTGCTAAAGAAGAAATAATAAAAAAAAAATTGAAAGAAATTGGTTATAGTGAAAATTTAAATATTGAAATTATAAATTCAAAAAATAAATCTTTAAGAGAAAAATACGTAAAATTTCTTTTTGAGAAGCTACATAGAAAAGAAGGTCTATTAGAAAGAGATTGTGATAAAATGGCAAGAAATGACAGAGTAATTTGGGGATCTTGTATGGTTGAGTGTGGAGATGCAGATGCAATGGTAACAGGCAATACAAGAAGGTATGCATCTTCTTTAAAAAAAATAGTTAAAGTTATAGATGCTAGACCTGGAGAAATAATGTTTGGCTTAAACATGGTTGTAAACAAAGGAAAAACTGTTTTTATTGCAGATACAACCGTTCATGAATATCCAAGTTCTAAACAACTAGCTGAAATTGCTAAATCTTCAGCAAGAGTAGTCAGACTTTTTGGCTTTGATCCTAAAATAGCTTTCTTATCTCATTCTACATTTGGTACTCCGCTCACAAACAGAACCAAACATATAAGAGATGCAGTCGAAATTTTAAAAGAAATGAAAGTAGATTTTAAATTCGATGGAGATATGCAGCCAGATGTAGCATTGGATGAGTCCTATAAAGAATTATATCCTTTCTCAGAAATAGTTGGAAAAGCAAATGTATTAATAATGCCTGGTCAACATAGTGCTGCGATCTCATATAAAATAATGAAAAGCCTAGGTGGAGCAAAAGTAATTGGTCCATTACTAATTGGTTTAGGACGAGCAATTGAAATTGCACCTTTAAGATCTTCTACATCAGACATTATAAACCTAGCATCTGTTGCTGCTTACTCTTCTGGGGTAATCAACTATGGAAAGATAAATTAATTTTTTTGTATTCTAAGATCTTCAACTAATAAAATACTAGCAATTACATTTTCAACATCAAGAATTTCTTTTGCTTCTTTTATAACTTCTTTAAGTTCATCTTTAGTTTGTGCAATTCCATAAATGTAAATTTTTTTTTTGTAAGTATCAATATTATAATTGGTAGATTTAATATTTTTATTAAAAATTAAAGCAGTTCTTAGTTGAGAGGTAATTAAAAGATCTTTTGCAGATTGCTGAAAATTAAATTCATTTTTAATAATAATATCATTTTTAACTGATCTTACCCCTTTTGTTTCCCATGCAGCTTTTGTAATTTGTAATTTTTCTTCAGGGTTATCAACTTTTCCTGTTAAAAATATCCTACCATCTAAAACTTTTGTATTAATTGATAAAAGGTATTTTTTATCCTTTACTAACAATCTTGCTATTAAATTTTTTTCCATGATATTATCGTCTATTTGAGTCCCTACAGATCTTGGATCAAATGCTACACTAACACCTGTACCAAAAACTCCTTGAGATGAAGTTCCCACACAACTATTTGTTAAAAAAATTAAAAATACTATTATTATAAAATTATTTTTCATTTTTTAC
>CACGPA010000029.1 GCA_902574725.1 uncultured Pelagibacteraceae bacterium
AGCAAAGTCTGAAAATTCATTAACTAAACTTTCTATTTGTTTAATTTGCTTATTTATAGTTTTAAGATTTTCATCAAAACTTTTTTTGTCTTCATTATTTTCTAAAAATTTAGAAAATTTAGAATTTAATCTATCAACAATTAATTGAATTGGTGTAAGTGGATTTTTAATTTCATGAGCAAGTTTACGAGCAACACTCTCCCATGCTTCGTGACGTTCGTTAAGTAATAATTTATCTTGTTGTGTTTTTAATTTATAAGTCATTAAATTAAAGTTTTTATTTAATATTTCTAATTCCTTATCAGTTTTAATTTCAGGAACTTTTATATCTAAATTTCCTTTACCAATATTTTTAGCTGCTGAAATTAAGTTATTTATAGATCTAAAAAATCTAGATGAAAATCTAACAGCAATACTTACTGATAAAAATAACATTAGCGAAACAACTATTAAATAAATTAAGGCAAAAGAAATTTTAATTCCTGTTCTTTTATCTTCAACTCTATAATAAAAGTTAAGAGCTTCCTGAGATTCTGTTAAATATTGTGAAATATCTTTTTCTAAAAATTTTACAACATATATATATGTGTTTTTATAATTAGGTAACTTAAGTATAGCTGAAGATCTATTTTCAAAAGCATTTATAATTTTTAAAGGTCTATCGTCATTCACAACTAATTTAAATGCATTTTCAGGTGGAGGTACAAAGTTACTTATATTAGTTAATGTTGACATTATTAATTTTTTTTTATCATTAATAATATGAATTTCATCAACTTCTCTTAATAATTTTTGATTTCTTAAAAATATTAAAAAATCCTTTGGTTCGCTTTTGTATATATTTCCACTTTTATTAATATCAAAAGCTATCATTATAATATCGGACTCAATTTTATTTCTTACATCTTCAACATATTTTTTTGCTAGTTCATGTGAATTATTAACAGTAGTTGTAATTTTTTTATCAAAATATTTCTCTAGTGCAAATGAAAATAAAAAAAGAGAGAAAATAGAAATTAATATTGCTGGTATTAATGTAAATAAAGCAAAGAAAGTAATATATTTTTTATTTGACTTAGAGCCTTCAACATCAATATCATTTTTTATTGTTTTTTTTATTTCTATAAAAGCGTAAAGAAAGAAGAATAGAAGCAATATTATATTTGCTATTAACAAATATTGTAGATTTGTATCATTTAATTGAATAAAACTTTTCCCAATAAATGTTAAAAATGTAAAAAAACCAACAAATAGAGTGACAAAAAAAATTAAAATAATAAATATATTCTTTTTGATAAATTCAAACATTATGTAATAATTTTATAATCTCAAATATATTGATATGAGTAATTGTTTTATAATACTAGCTGCGGGACAAAGCAAAAGATTTAAATCTAGCAAACCCAAACAATATATATTGTATAATAATAAACCTATTTATGAACATTCTGTAGATAAAGTTCTTAAATCGGGTCTTTTTAAACATATTATTCTAGTTGTTAAGAATAATTTTTTTATAAAAAAAAAATATCCCAAAAATGTTAAAATAATTAAAGGTGGGAAAGAAAGAAGTGATTCATCATTGTTAGGTTTAAAATATGCAAAAAGATTAAATGTAAAAAATGTTTTAATTCATGATGCTGCTAGACCAAATTTTTCAGTAAAAATGCTCAACAATATTCTTAATAATTTGAAAAAAAATAAAGCAGTAATTCCCTATATTAACGTAACTGACTCAATAAAATATAATTTTAAAAATACTACATATAACTTAATAAAAGAAAATGCGCTTTTAACACAAACACCTCAAGGATTTAGGTATAAAGATTTATTTAAAATTTCGTTAAACAACAAAAAAAATGTTCAAGATGAAGCTTCTTTATTTATTAATAGAAATCTTAAAGTAAAATTCATTAAAGGTGAAAATACAAATTATAAAATTACTTACAACAATGATATTAAACAAAACAAGATTTTCTATGGTATTGGTTTTGATGTTCACAGACTAGTTCCTGGAAGAAAATTATATTTAGGTGGTTTAAAAATTAAATCAAATTTAGGTACTTTGGGACATTCTGATGGTGATCCTGTATTGCATGCAATAACAGATTCAATTCTTGGAGCGTGTAAAATGGGTGATATAGGTCAAAAATTTTCTAATAAAAGTAAAAAATATAAAAATATAAGATCTACAATACTTTTAAAAAAAATTATCAATGAAATAAAATTAAAAGATTACTATATAAATAATCTTGATGTTAACATAATTACTCAAACACCCAAAATTTCAAAATTGAGAAAAAAAATGATTCAATTTATTTCAGATATTTGTGAAATACAAAAAAATCAAATTAATATAAAAGGTAAAACAACAGAAAAATTGGGTTTAATAGGAAAAGAAAAAGCTATTGCTTGTGAAGTAATAGCTTCAGTTATAAAATATGATTAATAAAATTATTTTTTTATTTGTTACTCTTTTTGGTATTGGGAAAATTAGAAAAATACCAGGTAGTATTGCATCACTAGCAACTACTATATTTCTATTTTTTTTACTTCATATTTTAAAAATTTCACCAAATTTTGTTTTAATATTTATAATTATAATTTTCTTTGTCTCGCTATATGCAGTTAATATTTTTATAAAAGATTTAGATAATAAAGACCCTAAAGAAGTTGTCATAGATGAATTTATTGGTCAATCAATTCCAATATGTCTTTACGAAATTGCGCATGAAGGGACAAAAGAAACTAGCCAAATCTTAACATCTTATTTCATTATGTTCATTCTATTTAGAGTTTTTGACATCGTTAAACCATACCCTGTAAGTTATTATGATAAAAACTTTAAGAACAGTTTTGGAGTGGTTATGGATGATGTTGCAGCTGGATTATATGTTGTAGCTGTTCTTGTATTATATATGGTTTTAACTTCATGAAAAAAATTTCTCAAAAAATTGTTAGATTATTAAAAAAGAAAAGACTTAAAATTTCCTTTGCTGAATCTTGTACGGGTGGTTTGCTTTCAAGCACAATAACTTCAATTAGTGGTTCTTCTAAAGTTTTTACGCTTGGATTAGTCACCTATTCTAATCAATCTAAAATAAATACACTTAAAATTCCAAAAAAAATAATAATGAAACATGGTGCAGTTAGCTATGAAACCTGCTTATCAATGGTTAAAAATTTAAATAAAATTAGCAAAACCAATATTTCTGTATCAATTACGGGAATTGCAGGACCTAAAGGTGGAACTAAGGAAAAACCAGTAGGTTTAGTATTTATTGGTATTAAAAAAGGTAACAAAACATTGGTTAAAAAACATTTATTTAAAAATAAAAAAAGAACCACGATTCAAAAATCTACTGTCAATAAAGCTTTAAATCTTATTCTAGGTTTTGCTAAATAGATCTTTTGCTCTTTCTTCAAAAGCATCGGCAATTTTATCTAAACCAAATTGAAAAGATTTTGTCATAACAATATTTAAAAAATCATTTTTTAATTCAAAATCAACTTCAAATAAAACTTCTGTCATTTTATTTTCTTCTTTAAATTGCCATTTATTTTCTAAATGTTTAAGAGGTCCATCGACATTTGTTACGTAGATGGAATCTTTTTCTTTATTAAATTTAACATCACTTTTATAAGTATCCTTAAAAGGGCCTTTGCCAATAGTTAAATCAGCAATTATCAATAATAAATCACCTTCTTCTTTTCTTTGATGTACTTTTGCATCCATACAAAAGGGAACAAAATCTGGATATTTTTCTATATCTAGAACTAAATCGATTAATTGTTCTTTTTTACATTCGATAGATCTTTTAACTGATGCTTTGGGCATTAGTTTGAGCTATTCTATTTTTTTGAAGTTTAGCAAAGTCCTCATCTGCATGATAAGAAGATCTTGTTAGTGGAGATGATGATACTAATAAAAAACCTTTTGACTTAGCTATTGTTTTTAATTCATCAAACTCTTCAGGTTTATAATATCTTTCTAATGGGTGATGTTTAGTAGAAGGTTGTAAATATTGACCGATGGTTAAAAAATCAACTTCAGCAGATCTCAAATCATCCATTACTTGAACAATTTCATCTTTATTTTCACCTAGTCCAACCATCAACCCTGATTTAGTAAAAATATTTTTATTTATTTTTTTTGTATTTTTTAAAAGCTCTAACGAAGAAAAATATCTAGAACCAGGTCTTACTTGTCTATATAAGCCTGGTACAGTTTCAATGTTGTGATTAAAAACATCTGGTTTAGCATCAACAACAATTTTATAAGAGTCTCCCTTTCTTAAAAAATCAGGTGTTAAAACTTCTATAGTAGTTTCGGGATTTTGTTTTCTTGTTTCAATGATAACATCATGAAAATGATTAGCTCCTCCATCATCTAAATCGTCTCTATCAACTGAAGTTATTACAGTATGCTTTAAATTTAATTTTTTTACTGCAAAAGCAATGTTTAATGGTTCCAAAGGATTAAGTCGTTTTGGCTTGCCAGTTATTACATCACAAAAAGCACACGCTCTAGTACATATTTCACCCATAATTAAAAAAGTTGCATGCCTCTTACTCCAGCATTCAGTGATATTTGGGCAATTTGCTTCTTGGCAAACAGTTTTTAATTTATACTGATTAACTATACTTTTTGTTAAAAAAAATTCTTTACTATTTGTAAGTTTTGACCTTATCCAATTTGGTTTTTTTTTAATTGGGTTTATAGGTTTATTTATTTTTTCTGGGTGTCTAACTGTCATTATTAACTATATATGTATTTTCACCTTTTTTTCCAAACATAAATTTTTCTCTTATCAAGATATCAATATAATCCGGGTCCAAATTGTCAGATAATAGTGAATTTACATGTTCAAGATCGATAATTTTTTTTGTTAGTTCGTTTTCTTTTATTTTTAATTTATGAATAGTTTCTTTTTTTTGAATATAAGAAAATAATCCTCTTTCTCCTCCAAATAAATTAACTAAAAAATATATGATCAAGAAAGTTGAGATAATTAAAGGATAGTTTTTTCTTAATTTTGCTAGCATTAATGAATCTTATTCATTTTTGCTTTATTTCCAAGTTGTTCCTCTATTTTTAATAAACGGTTATATTTAGCCACTCTTTCAGATCTAGCTAATGATCCGGCTTTAATTTGAGATGAATTAGTCATTACAGCTAAATCAGCTATAAATGTATCTTCAGAATCACCAGATCGGTGAGAAATAACTGTAGTGAATTTATTTTTTTGAGCTAAATCAATAACGTTAATTGTTTCTGTCAAAGTGCCTATTTGATTAGCTTTTATTAAAATTGAATTTGCTGATTTTTGCTCAATCCCTTTATTTAGTCTCTTAACATTTGTAACGAATAAATCATCACCTACTATTTGAACATTTTTACCTATTTTCTCAGTTAATTTTTTCCATGATTGCCAATCTTCTTCTCCAAAAGGATCTTCAATTGATTTTATAGGATAGTCAGAAGTTATTTTTTCATAATATTTAATAACATTATCAACTTTTTCATAACTGTCAGATTGAATAGCATAAGCTCCATTATTGTCGATTAGTTCATTAGCAGCTACATCTAGGCAAATAGAAACATCTAGTCCTGGCTTTAAATTGGCAGCATCAATTGCATCAACAATTAAATTTAAGGCATCTTCATTAGATTTAATTAAGGGTGCAAAACCACCTTCATCACCAACGTTAGTAAGTAAGTTTTTAGATTTTAAAATTTTTTTTAAATTCTGAATAACTAAGAAGCATTTTTCTACGGCATCCATAAAGTTTTTTGCAGAATCTGGCCTAATCATAAATTCTTGTATATTTAAATGATTATCGGCGTGAGCTCCGCCGTTAATAATATTCATTAATGGGTGGGGTAAATATACTTCCTTACTGGAGTCAAAATGATTTTCTTTATTTAGTATTATTGATACTTTTTTTACGGCTAAAGAAACAGCTAATAATGAATTGGCTCCTAATTTTTTTTTGTTTTCAGTTCCATCCAGTTTTAACAAAATTTCATCTATTTTTTTTTGGTTATTTGGGTCTTGATTTATAATTTTTTCTGAAATTATTGTATTAATGTTTTTAACAGCTTTATAAACACTTTTACCTAAAAAAATATTTTTATCATTGTCTCTTAATTCATGTGCCTCGAAAGCTCCAGTTGAAGCACCTGATGGAACTATAGATGATGCTTTAATACCATTTTCTAAAATAACTTCAGCTTCGATAGTTGGATTTCCTCTACTATCAAAGACTTGCCTTGCATAAACTTTGTTAATTTTACTCACTAATTATTTTTTTATTACGTTATCTATCTCTATTAATTGTTTTAATAACTTTTCAAGATTAGATAATGGAATCATATTAGGGCCATCTGATGGCGCATTGTCAGGATCTTGGTGCGTTTCCATAAATATTCCTGCAACACCGACTGCCACTGCTGCTCTTGATAAATGTTCAACAAATTCTCTTTGACCTCCACTTTTTTCACCTTGTCCACCAGGTTGTTGAACTGAATGTGTTGCATCAAAAATAACTGGGTAACCATTTTTAGCCATTATGGGTAAAGATCTCATATCAGAAACTAATGTGTTGTATCCAAAGCTTGCACCTCTTTCGGTAACAAGAATATTATTATTACCTGATTCAGAAATTTTCTTTGTCACGTTAACCATATCCCATGGTGCTAAGAATTGACCTTTTTTTACATTAATAATTTTTTTTGTTTTAGCAGCTGCTATTAATAAATCTGTTTGTCTACAAAGGAACGCTGGTATTTGTAAAATATCAACATGCTTTGCAACAATTGAACATTGCTCAGCATTGTGAATATCGGTAAGTATTGGAATATCCATATCTTTTTTAATTTTATCAAATATTGGTAAAGACTGTTCTAAACCTATTCCCCTTTTTCCTACTAAACTTGTTCTGTTTGCCTTATCAAAAGACGTTTTATAAATAAAACCAATGTTAAGTTTAGATGTAATCTCTTTAATTTTTCCAGACATATCCATAGCATGCTGTTCCGATTCAAGTTGACATGGTCCAGCTATCAAAAAAAATCTATTAGAGTTTGATATGCTTATGTTTCCACATTTTACAGTTAAATTTTTCATTTTTTATGATTTTTTGCTGCTTTTATAAAAGATGAGAATAAGGGATGTGGCGCTAAA
>CACGPA010000030.1 GCA_902574725.1 uncultured Pelagibacteraceae bacterium
TGTTGTTTATGTCTATAGTTACAACAATTGAAACTATAGGGGATATTAGTGCCACAACAATGGGTGGAGCAAATAGAGAAGCTACTGATAAAGAACTTTCAGGAGGTATAATGGCTGACGGAGTTGGAACAGCCTTTGCATCAATTTTTAATGCTATGCCTAATACTTCTTATTCACAAAATGCAGGTCTTGTTGCTTTTACGGGAGTGATTAGTAGACACGTAGGAACAGTTGCAGGTGTTATTTTAATTTTATTAGGCTTATTTCCAAAACTTGGTGGAATTATTGCTGCAATGCCAGACTCAGTAATTGGTGGAGCAGCTATCATTATGTTTGGATTAATTGCTGGAGCAGGAATTAAATTAATTTCAAAATCAGAAATGAGTCAAAGGAATATTTTAATACTATCATTATCTTTATCTTTTGGAATAGGGCTATATGCTTTTCCTGAGTTTGTTGCGCATGTGCCAGATTTAGGAATTAAATTAGGACTATTGCTTACGACAGGCTTAATACCTGCGGGATTGTTAGCATTTATTTTAAATGCAACATTACCTAAAAAAAAATAAATAGTTTTTGAAACTTGTGGGGAGAAATCCCCACAAGCAAGGTTTAGAACTTATTTAATTTCAATAAGTTTCTTTTTCTTTTGTTCTGGCACAATTCTTTCACAAGCTATTGTCAAAAGACCATCTTTCAGCTCTGCACCACCTACTTTTACATCATCTGCAATCGTAAATGATCTAGCAAATTGCCTTTGAGAAATACCCTTATGAATAATTTCACCATCCTCATTTTTATTTTCAGACTTATTAACTTGTTTTGTTCTTATAGTTAATAAGTTGTCTTCAAACTCAACTTCAACATCTTTTTTACTAAAACCAGCAAGAGCAACTTCAATTGAATAGTTGTCTTTTCCGGTCTTTCTTATGTTGTATGGTGGATAGTTTGATTGTGCGCTCAAACCTCCATTTCCCAACATATTTTCAAATTGGTCAAACATATCGTCAAAACCAACCGAAAAAGGTCTTAGTGAGTTGAATATAGATAGATCCTTACTTGTCATATATCCTCCTTTGTTAGCAAGGTTTATTGAAAGTCCCATTAGGCAACTTTCATAAATTATGTAATAATTATTTATTTATTTTCAAGAACTAGAAATTAATTTTTTTCAGAAATTTTTAAAATAAATGCATAGTCAAAAGCAATTTCTTCTATAGCACCATCTCTTCCAGATTTTCCTCCATGACCAGCATTCATTTCTGTTTTAAGTAAAAGAAGATTATTATCAGTTTTGTATTCTCTTAACTTGGCAGTAAATTTTGCCGGTTCATCAAATAAAACTCTATTATCGCTTAAACTTGTTGTTATTAAAATATGAGGATAGTCTATTTTTTTAATATTATTATAAGGTGCATAAGAATATATATAATGAAAATGTTCTTTATTATCTTTTGCATTTCCAAACTCATCAAATTCACCAACTGTTAATGGCAATGAATGATCTAGATTTGTTGTTAAGCAGTCGACAAATGGAACTGCCATTACCATTCCAAGAAATATATCTGGTACTTCATTTACAACAGCACCCATAAGAAGTCCACCAGCAGATCCACCCATTCCAATAATTTTTCCTTTTGAAGTATATTTCTTATTAATTAAAAAATTTGCAGAATAAATATAATCTTTAAATGTATTTTTTTTATTTAATAGCTTTCCTTCTTTCCACCATTTCATTCCTCTTTCCATGCCACCTCGTATATGTGTAGTAGCCCAAATAATATTTCTGTTTATTAAACTTAATCTTGTTGAAGAAAAAGATGCTGTCATAGAAGCTCCATATGAACCATACCCATATAAAAGAAGATGTGCTGATCCATCAACAGGTGTATCCTTGTGTCTTGTTATTGTAATTGGAACTTTTCTTCCATCATGAGATTCACATTCAAGTCTTTCAACAATGTAATTTTTTGAATCATGACCAGAAGGTATTATTTGTTCTTTTACTAACTTTTTTTCTTTAGTTTTTAAATTGTATAAATAAGCACGAGATTGAGTTTTGGGGGTTGAGTAAGCGATATAAATTAGATCTGTATTTTTATCTTTTTGAATATGCGATACCGCAGCTTCGTAAACGTTTTCATCTGTAAAGATGAGCTCTTCTTCTTTGTTGGTTTCAACATTTTTAACAAATATTTTATCAAGAGCATTTGTTACTTCAGAACGAATAATCCATTTATTTAAAAATAGCAAACTACCAATTAATGTTTCTTCTTTTGGACCAATAAATGTTTCCCATTCTTGTGTATTGATGTCTTTACATCTTTCTATTTTAAAATCTTCGGCATCTTTATTTGTGTGCATGTAAAAATAATTATCCCAAGAATTTACACTATAAATAATACCTTTTTCTCTTGATCTTATAAGCTTTGGTTTTGGGGTTTCTTCGTTTACAGAAAAATAATATTTTTCAGATGTATTGTGGTCAGAAGTATTAATAAAAAAATATTTTTCATCTGAGCTTAGGCTTATTCCAACTGTAAAAGCCTCAGTTTTTTCTTCAAATATTAAAATATCTTTTTTAGTTGAAGTTCCTATTTTGTGTCTAAATATTTTTCTTGGTCTATGATGCTTGTCTAATTTAGAATAAAAAATATATTTATCATCTAGGCTAAATGTTATTCCACCTGAAGTATCTTCAATTTTTTCAGTTATTAAATTATTGGTTTTTATATCTCTTACACAGATTGTATAATATTCAGAACCTTTAAGGTCTAATGAGTAAGCCAGGTACTTATCATTAAAACTAACCTCAAGATCACCAACGCCAAAATATTCTGTTTTTATTTTTTCTTTTTCAAGGTCTCCATTCCATATTTCTTCCACATCGTTGGTCCCAATTTTTTTTCTTAATTTGATAGAGTAATTCCCGTGCGAAGTAGTTTTTGTCCAATATTCATATTCTTTATCAATGTAGTGTAAAGATTCATCATCTAATTTGATTCTTCCTTTTATTTCATTAAATAATTTTTTTTGTAAATCTTTAGTATTTTTAAGATGATGTTCTGCATATGTATTTTCTTCAATTAAATAATTTTTAACTTCAGGAAGAAGTTTTGAACTATCTTTTAATACTTCTAAAATATTTTTTTGATGTAACCAGCTATAATTATCTTCCCATGTTACATTATGACAAGATTTTTTCTCAGGTTTTTTAGCTAATTGTGGTATTTTCATATAAAGGATATCTATTACATGAATATTTTTTTGTTAACACTAGTTATTTTTGTCATACTCTATTTAATTCTTAATTGGTTTGTAAAAACTTCTAGTGCAAAAATTTCAAAGAGTATAAGAACTTTTACAATAATTTTATCTATAATTCTTGCAATTGTAATGGCATATGCAGGTAGATTTATATTTTCTTTACCTTTTGTATTAATGATTCTTCCTTTAATTAAAACAAAAGCAGGATTAACTTTAATGCAAATATTTAGAATTTGGGGTTTGCTTAAAATATTGAAAAATTCAGGCAGATTTAATTTTAATAACACTAATAATAGTTTGAATACACAAAGTATGTCTATTGATGAGGCATATAGAATTTTAAATTTAAATCCTAAAAAAAAATATAATAAAGATCAGGTGTTAAGTTCATATAAAAAAATTATGAAAAAAATTCATCCAGATATAAGTCCTGAGTTAGAGCGTTTAGCATCAATTGTAAACGAAGCTAAAGAAATTGTTTTAAAAGATTCAGTTTAATTTAAAATATCCTGAAATTTTTCAAAAATTTTTTTTGGATTAATCTTATCTTTTCCTAGAGTATCATGTGTGACTGTTTTTTCTCCATCAGGAAGTATTGGATGCATTTGAGGACTATAGCTACCGTATAGTAGTGGTGTATCTGCCATTAACACAATGGTTGGAATTCCAAGCGCCGCTGATAAATGGCTGAAACTAGAGTCGTTACAAATTGAAATATTACAATTTTTTATAACAGGTAAAATTTCAGATAGTTTTAATTTATCAAGTGCAATGCATTGGGTTTTATATTTAGAATCTAAAATTTTCTTTAGTATTTTTTGTTCTTCTTCATTTTTCCCAGTAGCTAAAAAAAATTTACAGCTATATTTGTTTGAGGATTCCTCCATAAATTTTAAAAAAATTTTAGGAGAAATTCTTTTTGTAGGACCAGATCCTCCAATTCCTAGTAATATATTTTTTTGATCGCTTAGAATATTATATTTAGATTTAACTAATTTAGATTCTTCACCATCTAATAAAATACTAGGATTGCTATCTACTTTTATTTCAAGATTTGATTGTAAAAAATTTTGTGCTGCAGAAATTATATGCTGATTTTTTTTTCTGAATAATGGATATTGATAAATGTTTTTTATTAATGCAAATCTTGTAATTAAATTATACCTTAATGATGAATTAAAAATAAATACTTTATCAAAATTATAGGACTTCAGTCGTTTGATTAAATTTAATGAACCTGTTAATCCATCGTGATGTCCATTTTTATTATTATTCCGTTCAAGAATTATAATTTCTTTTATATTTTTATTTGATTTTAAAATTTGGGAAGCTTTAGAACTTTCTTTAGTAAGAAGATAAACAGGAGTTGCAAATTTTTTTGCTATTGCTTCTATAAAAGGTAAAAAAATTACCATATCCCCGATTCCTATTCTATTTTGGATAGTTAATATTTTCATAAAATATCTTATAATCTTTACTAAATTTTTTTTTTTATATAAGTTTTATTTATGAGTGAAATTAATGGCATTTATGCGGCTTCAGTATCTATTCTAGATAAAAATTTAAGATTGGATATAAGTAAAACCATAAAGCATGCAGAAAATTTGATTGATCAAGGATGTCATGGTGTTGCTATACTAGGAAGTACTGGTCAGGCACAACTTATTTCTTTAGAGGAAAAAATAAAATTAATCGAAGAATTATCAAAAAGTAAATATAAAGAAAATTTTATTGTTGGAACTGGATTTAATTCTTTAACTGACACAATTCTCTTAATGAAGACTAGTCAATTATTGGGCATGAAAAAATTTCTAATTATGCCTCCAGCATATTATTTTTATAAAGATAAAGATGTTATAAATTTTTATAATAAACTTATTGAAAATATATCAGACTGTAAAATAATTTTATATAATTTTGAAAAATTATGTGGTTACAAATTTAGCATAGAGTGCGTTGAAACTTTAGCAAAAAAATATCCCGAACAGATTATTGGAGTAAAAGATAGTACATATAATTTGTATGAAAATTTGAATATAGATAATTTTTCAGTTTTACCTGGTTCGGAATTAAAACTATTAAAAGGACTTAAACTTGGTTGTTCAGGAATTATAACCGCAACCTGCAATGTTACAGCTAATTTATCACGAAAAGTTTATGACGATTTTAAAAACAAAAGAGATCAAAAATATAACGAAAAACTTTGCAACGTTAGAGTGGCATTTGATAAATATAATTTAATTTCTGGAATGCATTCTTTTTTATCAGATGCTGATAATTGTTTTAATAATATTTTGCCTCCTCTGTCATTATTAGATCCAAGAGAAAAAGAAAAATTATTTGAAGAACT
>CACGPA010000031.1 GCA_902574725.1 uncultured Pelagibacteraceae bacterium
TGCTAATTTCTTATGTATTGGATGCAGGAAAAAATAGACATAACATGGATACTTTATCCCAGATACATTTGGGACATAAAACAATTTCTTATAAAGAACTAGTTGGCACAGGAAAAAAACAAATAAATTTTAGAGAGGTTGAGATAAACAAAGCTGCTGAATATGCATCTGAAGATGCAGATGTAACGCTAAGACTTTATAGAGTTTTAAAAAAAAATTTACTTTCTGAGAAATTAGAAAACATATATGAACTTTTTGAAAAACCATTGATAAAGATTTTAGCCAAAATGGAAATTAATGGAATAAAAGTTGATGATAAATTCTTAAAAATTTTGTCAAAAAAATTTGAAAAAAAAACTCAGGAACTTGAAAAAAAAATATTTAAGATTTCAAAAAAAGAATTTAATATTGCTTCAACGAAACAATTAGGTGAAATAATGTATAATGAGCTAAAAATTTCATCTTTAAAAAAAACTAAAAAAGGAAGTTTTGCAACAAGCGCAACAGTTCTTGAAGATTTAGCTTTTAAGGGAAATGAGTTGCCAAAGTTAGTATTAGATTGGAGGCAAATTTCTAAATTAAAAAATACATATTCCGATTCTCTTCAAGAGCATATAAACTCTAATACAAAAAGAGTTCATACATCTTTTTTATTAGCAGCAACAACAACAGGTAGATTAGCATCTAGCGATCCAAATTTACAAAATATTCCAATTAAATCCGAAGATGGAAGAGATATAAGAAAATCATTTATTGCAGAAAAAGGCAATGTATTGATATCAGCTGATTATAATCAAATTGAAATGAGAATTTTAGCTGATTTAGCAGATGTTAAAGAATTAAAGAAAGCGTTTAATAATAATCAGGATATTCATTCACTTACAGCTAGTGAGGTTTTTAATATTGATATTAAAAAAGTTAGTTCTGATATGAGAAGAAAAGCAAAAGCAATAAATTTTGGAATAATTTATGGAATTTCACAATATGGTCTTGCAAAACAAATAACGGTTTCAAATCAAGAAGCAGAAGAATTTTTAAAATCGTATTTTCTTAAATTTCCTGAAATAAAAAGTTATATGGACTCAACAATTAAATTTTGCAGAAAAAGTGGATATGTCAGTAATATTTTTGGCAGGAGAAGTCACATTACTGGGATTAATGATAAAAATTTTAATGTTAGAAATTTTCAAGAAAGAGCAGCGATAAATGCACCGATACAAGGTTCTGCATCAGAAATTATGAGATTAGCAATGATAAGGTTAAATAAAAAATTGGAAGATATAGAACATGATAAATGTAAAATGTTACTTCAAATTCATGATGAATTAATTTTTGAAGTTTCAAAGTCTGAAGAAAAGAAAGTAGCTAAAATTATTAAAGATGAAATGACAAGTGTTAAAGATAGTGATTTGCATTCATTTTCAACTCCTTTAACAGTAGATTTAAATATTGGAGACAATTGGGGCTTACTTCATTAATTTAGATTTCTTGCCCAAATTAGAACAATTTAGTATTTTTAATAATATTAATATATGAAAGAAACGATAGCATTAATAGATGATGATAGAAATATACTTACAAGCATAAGTATAGCTTTAGAGAAAGAAGGTTTTAATGTTCAAACTTACCTGGATGGAGAAAGTGCATTAATTGGTTTGACACGTCAACCACCTGATCTAGCGGTTATAGATATTAAAATGCCAAAAATGGATGGAGAAGAGTTACTCAAGAAACTTAGAAAGAAAACTACTTTACCAGTTATTTTTTTAACATCAAAGGATGATGAAATTGATGAATTATTGGGATTAAAACTTGGTGCAGATGACTTTGTAAAAAAATCTGGAGGATTTTCTATAAAAGTTTTAATTGAGAGAATAAGAGTTCAGTTAAGGAAAAAAAACGTTAATAATATTGAAGAAACTAAAAATGTTATTAATCATGGTAAACTTAGGCTTGATCCTTCACAATTAGAATGTGAATGGGGTGGAAAACAGTTGCCCGATAAACTTACAACTACAGAATTTTTAATTGTACAAGAACTTGCAAAAAGACCAGGAATTATTAAAGAAAGATCTCAATTAATGGATATAGCTTACAGGGAGGATACTGATATAGAAGATAGAACAATCGATAGTCATGTTAAAAGGATAAGAAAAAAATTTAAAAAAGTAGATCAAAATTTTTCTGCAATTGAGACACGTTATGGCAGCGGTTATAGATGGAATGTTAGTTAATTATGGGATCTTTATTAAAAGATTTATCCATATTAAAAAAATTTTTATTTATCAATTTTATCGTATTTATTATAATTGGAATACTTACGATTGTTTATTTAAAAAGTATTCAACCAAACCTAATTAAAAAAAAAACATCTAACCATATTAAGGTTATTGATAACACTATTAATCATATAAAAAGACTGAAAATTCAATTTAATGAAGATGATATAAGAAAATTTTTATTTTCTACAAGATTTTTATTTCAAAACTTGGATAGAGTAATTTTATTAGATGATAAATTTAATATTATAGCAGATACAGACACTCTTGATTTGGATCCTAGATCTTTTTCTCAAAGAATTGATATTATTCAATTTGATAATTTAAGCGAAAATAATAATGATCCTAAAAAAGATAAGAAAGAAGAAAGCAACAAAATTTTAAGTTTAAAAGATATTACTATTGACTATTCAAAATCAAAAGATTTTGGACGTCCTTTTACATTTACTCAAGAATTTTATGATCAATTTTTTTTAAATACTATTAAAAATATAATTATTGACGATAAGAATGTTGGTTTTTTAGTGGTAGCTGAAAATGCCAATGAAATAAAAACGGCAATTGATGAAAGAAAAAATTTTATAATTAGAACAGCAATATTAGTAACGATAGTAATTCTAGTATTTTCTTTTGTTTTGAATAGATATTTTTTAAAACCAATAAGGAACTTAGTTGATTATACAAAAATCATAAAAGATAAAAGTGATAAGAAGACCAATATTCAAAATTTAAAAAAACGTCGTGATGAACTCGGCATTTTATCTAGTTCTTTAGACGACATGACAAGTGAACTTCAGAATAGAGCAAATACTGCTGAAAATTTTTCAACCGATCTTGTGCATGAAATAAGAAATCCATTAGCTTCTTTGAAAAGTGCATCAGAGATAATTTCTGAAACTGAAGATAAAAACCAGCGAGATAAACTTGTTAAAATTTTAAGTCATGATGTCGAAAGAATTGAAAGATTAATTACAGATTATTCTCAAATGCTGAAAGATGAATTAGCTTTGACAAAAGAACAAATGAAAAAAATTGATTTAAATTTAATAACGAATTCTGTTGTGGATGATTTTAATAGTATATATTTATCTAAAAGAGGTATCCAAATATTATTAGATGTTGATAAAAAATTTAATAAGTATGAAATTATTGGTATAGAAAATCGAATAGAGCAGGTTTTAGCTAATCTTTTAGAAAACTCTATTTCATTTAGTGACGATAATAAAAAAATTATAGTAAAATTAAACAAAAACAAAAATAATCAAGTGATACTTAATGTTATTGATGAAGGCTCTGGATTTAAAGAAAAAGAAACTAATAAAATTTTTAAAAGATTTTATAGTAATAGACCAGAAAAATTTGGTGAACACTCAGGACTTGGGCTTAATATTGTAAAAAATTTGATAGATTTACATGGAGGTATTATTAATGCGACTAATAACCCAAGTGGAAAAGGTGCAAAAATAGAAATTATTTTTCCTGGAACTTAATGTTGGGTTGATTATTTAGGTTTATACTGTTAAGTACTGCCGATTATGGAAGATTTTAAAGTAAAAGATATTTCACTAGCAGAATTTGGAAGAAAAGAAATCTCATTAGCCGAAACGGAAATGCCTGGTCTTATGGCGCTAAGAAAAGAGTATAAAGGTAAAAATCCTTTAAAAGGTGCAAGAATTTTAGGATGCCTGCATATGACAATTCAAACGGCAGTTCTTATTGAAACACTTGTGGATTTAGGGGCAGAGGTAAGATGGTCTTCATGTAATATTTTTTCAACTCAGGATCATGCAGCGGCAGCTATTGCAAAAGTGGGGATACCGGTATTTGCATGGAAAGGTGAGACAGAAGAGGAATATTGGTGGTGTGTTAAACAAACAATCGAGGGAAAAAAAGATTGGAAACCAAACATGATACTTGATGATGGTGGTGATTTAACTGCGCTAATGCACAAAGATTACAAAGATTTATTAAAAAGCATTAAAGGATTATCTGAAGAAACAACAACTGGTGTATTAGCACTTAAGAAGATGGAAGCTCAGGGAACATTATTAGTTCCGGCAATCAATGTAAATGACTCAGTTACAAAATCTAAATTTGATAATTTATATGGCTGTAGAGAAAGTTTAGTTGATGGAATAAAAAGAGCGACAGATGTAATGATGTCAGGCAAAGTTGCAATTGTAGCAGGATTTGGTGATGTTGGAAAAGGTAGTGCTGCTTCATTAAGGCAGAGTGGTGCAAGAGTAATGGTAACTGAAACAGACCCAATATGTGCACTACAAGCTGCAATGGAAGGTTATGAAGTAGTTTTGATGGACGATATGATAAAAGAAGCTGATATTGTAGTAACAGCCACAGGTAACAAAGATATAGTTACAGCAGATCATATGAGAGAAATGAAAGATAGAGCAATACTTTGCAATATTGGACATTTTGATAATGAAATTCAAGTTGAAGCATTAAAAAATTATAAATGGGATGAAATTAAACCACAAGTTCATGAAATAACTTTGCCAAGTAAAAAAAGAATTATATTGCTAGCAGAAGGAAGACTGGTTAACTTAGGTTGTGCTACTGGGCACCCGAGTTTTGTAATGAGTGCTTCATTTACTAACCAGGTTACTGCTCAGATAGAACTGTGGAATAATTCAGATAAATATGAAAAAAAAGTTTATGTTTTACCAAAACATCTTGATGAAAAAGTAGCAAGACTACACTTGGAGAAAGTAGGTGCCAAACTAACAAAAATGTCGAAAGATCAGGCAGATTATATTAGTGTAACTCCCGATGGACCCTACAAACCAGATGCCTATCGCTACTAAAGGTAGCAATTTTGACATTTCAAAAGAAAGCTTAACAGCAGGTTTAGCAAAAAAATTTTCAAAAATTTTTAAAAAAGGAGATATAATATTTCTTTATGGAGAAATAGGAGTAGGAAAAACTACTTTTGTAAAATATCTTATAAATAATCTTCAGAAACAAAAAAAAATACATTTAACAGAAGTAACAAGTCCTACTTTTAGTCTTTTAAATGAATATAAAATAAAAAATTTAACTATTCATCATTTCGATTTGTTTAGAATTAAAGATGCAAATGAGACTGAAAATATAGGTTTATTTGAAAATTATAAAGATATTTTGACATTAATTGAGTGGCCTGAGAAAATAATTAATAAACCAAAAAAAATATATGAACTTTATTTTAACTATAACTATAGGTCTGAAAAAAGATTTATATCTATATATAAAAATAGCTTAAAATTTAATG
>CACGPA010000032.1 GCA_902574725.1 uncultured Pelagibacteraceae bacterium
AAAATTGATGGCTTGTTTTTATCAAAATCAAAGCCGCCCGTTGAAACGAACACATTTTTCTCGTTTACTTCTAAATTCAGGTTAGCTCCTTAGCCTTTTTTCTTAATTCAAATTTCTGTATTTTTCCTGTTGAAGTCTTGGGTAACTCACAAAATTCAACTTTTTTTGGAACTTTAAATCCAGCTAAAGTTTCTTTACAAAAATCAATTAATTCTTTTTCACTTACATTCTTATCTTTTACCTTTTCTATAAACGCACAAGGAACTTCTCCCCATTTATCATCTGGTTTTGCAACTACTGCAGCAATAGAAACGCTTGGATGTTTAGCTAAAGTATTTTCAATTTCAATTGAAGAAATATTTTCTCCCCCTGAAATTATTATATCTTTAGATCGATCTTTTATTTTTATATAACCATCTGGATTTGTAACTGCTAAGTCACCGGAATGAAACCATCCATGTGACATTGCTTTTTCTGTTGCCTCTTTATCCTTAAAATAGCCCTTCATAACAATATTCCCTCTTATCATGATTTCACCTATTGTTTTTCCATCTTTTGGTACGGGTTTCATTGTTTCAGGATCCATAACCATAGCATCTTCAGTATTTGGATATCTTACTCCTTGTCTTGCTTTAATTTCATTTTTCTTATCCTCATCATAAGAATCCCATTCATCATTCCATGCACATTGTAAAATATGACCATAAGTTTCTGTAAGTCCATAAACGTGCATTACTTCAAAACCTAAAGCTTCCATTTTTTTAAATATTATACTTGGAGGTGGTGCACCTGCGGTTAAAACATAAACTTTTTGATTTAATTTTTTTTTATCAGTCTCTGAAGCTCCTGTTATCATATTTAAAACAATTGGTGCTCCACCAAAATGAGTAATTTTATGTTTGTCTATTAATTCAAATATTTTTTTTACATCTATAGCTCTTAAGCATATTGTTTTTCCATTTAACATAGGAATTGTCCAAGGATATCCCCATCCATTACAGTGAAACATTGGAACGATTGTTAAAAAATTTAATCTATTTGGCATGTTCCATGCAACCGCGCTGCCAGTGGACATCAAGTATGAACCTCTATGATGATAAACAACTCCTTTAGGATTTCCAGTTGTGCCAGAAGTATAACTTAAAGAAATAGCTTGCCACTCATCTTTTGGTCTTTTCCAAATATAGTTATCATCTCCTGTATTTAAAAATTCTTCATATTCTTTATCACCAATTTTTTTTAATAATGATTGATCTGCAAAATTATCCTGGATATCTATTATTATTGGTTTTGTCTTAATGCTATTCAATGCCTTTTCAAGGACTGAATGAAGTTGTCTATCTACAATCAAAACTTTTGCTTCACTATGCTCTAAAATATATGCAACTGTTTTGGCATCTAACCTAGTATTAATTGTATTGAGAATTGCTCCACACATTGGAACAGAATAATGAGCTTCAAAAATTTCAGTAGTATTAAACGCCATTACTGAAACTGTATCTCCTTCTCCTATTCCAATTTTTTCTAAAGCGCTCGCAAATTTTGTACATCTTTTATAAATTTCAGACCACGTATATTTTTTATCTTCATAAATTAATGCCTCATAATTTGGGTAAATATCCTTTGCTCTTTCTAAAAAACTTAATGGAGTTAAAGGTACAAAGTTAGCTTTATTTTTATCTAAATTCTGATCGTATTTATTCATTAGTTAAATTTGAAATCCATTATATATTTACTTCCACTAATTGAAGATAAATAATGACTTTCTATCCTTGGTAATACTCTGTTAAAATAGAAGTTTGCAGTTTGAATTTTTTCTTCATAAAATTCTTTATTTGAATCATAATCATTATAACTAACTTCTAAAACCTTAATCCATGCATGAGCCGTAGCTACTAAGCCTAAAACTTTCAAATAATCATTACACGCCGAACTAACGTCATCTTTAGAGTTTTTCATTTTTTCCTTAATCCAATTTGTAAATTTATCCAAAACATCAATACTTTTATCTAATTTTTCAATAAAAAATTTTAAATTTTTATTATTATTAGATAAATCTTTTTTAATTGTATCAATATATCTGCTTATCACATCTCCATTTTTATTTACTAATTTTCTAAACACTAAGTCTATAGCTTGTACAGAATTTGTACCTTCATAAATTGGAGTAATTCTATTATCTCTATATAATTGTTCTATACCTTGATCTTTTGTATATCCATAACCACCATGAATTTGCATAGCATCACTTGTAATTTCCATACCCATATCTGTAAACATTGATTTAACAACAGGAGTCATTAAAGATACAAAATCAGATGCTTCTTGTTTTACTTTTTCATCAGTGTGATTAAGGCTAACCTCTGTTTGTTGAGACAACCAAAAACATAAAGCTCTTTCACCTTCAATTATTGATTTCATATTTAGTAATGATTTTTTAATATCCGCATGATCAATTATGGGATCTGCGCCATTTGTTTCTTTACTGTTATTTGATTTTCCTTGCTTTCTCTCTTTTGCATAATTTAATGAGTTTTGATATGCAATTTCAGAAATTCCTAAACCTTGAATCCCAACTACAATTCTTTCCAAATTCATCATGGTAAACATAGAGTTTAATCCTTTATTTTTAGGACCGATCATATATCCAGTAGCTTCATCAAAATTTAAAACACAAGTTGCTGAACCTTTAATTCCCATTTTACTTTCAATTGAACCTGTCGATATTCCATTTCTAGATCCAATTGTTCCATCTTCTTTCACAATAAATTTTGGAACTAAAAACAAACTAATACCCTTTGTGCCCTTTGGTGAATCTGATGCTCTAGCTATTACAAGATGAATTATATTTTCAGTAAGATCGTGGTCTCCTGAAGTTATAAATATTTTTTGACCAGATAATTTAAATGTACCATCTGATTGTTCTGTCGCTTTAGTCTTTAGTAAACCTAAGTCAGTTCCACAAACAGGCTCAGTTAAACACATCGTTCCACTCCATTTTCCTTCAACCATTTTTGGCAAAAATTTATTTTTAATTTCTTCTGGGGCATGATGATTTATACAATTATAAGCACCAATACTTAATTCACTATATAGTTTAAAAGATAAACAAGCTGATGATATCATTTCATCAAAAAAAGCACTTACAGTTTTTGGCATGCCTTGTCCGCCATATTTCGGATCGCAAGATAAAGACGTCCAACCATCTTCAATAAACTTTTTGTAAGCTTCCTTATATCCAGGTGGTGTTCTTACGATTCCATTTTCTAAAACTGTAGGATTTTCATCTCCTGACTTTGCCAATGGTAAAATAATATTTTGATTAATTTTTGCAGCTTCTTCTAAGATATTTTTAACAAGATCAACTGTGACTTCTTTGTATTTTTCTATTTCATTATAATTTTTATTGTTTCTCATTTTTTCATAAAGAAACATCATGTCTTTTATTGGTGCGCTATATGTCGTCATAATTTTTTGAAATTATAAAATAATTTAAAATACTTATTTTTGCAAACAAGCAATAATAGCATCACCCATAACTTGAGTAGAAACCTCTTTATTTCCCTTAGAAAAAATATCCTTTGTTCTTAAACCATCATCTAAAATTTTTTGAACAGCATTATCTAGTTCATTTGCTTCTTTATCTAAATTTAATGAATATCTTAGAGCCATTGAAAAACTTAAAATAGTAGCTATAGGATTAGCTATACCTTTTCCTGCTATATCAGGTGCTGAACCATGAACAGGTTCATACATAGATCTCATATTTCCATTTTTATCTTTTGATCCTAATGAAGCAGAAGGTAAAAGTCCAAGCGAGCCTGTTAGCATTGCCGCTTCATCTGATAAAATATCACCAAATAAATTATCTGTAACTATTACATCAAATTGTTTTGGGTTTCTTAATAATTGCATTGCACAATTATCAGCCAACATATGTTCTAATTCTACTTCTTTATATTCTTTATCGTGTAGTGCTTGCACTTCCTCTTTCCATAATTGTCCAGCTTCCATTACATTTGATTTTTCACAAGATGTAACTTTATTATTTCTTTTTTTTGCAAGATCAAATGCAACTTTAGCAACTCTTTCAATTTCACTAGTTGTATAAGTATGAGTATTAATTCCTTCTCTCTCACCATTATCTATCGGCTTTATTCCTCTAGGCTCTCCAAAATAAATTCCTCCTGTTAATTCTCTTACAATCATTATATCAAGACCAGATACTATTTCAGGTTTAAGACTTGATGCATCAACAAGTTGTTTAAAACAGATTGCTGGTCTTAAATTTGCAAATAATTTTAATTCTTTTCTTAATTTAAGAAGTGCTCTTTCAGGTTTTTTAGAAAAATCTAAATTATCCCATTTCGGTCCACCTACAGCACCAAGAATAACAGCTTCACTTTCTAACGCTTTATAAAATACTTCATCAGTAATTGGTGTACCATGTTTATCATAAGCTGCACCTCCTACTAAATCCTCATCAATTTCAAAGTCTAGTGATCTATTTTTATTTAACCAATTAATTACTTTTTTTACTTCTGTAATAACTTCAGGTCCGATACCATCGCCAGGCAAAAGCAATATTTTTCTTTTTTTAACTTTAATCATTAAAAATCCATGGTTTGCTTGATTTTAAATTATTTTCAAATGTTTCAATTTTAGCTTTTTGCTCAAGTGATAAAGCTATGTCATCTAACCCTTCTATTAAACATTTTTTTTTAAATTGATCAATTTCAAATTTTATTTCTTTGTTTCCAAATAATATTTTTTGATCCTCTAACATTATACTTATATCTTCTTTTCTTGTTGAATACTCAGATAACTCTTTTACTTCTTCTTCTGAAATAGTTATTGGCAAAATTCCATTTTTAAAACAATTATTATAAAATATATCAGCATAACTTTGACTAATAACACAAGTGATACCAAAATCTAAAAGAGCCCACGGTGCATGTTCTCTTGAAGACCCGCAGCCAAAATTTTTTCCCGCTATTAAAATATTTGATTTATTAAATGGTTCTTTATTTAAAATAAAATCTTCAATTTTTTTTCCATTTTCATCATATCTCATTTCAAAAAAAAGATTTTTACCTAGTCCAGTTCTTTTTATTGTTTTTAAAAATTGTTTTGGAATTATCATATCCGTATCAACGTTAACAATTGGAAGATAAGCTGGAATGCTTTTTAATGTTGTAAATTTTTTCATTTAATTTCTGTACTTTCTAACATCATCTAATGTTCCTGATATAGCTGCGGCTGCAGCCATTGCTGGACTCACTAAATGTGTTCTGCCGCCTCTTCCTTGACGACCTTCAAAATTTCTATTCGAAGTCGATGCACATCTTTCTTCGGGTTTTAATTTATCTGCATTCATTGCTAAACACATGGAGCAGCCTGGTTCTCTCC
>CACGPA010000033.1 GCA_902574725.1 uncultured Pelagibacteraceae bacterium
GCATATGATACTTTTACACCATTTTTTTTAAGAGCATCTACCATTTCTCTTAACGCGTGCTGAGCTTGCGCAACTGCCATACCATATCCTGGAACAATAATTACTGATGATGCATTTTTCATTAAAAAAGCAGCATCATCTGCATTTCCATTTTTTACAGGTTTTTGTTCTTTACTTTTAGAGATTGAAGATTGATCTGATCCACCAAACCCTCCTAAAATTACACTAAAGAAAGAACGGTTCATACCTTTGCACATAATATATGATAAAATTGCCCCAGAAGATCCAACCAAAGCACCAGTAATAATTAGTGCAGTGTTTTCTAAAGTAAAACCGATACCAGCAGCAGCCCAACCTGAATATGAATTTAACATTGAAATTACAACAGGCATATCTGCTCCACCAATCGGTATTATTAATAGAATTCCTAATAAAAAAGATATTACAATTATCATCCAAAAAAAGTTAGCTGACTGAATTTTACAAAGATAAAAAATTAATACTACAACTGATAAACCTAAAAATAAGTTTAAATAATGTTGCCCTACAAAAGTTATTGGGTTCCCTGACATTATTCCTCGAAGTTTTAAAAAAGCTATTATTGATCCAGTAAATGTTATTGCTCCAATTGAAGCTCCCAGAGACATTTCAATTAGACTTGCAATTTTAATATTTCCTACTGATCCTAAATTAAAAACTTCAGGATTTAAAAATGCAGATATCGCAACAAAAACTGCTGCTAAGCCAACTAAACTATGAAATCCAGCCACAAGTTCAGGCATTGCTGTCATAGGTATCTTGAAGGCAATAAATGCTCCAAGCGAACCACCAATCAACAAGAAAATTAAAAGGTATAAAAATCCTGTTGAAAAATTTCCTACTGAAATAAAAGTAACAATAATAGCAATTGCCATTCCAATAATTCCGAACAAATTTCCTTGTCTTGATGTTTCTGGAGAAGAAAGCCCTCTAAGAGCCAAAATAAATAAAATCCCTGAGATTAAATAAAAAATTGCTAATAAATTTGCTGACATATTTATTTATCCTTTTTTTTCTTTTTGTACATTGCAAGCATTCGCTGCGTTACCAAAAATCCTCCAAAAATATTTACTGCAGCCAAAACAATAGCTAAAAAACCAAAAATATTTGCGGAATTAAAAATAGTTTCTGAATTGCCTGCCAAAGAGGCTATAATTGCTCCAACTATAATTACTGAGGAAATCGCATTAGTTACTGACATTAATGGTGTGTGCAACGAGGGAGTCACGCTCCATACAACATAGTATCCAATAAATATAGATAATATAAAAATGCTCAATCTAAATATAAAAGGATCAATTTCCATAATCTATTTTATCAATGTATTATTAATTATTTCGTCTTCCATATTAATATTTATTTTTTTATTTTCTTTATCATAAAGATTTGAAATAAAATTAAATAAGTTTTTTGCATATAGATTTGAAGCAGAGACTGGTAATTTATTTAAAATATTTTTTTCACCCATAATTTTAACTCCATTTTTATCAATAACTTTATCAGCTTCTGTAAATGCCGTATTACCGCCTTGAGATGCAGCTAAATCATATATTAACGATCCAGGTTGCATATTGTTAATCATATTCTCCTTAATAATTAATGGTGCTTTTTTTCCAGGTATTAAAGCAGTGCAAATAACAATGTCAATTTTCCTTAAAGTATCTTTTAAAAGTTCTTCTTGTTTTTTTTTGAAGTCATCTGAAGCTTCTTTTGCATAACCACCTTCAGTTTCAAGATTTTCTGAACCTTCAACAGTTAAAAATTTTCCACCAAGACTTTCTACTTGTTCTTTTGAAGCCATCCTGACATCTGTAGCAAAAACAATTGCTCCCATTCTTTTTGCAGTAGCAATTGCTTGTAAACCTGCTACTCCAGCTCCAACAACTAAAACTTTAGCCGCAGGCACCGTTCCAGCGGCCGTCATCATCATTGGTATCGCTTTTTCAAAATTAGCAAAAGACTCCACTACCGCTTTATAGCCAGCCAAATTCGCTTGAGATGAAAGTATATCCATCGATTGTGCTCTTGTTATTCTTGGAAGTAAGTCAAGCGAGAAAATATTTATTTTTTTGTTTAATAAATTTTTTAATTTATCTTTATTAACATGAATATCTAAAGAACCAATAATAGTTTGATTTTCTTTAATTAAAGAAAGATAATTATCATTTGGCAGTCGCATTTGAATAATTATATCCGAATTATTTATTAAGTCTTTTTCATCAAAAATTATTTTTGCACCTAATTTCTCATAATTTGAATCTTGAAAGCCTATGTGCGCACCATAGTTATGGATTAAATTAATTTCGAATCCTAAACTTATATATTTTTTTACTATTTCAGGTGTAATAGCAATTCTTTTTTCTATTTCTTGGTTTTCTAAATTTGATCCAATTATCATTTCTTAATACTACAACAGGAAAATCTTGATGAAAGCTAAAAAATATAACTGCGACAGTTACCCATACAGTTATTTTTGTCTAGCTTTAAATTTTGGATTTTTTTTATTGATTATATAAACTCTTCCTCTTCTTCTAACTAGTTTAGAATTCAGATCTCTAGATTTTAGCGATTTGAGTGAACTTTTTATTTTCATAATTATTTTTTTTTGAACTTCTACTTATTTAAATTTGCTTGGTCAACAAAAGAATCATTGCTTAAATATTAAAAATGCTAAATAATTTAATATATGAAGTTTAGCATAATAATTAATACTCACAATCAATCCTCATTTATTGGCGAATGTATTAATTCATGTATAAATCAAGATTTTCAAGATTATGAAATAGTTATAACAGATACATCTAACCAAAAAATAAATAGAAAATATATCAAATCAAAAAAAATTAATTATTTTCATCTTAAAAGTGATTCAAGATATCCAGTAATGGATCAAATGAACCAAGTTCTATTTGGCTTAAATAAATCTTCTGGAAAGTATATATGTTTATTAGATGGTGACGATAAATTTTCTAAAAAAAAATTAAAACAATTATCTTATATTTTGAAAGATGAAAAAATTGACATTAATCAAGACCTTCCTATAATTTTTTCAAAAAATAGAAAAATTGAACAAAATAAAATTAAAAATTATAAAAATAATCATATTTATAAAAGTACTTTAATAAATTGGCCTCAAATAAATGGAACAAGCACAATAACTGTCAAAAAAAAAATTTTAAAACTTTTCTTTAAAAAAACTAAACCATTCAAATGGAAATATTTAGCTATAGATGTTCAATTAATATTATTTTGTTCTAATTTTTTTAATGTTGAAAATAAACTAAATAAAATTACTTTTAAAAGAAAGCATGAAAAAAATTTGGATGAAACTTTCTCAAACTTAATGACTAAAGCTTACTGGATAAGAAGGAAAATGCAACTTGATTTAAATTTTTCTATAAAAAAAAAAAATACACTTAATTTAGATTTTTTTATTACTAATTTTATATTTTTTATTGTGAGGTTTTTTTAGCCTGGCAACGTCCTACTCTTCCATGTCTTAAGACAAAGTACCATTGGCGCAGAAGGGCTTGACTTCCGAGTTCGGAATGGGATCGGGTATTACACCTTCGCAATAATCACCAGGCCAGAAACTTATATTAAAAAAAAATAAAAAATCAATTGTAAATTACCTTTGCTTTTCAATGAATTCAGCGACATAATCTTTCAATTCTTTTTTTCCAAAGTATTTATAAACGCGGTTTGAAAGATTCATATTAGATAATGCAGAAGCATATCTTTCTCCAACTCGTTTTGGTAAAAATTTTATTTTATTTTTAAACAACTTGGCAACCTCAAGTATAGTAAAACTTTTCTTATGAGAAATGCTATAGTGTCTACATAAATTTTTTTTCCAGGCGATACAACAAACATTTACCGTATCATCAATGTGAGTGAATCTTCTTGATTGACTGCCAGGTTTAACAACTGGTAAAAATTTTTTTTTTTTATAACAATCTTCAAATATACCAATTACTGTGGCCATACTTCCTTTGTTAATTTGTTTGGGTCCATAAACATTATAAAAATAAATAATTTCAAATTTAAATTTAAACCATTTTTTTAAATTTTCTAACAATTCTAAGTTTTTTGCTTTAGTAAATGCATATGGAGACAAATTTTTATCTTTTCCTTTATTTCCCAATGAGGCTGAAGTGGCGCTATAAATAAGTTTTATTTTGTTAATTAAACAATAATTAAAAACAGCATTTGTGCCAATCGAATTTGATTCTAAACATTTATCCATTTGTAAAAAGCTTTGATAAATTCTCGCAAATTCTCCAAAATGAAAAATAGTATGTATTTTTTTAGGTTTTTTTAAAAGATTTGCAATATTTTTTGTATGTCCAGTCAAATACTTTACTCTAGAACTTTTTATATGATTCTTTTTTGAACCAGAACTATAATTATCTATTGAAATAATTTTATATTTAGTTTTTTTTAATAACAAACTAAGTAAATTTGATCCTACAAAACCTGCTCCGCCTGTTATTACTATTATATTTTTCATTAATATTTATTTAAAAAATCTCTGTAAGTAATATCAAAACCTTTTTCCAAATTTATTTTAGCTTTCCATCCTAATTTTTTAGCTCTTTTAACATCTAAGACTTTCTTATAAACGCCATCAGGTCTTGACTTATTAAATTTTATATTAACTTTTAAATTTAATTTTTTTAATAAAAAATTAACATATTTTTTAATTGTCATATGCTTGCCAGTGCCAATATTTACTAAAGAATATTTAATTTTTTTTATCATAAAATAAATACATGCATCTGCAATATCATCTACAAATATTAATTCTCTTAATGGTTTACCGGAGCCCCAAACTTCAATATTTTTTTTATTTTTTAGCTTACACTCGTGTGCTTTTCTAATTAAAGCTGGAAAAAAATGTGAATCTAGAAGATCATAATTATCATTTGGACCATATGTATTAGCTGGCATTAAGCATAAGTAATTCGTATTATATTGTTTGTTAAAAGCTTCACACATTTTGATTCCTGCAATTTTGGATATAGCATAAGGTTCGTTTGTTTCCTCTAATTTTCCATTTAATAAATAATCTTCTTTAATAGGTTGTTTTGAATTTTTTGGATATATACAGCTAGATCCTAAAAAAATAAGTTTTTTAATTTTATTAACATAACTACCATGAATTAAATTATTTTGTATTTGTAAATTTTCATAAATGAAATCTGCACCATGTCTACTGTTATTTAAAACACCCCCTACTTTTGCCGCTGCAATTATAACAATATCAGGCTTATTTTTTTTTAAAAATTTATAAACAGATTTTTGGTTAAGTAAGTCTAATTTTTTTCTATCAGCGGTA
>CACGPA010000034.1 GCA_902574725.1 uncultured Pelagibacteraceae bacterium
TTTATTTCAACAATGACTTTGCCTCAACTTAAAAAAGCCATTAAGGTTAAAGCAACAATTGTAAGAGCAATACCTCTTCCACCAATTTCATTAAAAAAAGGCCCAGTTCCAATGTTTCCACCTAATAAAAAAGTTAAAAATTTTTTTAATAAACTTGGAACTACAGTTGAAATTAGTAATGAAAAACTTTCAAAAAACTTTTGGTCTACTTCAGGAATGATGGCTCCATTTTATGAATTGTTAAGCACTATGTCTAATTGGTTAGTTAAACGTGGTGTTAAAAGAAACAAAGCTCAAAAATATATCACTTCACTTTTTGTAGCATTATCAGAAGACGCTGTTGCTAATTCTAATAAAGATTTGAAATATTTAGTAAAAGAATCTCAAACTTCAAGAGGACTTAATGAACAAGGAGTTAAAGAGTTAAGAAAAGCTGGCTTCTATAGAGCAACTGAAAAAACATTAAATAGTATTCTTAAAAGATTAAACAAAGTATAATTTTCTATGCAGTCTGATTCAAATATCCTGCAAATAGATAATCTTTCAAGGTATTTTGGAGGCCTTGCAGCAGTCAATGATTGTTCTTTAAAAATAAAAAAAGGATCTATCACTGGAATAATAGGCCCTAACGGATCTGGAAAAACTACATTATTTAATTTAATTGCTGGAAATTTAAAACCTAGCGAAGGAAAAGTATTGTTTTATGATGAAGATATAACTGCAATCCCTTCATATGAATTATTTTCAAAAGGTATATTGAGAACTTTCCAAATTGCTCATGAATTTACAAATTTGACTGTTTTAGAAAATTTAATGATGGTACCTGGTAATCAATCAGGAGAAAAATTAATGAATGCTTTATTAAAACCAGGTATTGTTAAAAATGAAGAAGTAAAAGTAAAAGAAAAAGCATTAGAAGTTATTAATTTTTTAAATTTAAAACATTTATCCAATGAACTAGCCGGAAATCTTTCGGGAGGACAAAAGAAATTATTAGAATTAGGAAGAACAATGATGGTTGATGCAAAGCTAGTGCTTCTCGATGAAGTAGGAGCGGGTGTTAATAGAACTTTACTGAAAGAAATTGGCACAGCCATTTTAAGGTTAAATAAAGAAAAAGGTTATACTTTCTGTATGATTGAGCACGATATGGATTTTATAAGCAGGCTATGCGATCCGGTTATAGTTATGGCTGAAGGATCAGTTTTATTTGAAGGAAAGGTTGAAGAAGTTAAAAAAAATGAAAAAGTAATTGAAAGTTATTTAGGTAGAGGAACCAAAATAAATAAAGGAAATAATTAATGCCATACTTTGAAGGAAAACAAATGACAGGTGGGTATGGTAATGGTCCTGATATAATTACTTCTTGCTCTATTAATGTAAATAGAGGTGAAATAGTTGCAATTTTAGGTCCAAACGGCGCTGGTAAATCAACTGCAATGAAAGCTATGCTGGGATTGCTTAATTTAAAATCAGGATCTGTTTTAATTGATAATCAAGATATATCAAACTTAAGTCCACAAGATAGAGTTAAAAAAGGAATTTCATTTGTACCACAAACTAGAAATGTTTTTACAGGCTTGACTGTCAGAGAAAATTTAGAAATGGGAGCATTTTTAAGGAATGAGGATTTAAATAAAGTAATTGCTGAAATTTATGAATTGTTTCCAATTTTGAGTGAAAAGAAATCTCAATTTGTTGGTGAGCTGTCAGGAGGCCAAAGACAACAAGTTGCACTTGGAAGGGCTTTAATGACAAAACCATCGGTACTAATGTTGGATGAACCAACAGCTGGAGTTTCACCAATTGTAATGGATGAATTATTTGATCATATATTTAAAGTAAAACAAACAAATGTTGCCATCATAATGGTTGAACAAAATGCAAAACAAGCACTAAGCATTTCTGACAGGGGATATGTTTTAGTTACAGGAGAAAATAAATTTGAGGGTTCAGGAAAAGAATTATTAAATGATCCTGAAGTAAGGAGATCTTTTTTAGGAGCTTAATATGGATTTTATAAATGCAATTGTCCTTTTACTTAATTATATTTTTGTCCCAGCACTTGCTTACGGTTCACAACTAGCAATAGGTGCAATATTTGTTACATTAATTTATGGCATCTTAAGATTTGCAAATTTTGCAACTGGAGACATGATGTCATTTGGGACCATGGTTGCAATTCTTTTTACTTGGTATTTTCAATCTATTGGTATTTCTTTAGGAATCTTGCCAACAGCTTTAATTGCCATACCTTTTGCAATAATTTTTATGATTTTGTATATGCTTACAATTGATAAATTAGTTTTTAGCTATTACAGAATTAAAAAAAGCCCCCCTGTACAGCTTGCAATGGTAAGCATCGGGGTGATGTTTGTTACTCAGGCAATTGTTAGAATTATTATAGGTCCTTTTGATAGAAGATTTTTTGATGGTGAAAAATTTATATTAAAAGCCAATGAATTTAAAGAAATGACGGGATTAAATGAAGGACTGACAGTTAAATCTACTCAAGTCATCACACTGGTAATAACAATTATAGTAGTTTCAATTTTATTTTGGTTTTTGAATAAAACGAAAACAGGAAAAAGTATGCGTGCTTATTCTGACAATGAGGATTTAGCCTTACTGTCAGGCATTGATCCAAAAAAAGTAGTAATGATTACCTGGATTATTGCAGGAATTTTAGCAACAATAGGGGGTGTGCTTTATGGACTAGATAAAAGTTTTAAACCTTTTACTTATTTTAATAACATGCTACCAATTTTTGCTGCAGCCATAGTTGGTGGAATTGGTAATCCTTTCGGAGCATTTTTAGGTGGCTATGTAATAGCTTTTGCAGAAATATTAATAACATATGCTTATAAAAAATTTTTCACTTATATTCTTCCAGAAACTTTAGAGCCAGATTCATTAGTACAATTATTATCAACAGATTATAAATTTGCAGTCTCATTTTCTATCTTAGTAGTTGTTTTGTTATTTAGGCCAACAGGAATTTTTAAAGGAAGAGTATTATGAGAGAATACAAGAATGTAATTGTTGCTTACTCAATTATGATTTTATTAATAATTCTAGTAGGCGTATTTCAATCTTGGAGTATTGCCTTATCAATATTAAATTTTTGTTTAATCTCAGCAGTAATGACAATGGGAGCAAATATACAATGGGGTTATGCGGGCCTGATCAATTTTGGAGTTATGGGATATACTGCGCTTGGTGGATTGGCTGCTGTTTTAGTTTCTGTAGCACCAGTTGAAGAAGCATGGTCAGCGGGAGGAACAAATATAATTGTATGTCTTTTTATAATAATAGGAATGATATTTTCTATAAGATATATTTTAAAAAAATTTGTAAAATCAAAAAAAAGAACCTATGGAATTATATCTTTAATTGTAATAGGGCTAGTTTTACTAAGACTTGTATCTGAACCCGGAATAGAAAGTATAGAGGCAGTAGATCCAGCTAAAACAGGATTTCTCGGTGGTCTTGGGATGCCAATTTTATTTTCGTGGATAGTTGGAGGTTTTTTTGCAGCAGGGTTAGCATATATTGTTGGAAAAGTTGCACTTGGGTTAAGAGCTGATTATCTTGCAATTGCAACATTATTAATTTCTGAAATTGTTATTGCGGTTATTAAACATGAAGACTGGTTAACAAGAGGAGTGAAAAATGTTATTGGACTTAAAAGACCAGTACCTTATGAAATAGATCTTCAAAACACTCCATGGTTTATAAATTTAGTTGAGAAATTTAATTCAGGAAAATTAAAATTAATTAATTCAGTTGCTGAAAGACAAGACGCTTTAAACCAGTTAGTTATTGATGCATCATCAGTATATGTAAAACTTTGCTTTGCCGGAATGTTTTTAATTGTTGTAATAATTTTATTAGTTATTACACAAAAAGCTCTTTATTCGCCGTGGGGAAGAATGATGAGAGCAATAAGAGATAATGAAGAAGCTGCCAATGCAATGGGAAAAAATGTAGTTAAAGAACATTTATTAATTTTCATATTAGGTTCTGCGGTAGTAGGAATTGCAGGCGCAATGATGGTTACTCATGATGGTTTATTCACACCAGGAAGTTATAGACCAATGAGATATACATTTCTTATTTGGGTAATGGTTATTGTGGGAGGGAGTGGAAATAATTTCGGAGCTATTTTGGGAGGTTTTGCAGTTTGGTTTTTATGGATTGAAGCAGCACCAATTGCATTATTTTTAATAAATTTTTTTACATCTCATTTACCAGACACTAATGTTATTAAGCTTCATTTGATTGATAGCGTTCCTTATTTTAGATTTTTGATGATGGGTATTGGACTATTGCTAATAATGAGATATCGTCCAAAAGGAATTATTCCAGAAAAGATAAATATTAAATAAATATACACATGATTTATATTTTAATGGGTTTTGCACTAGGTATTTTTTTCTATCTCGCTGATAAATATATTTTTTAATGAATAAAAATCTTTTAATTCTTACATTAAGTCAAATTTTTAGCTTTACTGCTGCTCCAGTAACAGTATTTTTGAGTGGAATTATTGGTTCTCAAATTAGCCCTTTAAAATCACTCTCTACTTTACCAATGTCAATATCGGTAGTTGGGATAGCTATAGGTGCAGTCTTTGCAACAAAAGTTATGAGTTTAATAGGAAGAAAAGCTGGATTTATTTCAGCATCAATTGGAAATTTTTTATTTTCTATATTAGCAGCTTATTCAATAATGGATCAAAACTTTATTCTATTTTGTTTTGCAAATTTTTTTATTGGTGTTGGTATGGCTTTCACGCATCAATATCGTTTTGCTGCAGCTGAAAGTGTTGAAAAAGATAAAGTACCTAGAGCAATTTCAATAATTTTATTAGGTGGAATTGTTTCAGCGTTTTTAGGGCCAAGCATGGCAAATTATGGAAAAGATATTGTTACCGATCAATTATATGTTGGATCTTATTTGTCACTTGCTATTTTAACTATTATACCTGCGATTTTCTTTTTATTTTATGAAAATATATCAAAATTAGAGTCTAATATAAAAATATCGGGAAGAAGTGTTTTAGAATTAATTTCGCAACCTAGATTTTTACAGGCACTCGTAGCTTCAGCATTTGGATATGCAATAATGACATTTTTGATGACGGCAACTCCATTAAGCATGCATGTAATGGAAAAAATGAGTCTAAGTAAAACAGGTTTGGTTATACAGTTTCATGTTGTAGCAATGTTTCTACCATCTTTGATAACTGGAAATTTAGTTAAAAAATTTGGTCATAGCAATATAATGTATGTAGGAGTATTTCTTTACAGCATAACTATAATAGCAAGTTTCTTTGA
>CACGPA010000035.1 GCA_902574725.1 uncultured Pelagibacteraceae bacterium
GTGGCTGCAAATATAGCAGGCGCAACAGAAAGTTTAGGAGATGCAAAATCTGACATAGGTAAAGCACTTGATACTTCAATTGAACAAGCGCAAAAAGCAATGGAGTTTGCTCAAGAAAGCTTAGCTGCAGGAAATATTACAGCAGCTGTTCAAACAATGTCATTGGTAGAAGGTGTTGCAGATATGGCATTAGGTGCAGTTCCTGATCCTAGCGCACTTGATATGGAAGGAATAGATTTTGCTGCAGATTTTTCAGATCAAGAGATGGCAGCACTATCAAGTATTGCAGGACAAATGGGAGCCGGAAAAGTTGTTGCTATGCAGAAAATAGCAGGACAAATGAATGCAGTAGACAAAGCAGGATTTGATTCTAAAGGAATGATGGGCTCGCTTGACGCAGAAGGTATTGGAATTGGCGCAGCTATGGAAGGATTAGCAAATGCAGGAATGGTTGATATGAAATCAGTTGTTGGAAAAGAACAATTTGATATTGCAAATTTTGATGCAGCTGAATTTTCATCAATGAATGTTGCTGAAATGGGAATGGATCCAAATATGATGGCCGGAGCCTTAGAGTCATTGCCGGTTGGTGCTGCAACTGCAGCATTGGAAACTTTGGCATCGAACCCAGATATGATGGGAGAAATGGGCACAACAATGACAGGAGCAATTGTAGCAACTATGACTTCAAAAGGTATGGGTAAAGATATGATGAAAAGTATGGAGTCATCTATTGGATTAAAAGATATGGCAAACATGGCAGAAGGTATGAATGGAGTTGAAGGCATGAAAGAAATTGGAAAAGCAATGTCTGAAATGGGTATGGAGAGTGTTGCAGAAAGTTTAGCAAGTGCTTTTGAAGATCCAAACACAGGTATTAACCAAGCAATGTCAGGAACAGTAGGAATGATTAGTAAAGCTATTTCAGGTAAAGCTCCTAAAACAAAATCAGCAGTAGCGCAAGGAACTGAAATGAAAGGTTCTTTTGCTGCAGAAATGCAAGAAACTGCTCCTACAGCAGTTGAAATGCCATCAGATATTAGTGAGACTGGAATGATGATGGGAGCGATGGTTATGGCAAAACCATCTTTAGCATCAGGATTACCTGGAGCAATGGCTCCACCTACAGGAATGACCGCAGCTAAAATGGGTGCAACACTAGAAGGTAACGCACCAGCCGGAGCAATGATGGGAGAAGTTGTGGAAGGTATGGGAAAAACGGAAATGGGTAAAGCAATGTCTGAAATGACAGGTATGGATATGTCATCAATGGATCAATTAGGAATGGCTGAAATGGCAGCACAAACAGGTTTAACACCAGGAATGGTTGCAAGTATGGGGGCAGCAGGTATCGCAGGAATGGATGTGCAAGCTGTAATGTCAAGTAATGTTGCTGGTCTTGGTAGTAAGGCAGTTCAAGATTTAGCTGGAATGGCTGCAGAAGGAAAAATGTCTGCTGGAGTGATGGGTGATTTAATGGAAACAGGTTTAGTTAATCAAGGCACAATGGCTGCTATGGGAGCAAAAGGCATGGAAGGCTTGAGTAATGCAATGGGTATGGAAGGTGGTGACATGGGATTAGCATCATTGAGTGGTGGAATATCTGGAATGGGTACAATGGATTTAGATGCTGAAATGAATCCCGAAATGGCAAAAAGCATGGGAATAGAAGCAGGCCCTGAAGGTGCAAAATTAGGAGATATTATGGGTGCCGGACCTGAAGGAGCATTAGAAAATGCTACAAAAGGAATGAATGCAGGAATGAATTTAGGACAAGTATCAGCTGCAATGGGAACAGGTGTTGACCCTGGTAAAGCAATGGGTTCTGTGGCCGAAGCAGCAGGTGCAGCTTCTGATGCCGAAGCTGGATTAGCAGGTGCAGCTATGGGAGCAGCAATGTCCGCTCAAGGTGCAGCAGCGTCAGCAATGGGATCTCATGCAATGGGAGCAGCTATGGGAGTTGGTGGCATGGGCGAAGGTGCTATGGGACAAGCTATGGACGGCGCTATGGGTGAAGCTATGGATGGTGCTATGGGAGGTACTATGGCTGGAGCTATGTCCGGAGGACCAGCAGGACCAGGCATGGAAGGCATGGGCGGCATGGGTGACATGGGCGGCGGCATGGAAGGTGGTGGTATGGCTGGCGGCATGGGTGACATGGGTGACATGGCCGGAGGTGCTATGGGTGATATTGGTGGAGCAGTTGGTGATGCTATGGGTGGACCAGAAGGCGGACCAGGTGGACCAGGTGGACCAGGAGGACCAGGAGGACCAGGAGGACCAGAAGGACCAGGTGGACCAGGTGGACCAGGTGACGGACCAGGTGACGGACCAGGTGATCCTAAATAGTTTATTAATATTTTTATATCTTTAGTAAAAAATTTAAATTAATTTTTCAAAATAGAAAATGATAAAACCTTACAAGGTAGAGATTTCAGAAGAAAATCTTCAAAACATACACACCAAAGTAAAAAACTATTCATGGCATGAAATGCCTGATGATGGTGGCTGGGATTATGGAACTAATTTAGATTATATGAAAGAACTTTCAAAGTATTGGGTTGAAAAATTTAATTGGAGAAAAACTGAAGAAAAAATTAATAAATTTAAAAATTTTAAAACCAATATAGATGGAATTGATATTCATTTTATTCATGAAAAAGGAAGTGGAAGCAATCCAAAACCATTATTGTTAAGTCATGGTTGGCCAGGTTCAATAGTTGAATTTTTACATATTATCGATCAACTAGCACATCCTGAGAAATTTGGAGGTAAAGAAGAAGATGCTTTTGATGTAGTTGTACCGTCTTTGCCAGGATTTGGTTTTTCAGGTAGACCATCAAAACCAATAGGTCCTAGAAAAATGTCAGTAATATTTAATTCTTTAATGACAAATACGCTTGGTTATAAAAAATATATTGCCCAAGGAGGTGATTTTGGTGGAACGATATGTACATGGTTAGCCTATGATTTTCCAGAAGCGTTAGCTGGAATACATATTAACATTTTAATTACTCGTCATCCAGATGGACCACAAACTGAAGAAGAAAAAGAATGGCAAGAAAGATTTAAAAAAGAACAAAGAATTGAAGATGGTTATAGAACCCAACAAGCGACCAAACCTCAAACATTAAGTTATGCGATGATGGATAGTCCAGTTGGTGTTGCTGCTTGGATAATTGAAAAAATGCGTGGTTGGTCTGATATTGAGAATGGAGATATTGAAAGTGTTTATTCTAAAGATATCTTGCTATCAAACATAATGGTTTATTTAGTTACTAAAACTTTTAACACTGCTTCATGGATTTATTATGGAAGAAGAGAAGAGGGCGGAAGATCACTTCCTAAAGAACATCTTCCTTTAAAAGTGCCAACCGGAGTAGCTTTATTTCCAAAAGAATATTTGGAGTGGGCTCCAAGATCATATGTTGAAAAAATTTACAATATTCAACAATGGACTGAAATGCCAAAAGGAGGGCATTTTGCAGCTCTTGAGCAACCTGACTTATTAATTAAAGATATTAAAGATTTCAGTAAAAAATTAAATATTATTTAATTCTTTTAAATCCTTATCGATATTTGGTGAAATTTTTATTTTTTTATTAATATTTTTTTTATAACGTCTAGATTTGCTTTGACCAGGATACAAGATTTCTTTTACACCTTTTATTTTAGGTAGTTTTTTAATTCTTTTAATATTTTCTCTAATTCTTTGATTATAATTTCCAACAAAAAGGTTAGGTTTTATTACAATAAATAAATGTCCAATATTTTGAGGTCCTGAAAAGTCATCAAAAGGATCTTTTACTTTTCCACCATGGTTTCCTCCAGTTAGAACTCCACTTAAAATATCAACCATCCAAGCAAGACCAGATCCTCTAAAGCCAGCTATTGGCAACTGAACACCAGCTAATGCTTTTTTAGCATCTGTTGTTGGTTTACCAAATTTATCTAACGCAACACCTTCGGGAATTTTTTTACCAGTTCTTGCTGCCACTCTTATTTTTCCTCTATTAATAACTGATACAGATGTATCTAGTATAAAAGGAACTTTTGATGCAGTAGGCGTTCCAAAGCAAATTGGATTTGTTCCAAATAAACTTTTTTTAGCACCATGAGGAGCTATCGCAGGTGGTGCATTAGTAAAACACATTGCAATTAAATTTTTTTCTACAGCTTGTTCTGCGTAATAACCTGACAAACCATAATGACCACTATTTTTTATTGCAACTAAACCTATTCCAGTTTTTTTAGCATTGCTTATCGCTTTTTTTATTCCAATATCTGCAGCAACAAATCCAATACTATTATTTGCATCTATCTGTGTAATTGATTGAGAGATTTTTTTAATTTTAATTTTAGGGTTAGGATTAATTACTTTTTTATTTATTCTATCACAGTACATTTTAAGTCTTGATAGGCCATGCGATGGTGCACCAACTAGTTCTGCATTAATTAAAGCATCAGCACAAATTTTAGCATGTTCAGACCTTAATTTATGTTTTTTGAAAATATTTTTTATGATTAAATTTAGTTTTTTATTGTTGTTTTTCAATTAATTCCTCTAATTATTTTTTTTGTAATAGAAAATGGTAAAATTTTAATTATGTAATTGATAAATATCCACCAAAAAGGAAAAAATTTTTTAACTCCTTTTAAATTTAAATTTTTATAAACAATTTTTGAAAGCTTTTTCGTTGAACCTTTTGGAAGTAGTAATTTTTTGTCAGAAGATAGATTTGTATCTAAATATCCCAAGGTATAAAATTGTATTTTTAAGTTATTATTTGAATTTGTAATAATCAAGCTTTCAAAATAAGTTTCTAAAGCCTTTTTAGCTGATGCATAACCAGTATTAACCTGTCTTCCAACCATACTTGAAATTGAACCAAAGCCTACTATTACACCTTTATTTTTTTCTTCAAATACATTTAAAACTTTACTAATAAAATCTCTTTTTTAAAATGCCAAGCTAAAACTAAATAATAATTTGGTTTCAGTTTTCTAGATTCAGCCTCAGAGATTATTCTAATATTTGAACCTGGTGTGTAAAGATTTGTTTTTTTTGGATTTCTATCTGAAATAAATTTTATTTTT
>CACGPA010000036.1 GCA_902574725.1 uncultured Pelagibacteraceae bacterium
AACTGCGAATAGAAGAGGAAAACAAATATATGGTACTGTTAAACTTAAAGATGAAATTAAAAAAAATAAATTAACAATAATTCCATCTAGCCAAATAGATTTTGGCCATACAATATTAAATGCTTATGATGAAGTAGGCACAGGTGCAATAAGTGTTGAAAAACAACATGTAAAAACAAGACATTTAAGAGCAACAGTTGCAGCTCTACATGACTTAGAAAATGAAAAGTACTCTATTAAAAGACATGGAAAATTAGAATATCAAGCTAATTTAAAACGTTCATCAAATCTCAAATACACATATGTTTCTGATAGTTCTAAAGCTTTTAACACAAAGTTAAATCCTGCCGCTTTTCATAACATTAACGGTGAAATTGGTATCGATATAGTTTTTCCAGAGAATTATAGTATTTTTATTATTTACGAAAGAAACCAAGCTTTAGATTATGGATATACTGATAATATTCATATTGCATTAGGTTATCTACCAAACAAAAATACTGAGTACGCTTTTAAAATAAATGGTTCAGAAAATTTAATGTCGAAATTTGAAATCAAGAAAGATATAAATGGTTTTAATTTAAGCTTTAATTTAAATGATGATTTAACAAATCTAGGAAATGTAAGGGAAGCAAATATAGAATTAAATAAAGTCTTTTAATTTAAATTATTAAGTTTAAACTAATCTTTAAGGAGTATCTATGAGCTACGAATGGGACAATAAAAAACCTACTGCACAAATGCTGGGAAGATGGCAACCATTTCATGATGGTCATTATGCATTATTTGAAGAAATAATTAAGAAAACTGGACAAGTTTGTATTCAAATAAGAGATGTCCAAGGAGTAGATGATAATCCTTTTGATTTTGAAACAGTTAAAAAAAATATTGAAGAAAAATTAAATCCTAAATACGAAGGCAGATTTAAAATTATATTAGTTCCTAATATAACAAATATTTGTTACGGCAGAGGTGTGGGTTATAAAATAGAAGAAATAGTTATGCCCGAAGAAATACAAAAAATCTCAGCTACAAAAATTAGAGCTAAAATGAGAGAAGAAGGAAAGCTGAAGTGAAGCCAAATGGACGATAGACTTAAAACTATTGTAGACTTAGAAAAATATCCAATTCAAGATTTAAATTCTCCAAAAATAAAAAAACTAATAGAAAAATGCAAAAGTGAACTTGATGAGTTTAGCTGTTCAACAATTCCAAATTTTATTTTACCAAAATCTTTAAAAATAATGAATTCAGAATTAGAAAAGCAGCTGGAAGAAGTTTACATGTCAAAAGAAAGTATCAATGCATATCTTTATGCTAAAGATGATCCAGCATTACCAGAAAATCATCCAAAAAGAATGTTTATGAATAGATATAATGGATATTTAAATTCTGATTGTTTTCCAAAAGATTCTGAAATGAAATTTCTTTATGAAACTGAAGAACTTTTAAAATTCGTATCTGCATGTTTGGGTGTTTCTCCAATTTATAGATGGGCAGATCCTTTAGCTTGTCATGCATACAATGTTATGAAACCAGAGGGAATTCTTCCTTGGCACTTTGATAGTTGTGAATTTACATTAAGTTTAATGATACAGAAACCTGAAAAGGGAGGAGTATTTGAGTATTGTCCAAATATTCGTGAACCAGGAAATGAAAATTTTGAAGAAGTAAAAAAAGTTTTAAATGGAGATAGAGCTAGAGTTAAACAATTAAAATTAGAACCAGGAGATCTACAAATATTTAAAGGAAGATTTACTTTGCACAGAGTAACAAAAGTAGAAGGTCAAAAATCTAGATACATGTGCATCCCGGCTTACGTTTTAGATCCTTGGAGAGTAAATACTCCTGAACATTCAAAAGCAATTTACGGAAAAGTATTACCAATTCATCTAGAGAGAAATGTAGCTAGAACAGATGGTTTAGCAGATTAGATGATTAAAAAAATAGCTGTAATTGGAACTGGTGTAATAGGTTCGGGATGGATTATAAGATTTTTAGCTCATAATAAAAAAGTTATAGCTTACGACAAAGATATAAGATTAAAAAAAAAAATAATCGAAGAAATAAAAAGAACTTGGCCTTACGTAAGAAAACTTTTTAATAAAAAAAAACTTAAACTAAAAAATTTTAAATATGTAACATCTATACAAGAAGCTTTAAAAGAAGCTGATTTCGTTCAAGAATGTGCTCCAGAAAATTATAAATTAAAGACGAAATTAATGGAAATAATAGGAAAATATTCAAAACCTAATGTGATAATTTCTTCAAGCTCTTCTGGTTTGCTCCCATCAAGAATTTATTCTAAATGCAAAAATCCATCACGAACAATTATAGCTCATCCATTTAATCCTGTTTATATGTTGCCTGGAGTCGAGCTTGTTCCTGGAAAAAAAACTAAGAAAAATTTTTTAAACAAAGCTAATAAATTTTATAAATCTGTTTCAATGAATCCAATTGTGCTCAAGAAAGAATTACCAGGTTATTTGTCTGATAGACTTCAAGAAGCTTTGTGGAGAGAAGCATTACATATAGTTAATGAGGGTTATGCATCTACTAAAGATTTAGATAGAGCGATAGAAGATGGACCAGGAATGAGATGGTCGCTAATGGGAACTTTTTTAACATTTCATTTAGCAGGAGGAAACGCTGGAATGAAACATATGTTAGAACAGTTTGGTCCAGCATTAAAATTGCCCTGGACTAAATTAAAAGCTCCGAAACTTTCAAAAAAACTATCAAATAGAGTAATCTCAGGAACAAGAAAACAAGCTAAGGGAAAATCTGTGGCTAAAATATCAAAGATTAGAGATGAATATTTGCTTCATTTGCAAAAAATGAGAAAAAAATATGAAAATAAAATAAGAAAGTAATTAGTGAACAAAATAGAAATATTAACTTGTCATTGTAAAAAAGTTCATGTCGAACTTAAACTAGAAAAAGGTATTGAAGAATTAGTTAGATGTAATTGTTCTTTATGTAAGAGACGTGGATCTATTATGGCTAAAATTAAATTAAAAAACTTAAAAGTTATAAAGGGCAATGATCAATTATCAGTTTATAAATTTGGAAAAAAACAACATGCAGAACATTTTTTTTGTAAAAATTGTGGTATTTACACGCACCATAGATCATATACAAATCCAGAAAACTATGAATTTAATGTTGCATGCATCGACAATGTTGACACTTTTGAATATAAAGAAATTCCAGTATTTGATGGAGAAAAATTATAAATGAGAAATATTAACGTTTTAGTAAAAAATTTAGGGAATGGGATAAAGAATATAAAAATTAATGATCCAAAAACTTATAATTCATTATCTTTTGCAACATTAAAATCTCTTTTAAATACTTTTAAAAAACTTGATAAAGACAGTTCAACTAAAGTAATAATTTTAGAAGGAGTTGGAAAAGGTTTTAGCGCTGGTCATAACTTAAAAGAAGTAAGAAGTTTAAAAAAAAGATCTAAATATCTCAAATTATTTAATCTATGTTCAAAAGTAATGATCCAAATAGTTGAAGGAAGAAAACCAGTTATAGCAAAAGTCCACGGTGCTGCTTACGCTGCTGGATGCCAATTAGTAGCTAGTTGTGATTTAGCTTACAGTACTAATGATTCAATGTTCGCTACTCCTGGTGTAAATATAGGATTATTTTGTAGTACGCCGATGGTTGCTGTTAGTAGAAAAGTTACTAGAAAAAAAATGATGAAAATGCTTTTAACTGGCGAACCTATAAAAGCTAACTATGCTAAAGAAATAGGTTTGATTAATGATTATTATTCAAAATCAAAATTAAATAGTGAAGTTTTGAAGGTAGCGAAAACAATTGCTTCTAAGTCAAACCTAACTATAAAAATTGGAAAACAGGCGTTCTATAAACAATTAGAAATGCCATTAAGAAAAGCATATTCATACACAAGTAAGATGATGACTTTAAATATGATGGCAATGGATGCTAAAGAAGGAATATCTGCTTTTTTAGAAAAAAGAAAACCCAAATGGAAAAATAAATGAGTAGTGCAGAAATAAAAAAAATTTTAGAAAATTCAAAAACTATAGCAATGGTTGGCGTAAGTTCAGAGAAAAAGGGGGAAGATCCAAAAAATTTAAAAAGAAAACCAGCAAATGTAGTTATGAAATATATGCAAGATTTTGGATACAAGGTTATACCAGTAAATCCATTTGCAAAAGGAGAAGTGATAAATGGTGAAACAGTAGTGGATGACATAGAAAATATTTCTATACCCATAGATATAGTAGATGTATTTAGACCATCAAACGAAGCTCCTGGCATAGCTGAAAAAACGAAAAAAATAGGCTCTAAAGTTTTGTGGTTGCAGTATGGATTACATAACGAAGAAGCAAAAAAAATATCAGAAAATTCAAATATACAATATGTTTCTGACAAATGTATAAAACAAGAATATCAAAAACTATTTGAGAAATCTCAACCAGTTTTTCCAGTTCTAAGAAATAAATGAAAAAAATATTTATTGTGTATGGGCATTACAATGAAAAATCTTTTAATGCCGCAATAAGAGATGAGTTTATAAAAACTGTTAAAGAAAAAGGTCATGAAGTTGACTGTGTTGATCTTTATAAAGAAAAATTTGATCCAGTTTTTTCTGGAGAAAAACCAGACTCAACAGTTTTAGATCATCAGAAAAGAATAGAAAAATCAGATACTATAGTTTTAATAGCACCAATTTGGAATTTTAGAATGCCGGCTATTGTTGAAGGTTGGATTGATAAAGTTTTAGCACCGCCATGGGCATTTAGGTTTAAAAAAATAGTTGGAAACTATGGTTATCCAGTAGGTAACCTTAAAGGAAAGAAAGCAATTGTATTTTGCACATATGGTTCTCCTCAATTTGCAATTAGAACATTTTTTTTAAATATGCCAACAAAAAGGTTAAGAAGAGGAGTTTTTAATATTTGTGGAATA
>CACGPA010000037.1 GCA_902574725.1 uncultured Pelagibacteraceae bacterium
AGAGAAAGTAATTGAAGAACAAATTAAGTTAGAGCAACTTATAGTACAGATCCTTGATGATGCTGCTTATGCTGAAAGATTTATTGCAGCTCCAAATAATAAAAGATGTCCATCAATGTATCAGGTTCTTGAAAGTTATTATGACAAGAAGGATTGGGGATTTCACGTAAAACCTAAATTAGTTTTAAGAGCAACACCAAGACAGATGACAAGATATGAACTAGCTTTAGACATATTGTTGATGATCGAAGATGATGTATCAGAAGATCCTACACTAGATAGAAAATTATTTTGGTTAAGAGCCAACAGGTTTAAATGGACCAAGCTTGCAAAGTTTTTTGGTTTTCATCGTATTACAATCAAGAATAGATATAATAAAGTCTTGGATAAATTATCTAACAAAATTAAAAATAGCATTGACAAATTAGACAAAAAATTTATTTAATTTAATTATCCTCAAAATAAAAATATTTTTTTTCAATATTATAAAATCTTAGAGACTAGACAAATAAGAAACCACTTGTATAATTTAACTGTATCAAGGTAAGTATTTTAAAAAACTGTTTTCAGTTTAATTTTTTTTTACTCTTTTTTTTTATTCCAACTGCTTTGTTTCGCAAATGAAATTCAAACCTGATCGTTGCCAATCAATGACAAGAGGCAGCAACTATAAAGTACAATGTAAATGCAAAGGCTATTGGTGTAAAACAAGCAGGAAATATAGGTGTAAATTTCACGCTGGTTTATCTGCTGGACCAACATCAAAAGCTGGTCTTATAAAATCATTACAAAATTTAAAGAATGTCAAACAAGATACAATTAACAAAGTCATTGACCGAAAGTTTAGAAACAAAACTAATGAACGGTCTGACGCTAACTTCGATTTGCCAAGCCAAAGATATGCCAAGTCTATCGACGGTATATAATTGGATTAAGACAGATAAAGAATTTTCAAACAAGATTAGCCAAGCTAGAAAGATTGGATGTCAGTATTATTTAGACAAGATGATAGATGAACTTGAAACAGTCTCATCAAAAGATGTCAACTTAGTTAGAGAGAAACTACATCACTATCGTTGGTTAGCCTCAAAGCTATTGCCTAGCTTGTATGGTGATAAGCAAGAAATAATACAAGACACCAAGATACAAATAAGTTGGGAGCAACCAACAAAGACTGTTGAAGGTCAGGTAGTTAGTGCGGACTAAAGCCGTCTCGCGCGTGTTATGGAGTTCGATATATAAAGAGACGTACCAATAACGTACCGAGCAGCTAAATAAATAAAGAATAATGAGTTAGAGCTTGCGATTGGTTATCTAAAAGCAAGTCAAAAACCTCAGAAAAACAAAAAAGTTTTGCGCGTAGCAGCCACACCACGAAATCGCGCGCGCCACTATAACGTATATAATTACCGATGAGCGACACAAAGAAAAAGAAACAGTTTGAAATACCTAGCAAGTTTAAGAATGTTAGCGGATTTACATTTACTACCTATAGCGGTGAGCTAATGATGGTGTTTAATGGATTTGAGGAAGAGACAGATTTACCTGAGTTTGCAGATTTCGTCTTTACTAAAATTAAGATGCGATACTACAACAACGATAAAGTTCCAACAATTCACTAATGCAAATAACAATACCTTATTCACCAAGAAAGCAACAAGCTTTCATACATACAGAATTAGATAAACATAGATTTAGTGTTCTTTGTTGTCATAGAAGGTTTGGCAAAACGGTAATGCTCATCAATCATTTAATAAAATGTGCGATGACAAATAAAAATTATAATCCTCGCTTTGCTTACATTGCTCCAACCTATAGTCAGGCAAAGAAAATCGCTTGGGACTATTTAAAATTTTATACAAAAAATATTCCTCAGACTAAGTACAACGAAACTGAACTTAGATGTGATTTTATGAACGGTGCAAGAATAATGCTCTTGTCATCTGAAAATCCTGATAGTCTTAGAGGAATTTATTTAGATGGTGCAGTGGTTGACGAGGCTGCGCAAATATCCTCAGACTTACTGGATGAAGTTATTAGACCTGCTTTAGCAGATAGAAAAGGTTGGTTGTCGCTTTGCGGAACTCCTAAAGGAATGAACAATCTTTTTTATGATTATTATTTAAAAGCTAAAAAGGAGGAAAGTTGGTTTGGTTATACTGCTAAAGTCAGTGAAACTAAACTAATTGACCAAGAAGAGTTAGACGCTGCTTTGTCCGTAATGGGACAATCTAAATATAACCAAGAGTTTGAATGTTCTTTTATAGGAAATATCAAAGGTTCTATTTACGGCGATCTTTTAAATAAATTAGAAGATGAAAAGAGAATTACTCGCGTGGTGTATGATCCAAGCTATCCTGTTTCTACCGCTTGGGATATTGGCTTTAATGATGCTACTTCTATTATTTTTTATCAAGTTATTGGGAATAGTATTAACATCATTGACTTTTATGAGAACAATAATGAGGCGTTTCCTCACTATGCTCAATATCTCAAGGAAAAGGATTATGTCTTTGAGAAACATTTAGGACCACACGATTTAGAACAAACCGATTTCACAACAGGTAGGACCAAAAGAGAGGTTGCTTACCAGTTAGGATTAAAATTTAGGATAGCACCAAAGCTAAGTATCGAGGATGGTATTCACGCAGTCAAAATGATTTTGCCAAGATGCTACATCGATATTGATAACTGCACTAAACTTATAAATTCACTTAGACATTATCATCGAAAATATAATGACAAAGATAGAGTTTATGCTGCAAAACCTGTTCACTCGTGGGCAAGTCACGCTTGCGACGCGATGAGAGTTTTAGCAGTTGGTTTAGACAGAGAAAAATTTACTAACAACATTAATTTACAAAAGGATTACAATTATGGGTTCAATCTTTAAAGCTCCAAAGATGCCACCACCTCCACCAATTATTGAGCCAAAGGTGGAAGATGTTCCTGATGTCGAAGATGAGACAAGAGCAGCAGAGGAAGAGGCAGAGTTAAGAGCAAGAAATAGAAAAAGAAAAGGTCGAAGATCAACAATACTTACATCACCTGACTACGAAGAAGTTGAGGCAGATACAGATCAAAAGACTTTATTAGGAGGTTAATATTATGGGCGGTTATTCAAGTGGAAGTTCAGGCGCACCAAGCGGAGGCGGAACTAAAAAACAAGCTGCTAATTACAGAAAGAAAAATAAACCAAGTGTAATTCAGCAAATTGTTGACGCATCACCAACAGTTAAAGTTATAAAAGCTATTGGTACTGGAATTGAAAATATTAAAAAAGAAAAAGCAGCAGATGTAAATTTAGGAACTTCTGATTATCAAGGTTCACCAACAGGAAAAAAATCAAGAGTAAGAACTAGACAAGTTGGTGGCGGTGGCGGTGGCGATAACAATAATCAAAATTCAGTAGTGCAACCAAAAGTAATTTCTCAAATGGAAGCACCAACACCTGACCTAACTACTGCTGGACCAACTGAAGTTGAAATGGCTGCAGTACCTGAGGTAGCAGATATAGAACTTTCAGAGGATGAAAGATTAAAAAGAATTAAAAGAAAAGGTCGTAAGTCAACTATTCTCGCAAGACAAGGCTTGGACGACAAAGTTGAATTAAGCAAACCAACATTATTAGGATAAATGCAAAATCAAGAATATAGAAATTTGGCTCGAGAGCTAAAGTCTAATCTCTCTAGGCTAATGGAACAACGATCAACTTGGGAAAGCCATTGGCAAGAGTGCGCTGACTATATGCAACCACGAAAAGCAGAGATCACAAAAGAACGAGCAAGAGGCGACAAACGTAATATATTAATCTTTGATGCAAGCGCCATACACGCTTTAGAATTATTGGCAGCATCTTTGCACGGAATGTTAACTAGCTCAGCGAATAGATGGTTTAGTTTAAGATACAAAGAAGATTTACTAAATGATAGCGACGAGGCAAAAGAATGGTTGGAAGATGCAAAAGATAAAATGTATATGGCTTTTGCTAAATCAAACTTTCAGCAAGAAATTTTCGAGGCATATCACGATTTAATTTGTTTCGGTACTGCTTGTATAATGATCGAGCAAGACGACACAGATATTCTTAACTTTTCTGCTAGACATATAAAAGAGTTATATATTCAAGAAAACGCTAAAGGAATTGTTGATACTATTTACAGACGTTTCAAAATGCCTGCGCACGCAGTTATTGAAAAGTTTGGCTTTGATAATGTTTCAAAAGAAATACAAACAACATTTAAAAAAGAACCGTTTGAAGAAATAGAATTAGTTCACGTTGTTAGACCTAGAACTATCTATAATCAGAATAAATTAGATAAAAAGAATATGCCGTATCAATCGGTGTATTTTGAAAATAGCTCAGGTCATATTATCTCAATCGGTGGATTTAGAGAAATGCCGTATGTTATTCCTAGATACTTAAAAGCATCTACAGAAATTTACGGACGTTCACCTGCAATGAATGCTTTACCTGATGTTAAGGTTCTTAACAAAATGGTTGAGACATCTTTAAAAGCTGCAGCTAAACAAGTAGATCCACCTTTATTAGTACCTGATGATGGAATGCTTGCACCAATTAGAATGAGTGCAGGTTCACTAAATTATTATCGTAGCGGCAGTCGTGATAAAATTGAGCCACTACAAATTGGTCAAAACATTTCTGCAACTTTAAATCACGAAAACCAAAGACGTGATGCAATTGCTAAAATGTTTCATATCGATCAGTTAGTTGTAGCATCAAATAGAAATATGACTGCAACAGAGGTCCTTCAAAGAAATGAAGAGAAGATGAGAATACTAGGACCTGTACTTGGTAGATTACAATCAGAATTATTAGA
>CACGPA010000038.1 GCA_902574725.1 uncultured Pelagibacteraceae bacterium
ACCAGATAGTGCAGGATTTGCTGAACCACCACCGCTTTCTTGAGACCAAGTATAACCAGCATCACCTGATACTGATAACTCGCCTGCGAAAGCAGAACTTGCAACTAAAGTTGTTCCTAAAGCTGTAAGTCCTATTTTTTTAATTGTATTCATAAAACTCCTTTGTTTAAATTATTCATATGAATAGAGGACTTATAGACAATAAATCCCTTATTTTGTTATTTTTGCTGTTTTTTTATACTTTTTTCCTAAGTATGTTGCAAATATAACACAATTTTAACCCCTATTTTACTTACTTTTTTTAACATAAAAGCATTTATGTGTTTTTTTAGTATTATTCAACTTTTCAATGTGTTTTTTAGAGTTTTAGAGTTAATAAATATAAAGTTAATGAAATTCAATAATTTTATAACCTGCATTATTTTGTTGTTTGCTTTTTTGCTAACTTCAAGCTGTAAAAATCCATTCAGATGGACTGATGCCAGAGAAACTCCTGTAAATGCGAAAGAGAGAGTTCAAAAAAATTTAGAGGAAGGTAGAGGAATAAATTTTGGAATTGGGAGAAATAAAGGGGGAGGTGGAACTTTCGATTTTGCGTCTTCAAATGAACTATGGAGAGCTTCTATTGAAGTTTTAGATTTTGTTAGCTTTACCAATGCTAGTTATTCGGGTGGCATTATAATTACTGATTGGTTTGCCGGAAATCAAAAATCAACAGATAACAAAGATTTGCGTGAGTTAAAAATTACTGTAAGATTCTTAAGTAATGAAATTAGAGCTGACGGTATTGAAGTAGTTATACACCAGAAAATTTGTGAAAAAAAAGATATAACTAATTGTAAAATTAAAAAGATAAAATCAAATATTCAAAATGAAATAAAATTAGCAATACTTAAAAAGGCAACTATTCTCAAAAATGAATCAAATAAAAAAAATTTAAAAAAACCGAAAAAAAATGGCAAGACTATTGGGATAAAAATAAGTCTTTCAAATGTGAAATTAATAAAAATAAAAAAAAATTTTACTGCCTAGAAATGTTTCCATACCCTTCAGGAAAAATCCATATGGGGCATGTCAGAAATTATACTATTGGTGATGTTTTATCGAGATATAAATCCATGGAAGGTTTTAATGTTTTACATCCAATGGGTTGGGACTCTTTTGGGATGCCTGCGGAAAATGCTGCCAAAGAAAATAATCTTCATCCCAAAAGTTGGACTGAAAAAAATATATCTGTTATGAAAAATCAATTAAAAAAAATTGGTCTTTCAATTGATTGGGATAGAGAAATATCAACATGTTCTGAAGAATATTATAAGCATCAACAACTTTTCTTTATAGAATTATTTAAAAAGGGTTTGGTGTATAGAAAGGAAAACTACGTAAACTGGGATCCAGTTGATGAAACTGTTTTAGCAAATGAACAAGTAATTGATGGTAAAGGTTGGCGTTCTGGTGCTGTCGTTGAAAGAAAAAAATTAAATCAATGGTTTTTTAATATATCAAAATTTTCTGATGATCTTTTAAATGGTCTTGGTGAGCTTAAAAACTGGCCAAACAAAGTAAAAGTTATGCAAAAAAATTGGATAGGAAAATCCTTTGGGTGTGAAATAAATTTTAAAATTGAAGGAGACTTACCTATAAAAGAAATTAAGTGTTTTACAACTAGGCCTGATACTCTTTTTGGCTTTTCTTTTTTGGCAGTCTCTGTAGACCATCCAATTTCAAAATATTTTGAAAATGATACAAAATTTGCTCAATTTAAGAAAGAGTGTTCTAAAACTGGTACAACAGAGGAATCAATTGCTCAAGGAGAAAAGATAGGCTTTAAAACAAAACTACTAGCTATTAATCCGCTTAATCCAAAACAAAAAGTTCCTGTTTATTTTGCTAACTTTGTATTAATGGATTATGGATTTGGAGCTGTTTTTGGGTGTCCTGCTCATGATCAAAGAGATTTAGACTTTGCTATAAAATATAATCTTTCATTCAAAACGGTTGTTAAACCAATTGATGAAACTGATAAATTTAAAGTTAATAATGAAGCTTATACTGGTGCAGGTAAAATAATAAATTCTGATTTTTTAAATAATCTTAAAGTGCCCGATGAATCTATTATAAAAACTATTAAAATTTTAGAAGAAAAAAAAATTGGGAAAAAAAAGATTAACTTTAGATTAAAAGACTGGGGAGTTTCAAGACAAAGATACTGGGGTTGCCCAATACCAGTTGCATATGATCCTGATGGAAATGTATTAACTATACCAAAAGATCAGCTCCCAGTTAAATTACCTGACGAAATAGATCTTAAGTCCAAAGGTAATCCATTAGATAAAAAAAAGGAATGGAAATCAGTAACAATTGATGGAAAAAAATGCGTTAGAGAAACGGATACACTTGATACTTTTGTAGACTCTTCTTGGTATTTTTTAAGATTTTGTTCACCTAAAAATTATGATTATGGTTTTGATTTTGAATCCATAAAGTATTGGATGCCTGTGGATCAATATATTGGTGGCGTTGAACACGCAATTCTTCATCTACTATATTCACGTTTTTTTATGAGAGCCATAAATCATAAAAATGAAAAATTTCCTATAACTGAACCATTTGAAAATCTATTTACTCAAGGAATGGTTTGCCATGAAACTTACAAAGATGAAAATAATAACTGGTTAAACCCTGAAGAGGTAGATACAAAAGATGGCAAAAAATTTTTTATTAAGGATCAACCAGAGAAAAATGTTTTGGTTGGTTCTTCTGAGTCCATGTCAAAATCTAAAAAAAATACAATAGACCCTGAAAAAATGATTGAAAATTTTGGAGCTGATTCCGTCAGACTTTTTATATTATCTGATAGTCCACCAGAAAAAGATATTCAGTGGTCAGAGCAAGGTATGATTGCTTCCTACAAATTTATCCAAAAATTTTGGTTATTACACACAAAAGTATTGAATAAAATTAATGAAAGTACAAATTCAAAAAATCAAGAAAATGATTTAGAATTAATAAAATATACAAATCAACTCATAGACAAGTTTAATAATAATCTTAAAAAATTTAACTATAATGTAATAATAGCAAATATTTACGAAACTTATAATTTTTTAAATAAAATTATTAATGAAAAATTTAATAAAGATACTCTTATTGAAAATTATAAAAATATTTTATCAATTATGTCTCCAATAATACCTCATCTAACTTTTGAGTGTTTAGAAACTTTAAAATTAGATATTTTTCAAAACTGGCCCAAAGTTGATAAAAAAATGTTAGAAAATGAAACTATTGATTTTGTTATTCAAATAAATGGTAAGAAAAAAGAAATAATGAAAGTAAAAAAAGATATTAATGAAAAAACAGTTATGGAATTAATAAAAAAAAACGATAAAATAATTAAAAATTTCAATAATAAAGAAATTAATAAAATTTTCTTTGTAAAAAACAGATTAATAAATATCTTATTAGAATGATAAAAAAATTTTCTCTAGCTGCTTTATTTTTATTAATATTTTTAAATGGTTGTAATTATCAACCAATTTACTCTACTAAGAATGTAAAATTTTCTATAAGTGAACTTCAATCAACTGGGGATAACAAAATAAATAAATTATTAATTAAAAAATTAGAAATTTATAAAAATGACAACTTAGATACAACAAGGTATAATTTAAATATTGATTCAGAAGTTAATAAAAGTATCTCTACAAAAGATAAAAAGGGTAATCCTGCAACATTTACCTTAAAAATCGCTTTTAAAATAGAAATCGAAGATTCTTTGGGAGAAAAAAAACTAAAAGTATTTGAAGAATCAACCTCATACGAAAATAATGATAATAAATTTAAGTTAAAAAAATATGAAGATTCGATAAAAAAAAATATGATCGAAAATATTAACGAAAATATAATACTTTATTTGCAAAGTTTAAATTATTAATGATTATTAAAACATATCAATTAGAAAAAATTAAGGAGAATCAATCAAATTATTATTTATTATATGGAGAAAATGAAGGATTTAAAAACCAAGTAATTAATGATGTTTTAACCATTAATTTTAAAGACAATATAAATAGATATGAAGAAACTGACATAATAAATAATTTTGATAATTTTGTAGCACAAATTACAAACAAATCTTTTTTTGAAGAAAAAAAAATTATAATTATTTCTAGAGTTAGTGACAAAATTTATAAATACTTTGAGGATATAATTGACAGAAATATTGATAATACAAATATTATTTTCAATGC
>CACGPA010000039.1 GCA_902574725.1 uncultured Pelagibacteraceae bacterium
AGTTTCAATGATGATGGAACCTTATGATTATATAACCAATCCGTTGCTAAAAGATATGAGCGTAGATGAAGATAAGTATTTTACTATACCAACTAATAAAAGTGTTTCTGATTTGAGAAATATTTTAGAAGATAATTATACAGATATATTAAAAATAGATTTTGAAAAAAAAGAAAGTAACCAAAATTTTTGGTTCATATCTAAAAATAAAGAAGAGCCTAGACTTGCGGATAGATATATAGATAAGGGATCAGAGCTAGAACAGCCCCTGGCTATTGCAAGAGATATTTGTAAATTATACGCAAGAATTTCAAATCAAAAAAATAGTTTGAAAATTGGAAAATTTTTAATAGAAAATAATGATCTTCGACATGTAGTTAGAAGAGCATTTATTGTTGAAAAATTTCCTTATGCCGAAATACAAGATAATACAATTGGTTCAAATTTAATGCCAATAGATATGTTAAGATTAAAACTGTCTTTTTTTGGAGCAGTAAAATTTGATCCTCGTTCAGATAAATGGTTAAGAATAAATATGTTTCAAGGTGCACCTTTACCTAAAAATTTAAAAAAGTTTGACGATTATTGGGTTTATAATTCTTTAAATTAATGAGAAGTTTTAGTGAAATAGATACAGCAGTAAAAAGAGCAAGTAAGGGTATTGGATTTTCTTGGGGTATTTCAGAAGAAGTAGGAAAAAATATTCGTCTTTTAGAAATGTTTGGATTACCAGGTTTAAAAAATCTAAACCAGTATTATAAAATTTTAAAAGAAAAAAAATTCCAAAATTTAACTTTAGTTTCTAAAGAAAATTTATCAAAAATACCATACTGTCCAATTATAGCAGGAATAAATTTTTTAGATCAAATAAACAATCTTGAAGAACTAGGAGAAATTAAATTTGAAAATTTAGGCTTTCCAATTTTATTCATTCCTTTTGTTAGTAGGGCTTCTGAAATTATAGGTAAACGGATTTTTTTAACGATTGATGAAAAAGAGTTTTTACTAAATTTTAATCAGTCAATTTATTCAAATTATCTAAGTAGTGATGTTTTAGAAAAAAGTGTTCAAATTAAAATTAAATTTGAGGAAAATAAAAATATGTTTAGTGATACAGAGTGGCAAGAACTATACAAATTGTCAGAAGATACATTTGTCGAAGAAACAGATAAACTAAAACAAAATGCAGCAGGAGCAGGATTAACTGACAATGACTGAAAAATTTAACGACGATTTAAAAGAAAATGATTTGAAAACACTTAATAATATTTGTGAGGAATGTGAAAAAGAAGATAAAAGTGTTAAAGAAAATTTAATTTTAAGTGGATTTAAAATTTGCAATTCTTGTAGAGTTTCAAAAACAGTTTTCCCTGTTTAACTGATTGCGCTTGCCGGCATAGCATCCATTCGACTCATCACAAAAGATATTGATAAAAATGCTATTATTAAAAAAGATAAGAAAACTACACCAAATGATTTAAAATTAGATTTTAAGTTTAATATATGTTTGGTTGATATAATTAGTGATGCAAATATCCAAAATTGTGTAAGAAAGATCACCGGTATAACTAATTCTGGCGTAACAGCGAAAAATCTTAATAGACCTGGTGAGTGTGCAAAACCTACTCCTGTAAGTATTTTTTTAAATGATACTTTTGTATTTTTATCAGGAAATAATTTAACTCCGATTACATATATGAAAATTGCCCAGATAAACCATGTAATTATTGCAGTTAATCCAGAGATACCAATTGAAGTTTTTACTATTGTATTAGCAGCAACAGCACCAGCAACTCCATCTAATATCATTATTAAGCCAGCAAAATAAACTGAAGCTTCTCCAAAGTTTCTACTGTCCGTATAGAGAGATTTATCTAATTTTAGTGATCTAAATACTATATCTAAAAATAACGCAAACATTACTTATTTTATTAATTATTTAGAGGAGAGCAAGAACTCTCCTCTAAAAAAAATAACTATCCTTTTACAACTTCTCTAGTATTGGCGTTGAATGACTCTTTGAAAGGAATATCCACTACTACTGCATCAACAGGGGTACCTGGAGTGTCAGAATATTTAGCGGGTAAATGAACTTTGTATTTAGTCCCAACTTTACCTTTAGGGAATCCATTAGCATTTAATGTTCCATCAAAAGGAACATATCCCATTGCTATATTTTGTTTTTTTTCTGGGTGATACCAAGGAGAAGTGATAAATCCAACTGGATCTCCACCATCTGCGTTTGATATTAACCAAAAATCTGGAGCATATTCTTCAATAGGTTTTCCACCTAATTCAAGACCTACCAATTGTAGTTTATAAGGTTTTTTACCTGCTTTAATTTCAGCACCCATTTTTTCTAATGCTGCTTTACCAACATAATCAGTTTTTTTATTCCATTCCCCTTTTCCTGATAAAGAAACTTGATACCCAAGATTACATTGGAAAGGATTATGTTGCATATCCATATCTTGTCCCCAAGAAAGAATTCCAGCTTGAATTCTTCTGTGGTGAGCAGGAGCAATAACCATCAGGTTATGTTTTTTACCTGCATCAAGAACTGCATTCCACATATCGTCAGCATACAAAGTTGCATCTCTTAAATATATTTCATAACCTGCTTCACCTGAGAAACCAGATTGTGAAATTACACAGCTTCTTCCACCAACTTTAACTTCAGCCAAACCATAGAAAGGCATGTTGTCTAAATCAACTTGATCACCTAGTAAATCTTTCATTAAAGCTTTTGATTTAGGTCCTTGAATTTGAACAGGACAAGCATCAATTTCTTCTATTGTACAATTAAATCTTCCATCAGCATTAACACCTTGAAGATACATACCAATATCAGAGTCTGATAATGAAAACCAAAACTCATCTTTTGAAATTCTTAGAAGAATTGGATCATTTAAAACTCCACCATATGCATTACATAAAATTACATATCTTGCTCTCATTGGTGAAATTTTAGTTGCATCTCTAGTTATTACGTAGTCTGTAAATTTTTCTGCATCTGGACCTTTAACTCTTATTTGTCTTTCAACAGCAACATTCCACATAGTAACGTGATTTACGATTGCGTCGTATTCTACCATTGCTCCACCATCTTCTGGTTTTACATATCCTCTTGGATGATAAATACGATTGTAAACTGTTGCTCTCCAACAACCCGCTTGCATTGATAAATGCCAGTACGGTGATTTTCTTACTCTTGTTGAAATTAACATCTCAACTTTTGTAGGCCCACTTTGTCTTAAATTATATGGAACTTCACGATCAGATTGATCAACTGAAGTTACATGTTTTAACTTAGTATAGTCAAATTCATTAGACATATTTGTTCTCCATCAACCACTTGTTTGTTTCCTTCAAGCCGCCGAATGTATAAATGTGGAAGAAATCAGTATGCGATTTAACTTTCCCTATTAAATCATTTGGGTCTTTAGGTTTCATTAAATCTAATGCCTTACTAAAATTAGATTTAAGAAAATTTAAGGAATTTTTTGCTCCTACAATATTAGCAAATTTAATTAAGCTAGTTATTTTAAGTGGCCCAGTAATTCCAACATGAACTGGTATTGTTTGTTTAGAAATAAAGTCTATTATTGGCTGAGGGTTTAGCAACCATTGAGTTACTATATAGTCAGCATAAGGCTTTTTATCATTCATAGCTTTTTCTAATTTTGAATCGGATATATCAGGACTCCCCTCCGGATGTCCAGCGATTCCTATCTTCATCTGCTCAAAATAACCTGTCTCCAAAATTTGAATTGAGCTATCAAAGCTTCCAATGGGCTCTCGACTTCCCCCGATAACTAGGACCTGTTTAACCCCCACGTCCTTACATCTAGAAACATACTCTTTAAGTTGATCATCATTTTCAATAGATCTAGCAGGGAAATGAGGTATTGGATTCAAGCCTTTTTTGACTAATTTAGAAGCTTGTTCAGCGGTATCCTTATAATTACCACCAGGAAGCATAGTTATATAGACATCTTTTAAAGCAGGCAAAGTATCTAAATCAGTTTTAGGTCCAATTTCCAAAGAAAAATTCATTATGGGATACTTATTTATTTTCAAATATCTGTCTATAAAAATCGGATCTTAAGAACTAAGAAGACTATCTTTTCATTCCTCTGTGCTTTTGTATTCTTCGACCGTATTCTTGAGTGATTCTATCAAAGATTATAGCTAGAGCTACAATAGCCAAACCGTTAAACAATCCCAAAGCTAAA
>CACGPA010000040.1 GCA_902574725.1 uncultured Pelagibacteraceae bacterium
CATATTTTACTATTTAAACTCTTTTTTTGCCTTGAACAACTCTATCTAAAATCAATGCTACAAATAATATAGCTATACCCGCAAGTATTCCTTGTCCTACATTTGCATACTGCAATGCTTCAAGCACATCTTGTCCTAATCCTTTTGCACCAATTAGTGATGCAACTACTACCATTGCTAAACTTAACATTACTGTTTGGTTTACACCTGCAAGAATAGATGGTGTTGCTAATGGTAAATCTACTTTTCTAAGTAAATACCATTTAGATGCACCATAAGCTATTGCTGCTTCCCTTATTGTTTCAGGTACACCTCTCAATCCTAAAACAGTTAATCTCACTACAGGTGTTCCACCAAAAATCATTGTAATGATAACTGCTGCAACTTTTCCAGTTCCAAAAAATGCAATTACTGGAATCATGAATACAAAAGCAGGCATGGTTTGCATAAAATCCATTATTGGTCTGATCATAGAATAAAATCTTTGACGCCTTGCACAATAAATTCCAAGAGGAATACCAATTACAATACTTAAAATTGCTGCAGTACCAAGTAAGGCAAGTGTAGTCATTGCCTTAACCCAAAAACCTAGAAAACCCATGTAAGCCAAAAATCCTGCAGAATAAATTGAAGTTCTAACTCCCGCAGACAAAGCTGTAAGAACAACAATAGTGGTAATTATTACAATCCAAGGAGTTTTAACAAAAAGTAATTCTAAAAAATCTAATACCGATCTAATTCCTATTGTTATTGCTGTAAACAAAGCATCCCCTTTTATGACTGCATAATCAAAAATAGTTTCAACCCATTTTATCGATGTAAGTCTTATTTCTGGATGAGTAGGAAAATCATTCATAATAGTCATTAAACCAGGAAAACTATAATGAACTACGGAAAATAACATTATAACTGCCATAAAAGTTCCGCTAAGTATATAATTCTTCATTTTCATACCGGGGCTGATTAATTTGTTTGAAAGCCATTCTGAATATCTTTTTTCTAAAATAGTATTGGCTAAAATTCCTTGAATAAATTTTACCAGTATCAATACACCAAAGCCAAAGACTGTTATCCAAATAGCAGATGCTTCAATTTGTTGAACATCTACTACATACTCCTTCATAGCTTCTTCCAAAGATTTTATTGCTCTTTTATAGACTTCTACTTTGTCTGGATTGTTTTCGATTGCTGCTTCTAGTTGTTTGTTTCTAAAATCAATTGTTGACTGAATTTTATCAATTTTTTCTAATGCATCTTTAGTGATGTTTCCAAATAAACCTCTAATAATTTGAACAACAGCAAAAGTTTCAATAATTAAAAAAGCTAGAGCATAATTCCATACATTTCTCATTCCAAACCAAATTGGACCTAGTAATGAAGCAAATAAATTAAATGAAAATGAATATGATGGTTTGCTACCAATTTTTTTAAATTCTTCAATATAATAGTTAGGATTTGTAATAACAAAATTACTTATAAGTTCTGATCTAGATAAATTTTTATTTTCTTTATTCATTTTCACTTCCCTCTACAACAGCTTTTAAGAGATCGGATTGACTTATAACTCCTTTTTTTTGATTATTTTTATCTACAACAACAATTGATTTATCTTTTAAAATTGAAGTTTCTATTAATTTACTTAAAACTGTGTTTTCATCTACTGTTTCAATATCATCTGTTAATGCACCAAATTTATTTTCATAATCTTTTACAGATTGCATAATTGTTTTTGCTTGAACAACTTTTAATCTTGAAATTCCTTTAACAAAATCGGCAACATAATCGTCTGCTGGATTAACTACAATTTCTTCAGGTGTTCCAATTTGAACTACTGCTCCATCTCTCATTATAGCTATTCTATGACCTACTCTTACTGCCTCATCTAAGTCATGCGTGATGAATACAGTTGTTTTTTTCATTTGTTTTGAAAGTTTTATAAATTCTGATTGAAGTTGTCTTCTAATCAATGGATCTAATGCGCTAAAAGGTTCATCCATTAATAAAAATTCTGGATCAGCAGCTAGGGCTCTAGCCAAACCAACTCTTTGTTGCATACCTCCGGATAATTCATGTGCATATTTATTTCCCCATCCATGAAGTTCTACGATATTTAAAATTTTGTTAGCAGCATCTAACCTATCATTTTTACTTACACCTCTTATTTCTAAAGGCATTGCAATATTGTCTAGAACTGATCTATGTGGCATTAGAGCAAAATTCTGAAACACCATCCCTATTTTTTTATTTCTTAATTCTTGTAGACTAGCTTTATCAAACAGCATTACATCCTGATTATTAATTAATATTTTTCCAGAAGTTGGTTCAAGAAGTCTATTTATATGTCTAACCAATGTAGACTTTCCACTACCCGATAGTCCCATAACACAGAATATTTCCCCTTTATTTACATCAAAAGAGACATCTGAAACTCCTATTACTGAGTTATATTTTTCTAATGCTTCTTGTTTTGAAATATTTTTATTTTGAATTGCATCCAAAGCTTCTTTTGAATTGTTTCCAAAAATTTTCCAGACATTTTGAATTTGGATGGCTGTTTCCATATAATATTTATAAAAATCAAAAATTTAATTGAAAAACATTACCTGGCAACTTTATGTCGCCAGGTAAATATAATTTATTAATCTAAAATTACAGTCCTAACCAGCCGTCAACTGTAGATTTATTTTTGCTCATCCAATCTCTAGCTACTTCACCTGGATCTCTTTTTTGCACAGATACTTCATATGCCATCCAAGATACGTCATCAGCAGTTATTTGAAATTTTTTGAAAAATTCAACAATTGCTGGAGATTTTTTTCTCTAAAGATGTTCCCCAACCGATTTGGATTTTTTTAAGGGCGTCTTTAGATGCTACATAAGATTTTTTATACCAATCTGGATCTGCTTTTGGCTGTATCATCTTATATTTAGCAGGATCATGTTTAGGCTCTTCTAACATTACTACATCTGCCATTCCCCAAATTGCGTGAGGTTTATAACAATAGAATGCATAACCTTCGTTTTTTTTAATTGAATCTAAAACTCTAGCATTTTTAACTGCTTCAGCTGCTCTTATAGGTTCAATTCCAGCATCAAGTAATTTGTAATCTCTTACTTTTACTTCATTAACATTAGCTGAAGCCCAACCATCTGCACCAATCCAAAACTCACCTTTACCATTGCCATCACTATCCATAGCTTTAACAACTTCTGGTCTTCCTAAGTCTTCGATCGCAGTAATATTCATTTTCTTTGCAAATTGTTGTGACACACAATAACCTTGGTTTCCCTCGTAAGAATTACTACTTAATTTAAGAGTTCCTTTTGGAACTAAATCTTTAGTGTAAGCTTCTTGGTTTGGTAACCATATGTCTGGGTGTACTTCTATTTCACCTTTGCTTCTATCAATTGCTCCATAGATTGCAGTATTATTTCCTGGAACTAATTCTGCTTCTCCTCCCATTTTATCATTAACCACTGCAGCTAACAAATTTGCTATTGCAGTTGCACCTGTCCAACCTGGATCTCCTATTTTAACTTTTTCAGCGTAACTTGAAAAAGGAATTAAAAGTGAAATCAATGTTGCGGCAAGTATGCTCTTTATTATCCTCATTTTTCCCCTCTTTGTTATAAATTAAAAGGGGATCTTAACTTAGTTCATTTTAGAGAGTCAATGAGTAACCATGCCTGCAAATAATAGGAAATTCATTAATAAATACAACAATATTAATTTCTTGCATAAAATATCAATGTAATTAATTTTGTATCCAATGACTAAAAGAAAAATAACCAGAATAGATAATTTAAAATTTGAACCTTTCGATAGATATGGAAAAGTAATACCTGGAATGAGTTGGCATTTGGTAAGTTATGACAAGAAAACACAATATGGCACATATATTTCTAAACTAGAACCAGGAACAAAAACAATTCCACATGTTCACACTGGTTATGAAGAGTTTATGATTTTAGAAGGAGAGCTTATTGATTCAGATGGCACAATATTTAAAAAAGGTGATCTAGTAACCTTTGAGCCAAATACTTCTCATTCGTCCTTTACAAAAAAAGGTTGTTTAATCCTTACTTTTATGAGAGGACAGAACAATCAAATTAAAGAAGAGTAATTTTATTATTATGATTGGAATTCTAGGTGGAATGGGGACTCAAGCTGGTCTTGACTTTTGTAAT
>CACGPA010000041.1 GCA_902574725.1 uncultured Pelagibacteraceae bacterium
TTTTCCTAAACTAAGTAAATATTATTTAAATTATTCAAATAAAACTGCTTATGTTTTTAATATTGCTTGTGTTGGAAAAGATAAGAAAATAAAATTATCAGTAAATAAAAAAGCAAGTTTTAGCAATATGAAAGTTTCGGGAGCATTTCATGGTTGGTTATCTGCAAAAAAGCAAAGTAAAATTCCTAAAGTTTTAAAACTTATGCAGTTTCCATGTACGGATGCATTAAGCTATGCACATTTATGTGAGGGAAAAATAGATGTCGTTATGCAATGTCAAAATAAAATATGGGACATTCATCCACTTATTCCAATAAGACTATCCATAAACATATTTTTACCGCTAGGACGAGTTTCATAAATTGTTAAACTCAACGCATTCATATCCAAAGCACTACCAAGATTACCTACATCAATGTCATCACTTCCAAACCTAAATGCAAAACCATACATTCTATTTTTATTATTTTTTCTATCTGCTCCAATTGTAATAGCACTAGTATTTATATTTTTTGCTGATGATGCATTTGAATCTCCTACTTTCCCAACGCTAATAGTTCCCTCACTCCAGTACGACCAATTACCAAGCTGAGGCTCAGCTAATGAAGAATTATCACTACTCAAATAAATTGGTATTATTAAATTTGATAATGATGCTAAAATTTCATTTGAAAAATTAAATTTAATATTTTGATTAGTTAAATTATTACTATTTTTATTTCTTCTTAACCATTCCATACGGTTTAAAACTGGAAAGGTAGTATGTTGAATAAGTTTTTTAGATACTTCTGACTGCACTTCTACTGAAGCTACATCATCTTCATCATCAGTTGGGTCAATACACTTAATAACTCCATAACTACAAGGTAGTGAAAATTGTCTAACTTCATCTCCGTCAGCAAAATTAGCGTAATAAAGTTTAGAGCCACTCTTATTAAAAACTAGCGCAGAAATCTGTTCATCGTCTGAATGAGATGAGTTATATGTGCCATTGAGTGTAATTCCTGATATGTTAAAAGCATTTGTTAAACTGTATTCGTCAATTAGATTTTGGCTATTATCCATGGTACCAAATACAGTTGCTTTCATAACAAACATTTTTTTTCCGTCTGAACTTAATCCAAATCCTTGATGAACAGAATCCCCTGGATCAACTGATATACTTTTGGCAGTCCCTTTAGTTCTTGGATCATAAGGTGTTGTAAGCACATACTCTTCAAGTGTATCTGCCTTCAAAACAAACATTTTTGTTCCGTTATGGTTAAAATCAAATCCTCTCGGATTGCCGCCTAGACTTGCAGTTTTAGAAGTGCCAAGAGTTAAAGTTCTTACATCATAAGCGGTTGACAAATCATAAACTTGCACTCTACCACTGCTGGTCGCTAAAATTATAAGTTTTGTTCCGTCACTATTAAATTTTATATCTTGAGGTCTCGCTATATCAGATTGAATTGCTACATCTTCATCTAAAGTTGGAGTTGTACTAATATCAAATGGTACAGTTAAAGAATATTGACCTATTGATGCATTGCTTGTGATACCTATTACATACATTTTTGTACCTGATGGATTAAAAGCAATACCAGTTGGAGTTTTATTTTCATCTGTAACACTAAAATTGTCTTCATACGTAGGTTCTGCATAAACATTTAAATTTATAAATACAGAAATAAAAATAATTAATATATAACGTATCAAATTCATAAAAATTTTTTTTATAAATATACTATTACTAGAATGTACTTGAAACTTCTATCATTGCACCATAGTCAGGTATTGCGCTCAACAAACTGTAATTTGAACTAACTTTAACATCAAAACCATTTAAATCTCTCTTATAATTTAAAGATGCTTTATCATTATCTAGAGACATGGCGTATTCAGTATCGTCTGTTGGTATATAACCAAACCCTAAATATAAAGTATCACTATGACCATTGTCACTTTGACTTCTTTCATAGATAGTCATTAAAGAAAAGCCATTATCGGTTATTAAATCAAATCCAATATTTGCCCTTATATTCTTTGAGTCTTGGCCAATAGTTTTTGTATATTCTGTAGTTTCAGAAACATAACGATATATGGCATCTGATTTAGGACTAAAGTCTAATCCAACCTCTAAACCTCCATTTGGTTTAAATGTCATGGTGTTAAAATTAATAACATCACTTATTGTAAACCCTGAAGATATCATTCCTGTTTCAATTATTTGTTTATTGTAAAATAATGCAGAAGTTCCTGTTTCGCTATATTTGGATAGTTCTGTATAGCTAAGATCAATTCTTATATTTGGAACAATATTAAATTCATCTTTTTTATATGTTGTAAAATAATTAATTGATCCAAACACTTGTGCGCCGTCTCTTTGCCCAGTTCTAGTACTTCCTCCACTTTTTCTAACATGGTCAGTCTTCAATGTGCTTATTCCAAGAATACCTTCTGTAAATCTTTTATCATCATGAGGAAAAGTTCCATAAAGAGATAAACTATATGAATCAGTATCTAAAGATGTCCCAGATGTACCTACATCAACATAATCATTACCAAATCGAAGAGCGTAACCATACATTTTGTTTTCACTAATTTTCTTATCCGCTCCAATTGTAATACCTTTACTATCAATTTTTTTTGATGATGAAGAGGATGTATCACCTACTTTACCAACGCTAACACTACCTTCGCTCCAAAATGACCAATTATCAGATAATTTATCTAAAGCATCATTTGTTTTTTTGTTAGATACTGGGATAACTTTTGAAAGAGATGCCACCATTGAATTTGAAAAGTTAAATTTAATGTTTTGATTACTTAATTTATCGTTAGTTCTATGACGTCTTAACCAATACATACGATTTAATACTGGAGTACTTGCTTGAATAGCAATTTGTTTTGCTGTTGCAGTTTGAGATTCAATTGATCCTGTAATATCATTGCCTTCATCACCAGCTATGGGGGGATCGCAATACCCATCAAATAAACTCCCTCTACAACTTAAATTAAATTCAAAAACAACTTCAGCCTCATCAATTACAAACATTTTACTTCCATCGGAACTAAATACTGTTTCTCTTCCACCTTCTATACCGTAGGTGGATAAATCAAGAGTTCCCTGAAGTGAATATGTAGCGATACTAAAAGCTGTTGTTAATTCAAACTGCCTAATTTCATTAGCTACACTGTCAGTTATATACATTTTAGTACCGTCGTAATTAAAGACAATTCCGTCTACATGATCTGGTTGAGGACTAAGTTGTGTTTCTTGAACATGAGTAACTCCTGATGTAATAACGAATGCGTTATCAAGTGTGTATTCATGAATTGATTGAGGGTTTCCGTCTTTGTGGTTTCCAGTAATAAACATTTTAGTTCCGTCATTATTAAATGCAACTGAAGTAGGTCTTTTTTGATTTGCGTTTGTATCATAACCTTGACCTGCATTATAAGTAGTGCTTGCAGTATCAATGTCATAAGGTGTAGTTAGCGTGAATTCGATAATAGTTTTATGATAATCAGCAATAAACATTTTTGTACCATCGTTATTGAATACTATTTGCATAGCTCCATGAAGAAAAGTTGATGTACCAGTGTATTCCCCTACAAGTATACTAGTGTTTAAAGTTGCTGTAGAAATATTGTAAGCTGTTGTTAAGTCATACTCGTAAATTCTATCTACTCTCGCAGTGTGGAGAAAGGCTGAAGTATACATTTTGGTTCCGTCATTATTAAAAGTCAATGCAGCTGCAAAGTGGCCAGCTATACTTTCTACTGCTTTACTTCGTACAAGAGTTGGCTCCGCTATAGCTTTAGAAAGAAATAAAGCTAAAAAAAATACAATATAATGAATTTTAAAAATTTTT
>CACGPA010000042.1 GCA_902574725.1 uncultured Pelagibacteraceae bacterium
ATTGGCGAATAAATGGTTAGAAATAAAACTAATATTAGTATTAATCTTAACCATTTATCATCTATTTTTAGGTGTGTGTTTGAAAAAATTTAGTATAGATAAAAATACCTATTCATCTAAATTTTATAGAATTTTTAACGAAGTACCCACTATTTTGCTTATTTTAATTGTTTTTATAGTCATTTTTAAACCTATCTAGTATTGAAAAAATTTAAAAGATATATATATTATATTTATCTTAAAAAATAATCCCACATTATGAACATTCAAGAACTTAAAACGAAATCATCAGAGCATTTAATTACTCAAGCTGAAGAACTTGGCATTGAGAATGCTAGCACACTTAGAAAACAAGAAATACTATTTGCTATTTTAAAAAAACTTGCAGAAAAAGGTGAAGAAATAACAGGCGTAGGTGTTTTGCAATTATTGCAAGATGGTTTTGGCTTTTTAAGAGCAATGGAATCAAACTATTTACCAGGACCAGATGATATTTATATAAGCCCTAGTCAGATCAGAAGATTTGGATTAAGAACTGGAGATACTGTAGAGGGACCTGTAAGAGCACCCAAAGATGGTGAAAGATATTTTGCTTTACTTCAAGTTAGTAAAATTAATTTTGAAGATCCTGAAAAAGCTAGACATAAAATTGCATTTGATAATTTAACTCCATTATATCCAAACAAACAATTTGTTATGGAGGTGGAGACAACAAAAGTGGAAAAAAAACCAGATTTAACAGCTCGTTTAATAGATTTAGTAAGTCCAATAGGAAAAGGTCAAAGATCATTAATTATTTCACCACCTAAAGCAGGTAAAACAATGATTTTACAAAGTATTGCAAACTCTATATCAGCAAATCATCCAGAATGTTATTTGATGGTTTTACTTATTGATGAGAGGCCAGAAGAAGTAACAGATATGCAAAGAACTGTTAAAGGAGAAGTTATTAGTTCTACTTTTGATGAACCAGCACAAAGACATGTGGCTGTTGCTGAGATGGTTATAGAAAAAGCTAAAAGACTTACGGAACATAAAAAAGATGTTGTAATTTTATTAGACTCGATAACTCGACTAGGAAGAGCTTATAATGCGGTGGTGCCAAGCTCTGGAAAAGTTCTAACAGGCGGAGTTGATGCAAATGCATTACAAAGACCAAAAAGATTTTTTGGTGCAGCTAGAAATATTGAAGAAGGTGGATCTCTTACAATTATAGCAACTGCTTTAATTGATACTGGTAGTAGAATGGATGAAGTTATATTTGAAGAATTTAAAGGTACAGGTAATAGTGAAACTATATTAGATAGAAAAATTTCTGAAAAAAGAATATATCCCGCAATTGATATTACTAAATCTGGAACAAGGCGAGAAGAGCTTTTATTTGATAAAAATGATTTACAAAAAATGAATGTTTTAAGAAGAATAATAGCTTCTATGGGCTCAATGGATGCTATAGAGTTTATAAATTCAAAACTTAAGAGTACCAAAAATAATTCTGAATTTTTTAATTCAATGAATAAACCTTCTTAAATTAGAAATAATTTAATTTTTTCATTTTTTTTTCGAGTTATAATATTTAAATGACAATTTATGCACTTTCTTCAGGTCCGGGTATATCTGGTGTAGCGGTAATTAGAATTTCTGGAACCGATACCAAAAAAATTATTTCTGAACTTACAGAGGGAGCTTTTCCAAAGCCGAGAGTGGCAACACTTAAAAAAGTGAACAATATCAACAAAAAAGAGCTTATAGATGAAGGTATAATCATATGGTTTCCTGGGCCAGACAGCTACACAGGCGAGGATATGGCAGAAATTCATGTTCATGGTAGCAGAGCCGTTATAGAGGCAATATTAAATTCAATTTCACAGATTAAAAATTGCAGATTAGCTGAACCTGGTGAATTTACTAAACTTGCTTTTCAAAATGAAAAGATAAATTTATTAAAAGCAGAAAGTATAGGTGATCTTATTGCATCTGAAACTGAAATTCAGAGAAAACAAGCAATAAAAATGATGAGTGGAAAAAATTTTGAGAAATATAACTCTTGGAGAGAAGGTTTGTTAAAAATATTATCAAATATAGAAGCAAAAATTGATTTTCCAGATGAAGATTTACCTAAAGATATTTTAGAAGGTATAAAAAATAATTCAAAAAAAATAAAATTAGAAATTCAAAAGATATTAAATGATAGAAAAGTAGGAGAAAGAATTAGAGAAGGTTATAAAATAGCTATTTTAGGTCCTACAAACTCAGGTAAATCTAGTTTATTAAATTATCTTTCAAAAAGAGATGTAGCAATTGTTTCAGAAATTGCTGGAACTACAAGAGATGTAATTGAGACTCATTTAAATATTGATGGTTTTCCAGTGGTAATTTCAGATACAGCAGGGATAAGAGAATCTAAAGATGAAATAGAAAATAAAGGTATTAAATTAGCACTTCAAAAGGGGGAAAATGCTGATTTAAACATTATTCTAATAGAGTCTAAAAGTGTTGATTTTAAAGACTTTTTGATAAATTTATCATCTGAGAAATCCATTTTAGTAATAAATAAATTAGATTTAGGAATTGATAAAACTGATGATTTTAAAAAATATAATCCAATATATATATCGTTAAAAACTGAAAAAAATTTAGATCAGCTAATTAGTGCAATTAAAAATAAATTAAAAAATCAATTTATAAATTCAGAAGATATTTTAATTACCAGGGAAAGGCATAGACAACATTTGGAGCAGTGTGTTCATCATCTTCAAAAATTTGAGAGGAAAAAAGATAATGAGGGCTTCGACATGGCTGCCGAAGATATTAGGTTGGCCACAAGACATCTAGGGATGATTGTTGGAAAAGTTGATGTAGAAGAGATATTAGGTTCAATTTTTAATGATTTTTGTATAGGCAAATAAACGTTGATTTTACTGAATTATTAAACTGCTTTCAGACAATTCTTGTAAAAAAAAATATCAAATATAAATTAAAACTATGAAAAATGATTTATCATTTGATGTAGTGGTAATAGGCGGTGGACATGCTGGATGTGAAGCAGCTGCAGCCTCGGCTAGATTAGGAGTTAATACTGCATTGTTCACTCACAAAATCGAAACAATTGGAGAAATGTCATGCAACCCAGCAATTGGAGGACTCGGAAAAGGACATTTAGTTAGAGAAATTGATGCTTTAGATGGTGTGATGGGTGATGTTGCAGACAAGTCAGGGATACAATTTCGCCTTTTAAATAGAAGTAGAGGTCCAGCTGTACGTGGTCCAAGAACTCAGTCAGATAGATCATTATATAAAAAATATATGCAAGAAAAAATGCTAAACTATTGTAATTTAAGCGTTTTTTCTGACTCTGTAATTGGGTTTATTTTTGATAAAAGTGGCGTAAATGGATTTATAACTAGCTCTGGAAAGAAAATTAAAACATCCAAGCTAATACTAACGACTGGCACTTTTTTAAATGGTTTGATACATATTGGTGAAAAAAAGATCCCAGCTGGAAGATATAACGAAAAGCCAACAACAGGCTTAAGTGAAGAACTTAAAAAAAATAATTTTCAAATAGGTAGATTAAAAACAGGAACACCTCCAAGGCTTGATTCAAGGACAATTAATTTTGAAAATTTGGAGGAACAGTTCGCAGATG
>CACGPA010000043.1 GCA_902574725.1 uncultured Pelagibacteraceae bacterium
ACCGAAGTATGGGAGTTACAAAAGAAAAAGAAATTCTCTCAGCAATAAAATCCTCAATATAAGAATTTAAGCACTTCTATAAAGTTTAGTCATAACAAATTCTTTATGACCCAAAGCTTCAGCGCAAGTTAACCTACCGTTTGCAACTCTAATTGTTGCTTTAATTAATTCATCTCCAGCTTGATCTAGATTCATTTGACGAGACAATATTTTAGAAACATCAACATCTATATGTTCACTCATAGTTTTGACTGTTAATGGGTTTGCAGTAAGCTTAATTACTGGTTCAATTGGATTTCCAATGATATTACCCTGTCCTGTAGGAAAGAGATGTATATTAAAACCTCCAGCTGCTTGTAAAGTTACACATTCTGCTGCTGCAGATGAAGTATCCATAAAGTACAAACCTTTACCTTTTGTTGGTTCTTCGGCCGGTTCTAATACATCAATAAACTGTCTTGATCCAATTTTTTGAAAATTTCCAAAAGCTTTTTCTTCAATAGTTGTAAGTCCTCCAGCAATATTTCCAGCGGTTGGTTGGCTTTCTGAAAGGTCATCAGTTGCTTCTTTTAAAATGAAATCATTATAGTCGTTCCAAGTTTTTAAAAATTTTTTTTGTGCTTCAGGAGTTTTTCCTCTTTTAGCACAAACTTGTTCCGCACCAGTTAATTCTGAAGTTTCGCCAAAACACAAATGAACTCCAAGAGGTTCCAATTTGTCCATTAAATTTCCAACTGTTGGATTTGAAGCAAGGCCAGATGTTGTATCAGACTCACCACATTTAACAGAAATCCATAGATCACTCATAGGGCATTCTTCTCTTTGTTTTTCAGATGCCCACATAGAAAGTTCTTGTGCTTTTTTTGAAACTTTAGCAATTGTATCTATATCTCCAACGCCTTCGATACTAAATCCTTCAACTGGTTTTCCAGTTTTTGCAATTGCATCAACAATTCTTTTTGTCCATTTGGGTTCAATTCCGATAACTATAACAGCAGCAACATTAGGATTTTTTCCTGTACCAATCATAGTTCTAAAATGTAATTCTAAATCTGCTCCAAATTGAAGCCTTCCATAAGAATGAGGTAATGCAATAGTACCTTTAATATTATTTGCAACTGCTTCTGCACAAGCATTTGAAATATCATCAACGGGTAAAATAATTACATGATTTCTTGTTCCAGCTCTGCCATTTTCTCTTTTGAAACCTAAAAAACTTTTTGGAATTTCCATATTACCACTTTTTTGTTTTTACATTGTGAACATGTACATGTTCACCTTTTTTAATTTTTTTTACTACTTTTCCAATATCATGACCATATTTTAAAATTGTATCGCCTTCATTTAGATCGATCATTGCAATTTTATGCCCCAAAGGGATCTCATTTTTTGACTGAATTTTTGTAGATTTATCATTTTCCATGATCCAACAATTACAATCCTGATTTGCGGTGATTTTTTCAATTACCACAACCCCTACATTGTCCTTTTCATCATGTATAATAATATCTGTATTTGTCATTGTGACGATTTCTTTGTTTGAAATTTGATAAACTTTATATATTAATCGTCCTCATTAACAAAATAAAAAATTATAAAGAAAGAATTAATAATGACTAAAATGACAACAGAAGAAGCTTTTATTAAAGTTCTTCAAATGCATGGTATAGAACATGCTTTTGGAATTATAGGATCTGCATTTATGCCAATATCGGATTTGTTTCCAAAAGCAGGTATTACATTTTGGGATGTCGCTCATGAGACTAATGGAGGATTAATAGCAGATGGATATACAAGAGCTACTGGTAAAATGTCTATGGTCATAGCACAAAACGGACCTGGTATAACAGGTTTAGTAACACCAATTAAAACTGCTTACTGGAATCATACACCATTATTATTAGTGACTCCTCAAGCAGCAAATAAAACAATGGGACAAGGTGGTTTCCAAGAAGTTGAACAAATGAACTTATTTAAAGATATGGTTTGTTATCAAGAAGAGGTAAGAGATCCATCAAGAATGGCTGAAGTTTTGAATAGAGTCATAGAAAAAGCGGTTAGAGGTTCGGCTCCAGCACAAATTAACGTGCCAAGAGATTATTGGACTCAAGTAATTGATATTGAACTTCCGCCTATTGTAAGATTTGAAAGACAAGGTGGTGGGAAAGAAGCAATCGACAAAGCTGCTAAATTATTATCTGATGCTAAATTTCCTGTAATTTTATCTGGTGCTGGGGTTGTTATTGGAAATGCAATAGAAGACTGTAAAAAACTTGCAGAAAAATTAGATGCACCAGTTTGCAGTGGATATCAACATAATGATAGTTTTCCAGGAAGTCACCCGCTTGCTGTTGGGCCTTTAGGTTACAATGGTTCAAAAGCGGCAATGCAATTAATTTCTAAAGCAGATGTAGTTTTAGCTTTAGGAACAAGGTTAAATCCATTTTCAACATTACCAGGATATGGAATTGATTACTGGCCAAAAAATGCAAAGATAATTCAAGTAGATATGAACCCAGATAGAATTGGTTTAACAAAAAAAGTAACGGTTGGTATTGCTGGTGATGCAAAAATGGTTTCACAACAAATATTAAGTAAATTAAATTCTAGTGCTGGAAATAATGAAAGAGATGAAAGAAAAAATTTAATTCATCAAACGAAATCAGCTTGGCTACAAAATTTAACAGGTTTAGATCATGAAGAAGATGACCCTGGAACTGTGTGGAATAAAGAAGCAAGAGAAAGAGACAAAGATAGAATGTCACCAAGACAAGCCTGGAGAGCAATTCAAGAAGCTATTCCGAAGGAAGCTATTATATCTAGTGATATAGGAAACAACTGTGCAATTGGGAACGCTTACCCAACATTTGAAACTGGAAGAAAATATTTAGCGCCTGGTTTATTTGGCCCATGCGGATATGGTTTTCCATCAATTTTAGGAGCAAAGATTGGATGCCCCGATACTCCAGTGATAGGTTTTGCAGGAGATGGAGCTTTTGGAATAAGTATGAACGAAATGAGCTCTTGTGCAAGAAAAGAATGGCCATCAATCACTATGGTTGTTTTTAGAAATTATCAATGGGGTGCTGAAAAAAGAAATTCAATTTTATGGTTTGATGATAATTTTGTTGGTACAGAGCTTGATCCAGAATTAAGTTATGCAAAAGTTGCTAATGCATGTGGTTTAAAAGGTATTAGCGTTAAAACGATGGAAGAAACTACAAAAGCAATAAAACAATCTTGCGAAGATCAAAAAAAAGGTATTACAACTTTTATAGAGGTTATTTTAAATCAAGAGTTAGGAGAACCTTTCAGAAGAGATGCAATGAAAAAAACCAGTTAAAGTTGCTGGTATAAAAAAAGAAGACATGAAAGTTCAAAAAACTAATTTGTAATATTTAATTATCTTTAATTAGTTTCATTGTTTTTCTAGGATAATTCCAAATTTTTAACTCATAAGAATTATCTTTTCGCCACTTTTTCACTTCTTCTTTCCAAATAGGACAATTAATACATGTCAAAAAATGTGGATATTTATTATTATACTTGTATTCATATAATCCGGTAATAATTGATAAAGTTATCAAAATTGACGAGATCCATTTTATTATAAAATTATCAATTTCTCTTA
>CACGPA010000044.1 GCA_902574725.1 uncultured Pelagibacteraceae bacterium
TATCTTCGAGTGTGTATATTTTATTTTTTTTCATAATTGATTATTAATAATTTATAATATAATTACTTTTTTAATAAATGTTAGATCTAATAATTAAAAACGGTTCATGTTACATAGATAAAGATCTAAAGAATCAAGATATCGCAGTTAAAGATGGTAAAATAGTTGAAATTGGAAAAACAAGTGGCGAGGCAAAAGAAATTTTCGATGCAAAAAACTTAACAGTTTTACCCGGATGTATAGACACTCAGACTCATTTTCGAGAACCAGGATCAACTGACACTGAAGATCTTCACTCAGGCAGTAGAGCGGCTATTGCAGGTGGAATAACTGGTGTTTTTGAGATGCCCAATACCAATCCTCCAACTTCTAATAAGGTAGAATTTCAAAAAAAATTAGATCTTGCAAAAAATAGAATGTATTGCAATTACGCTTTTTATTTTGGCGCAACAGCTGATAATGGAAATGAATTAGCTGATATTAAAAGTTTAGAGGGTTGTTGTGGAATTAAACTTTTTGCAGGTTCTTCGACAGGCAACCTACTGGTTGCAAAAGAAGAAGATATTGAAAAAGTATTTCAAAAAAGTTCTAAAGTTGTTGCAGTTCATTCAGAAGATGAGGAAATTTTAATTAAGAATAAAAAGTTGATTAAAAATGGAGATGTTCATTCCCATCCAATTTGGAGAAGTGAAGAATGTGCAATTTCCTCAACTAGAAGGATTGTAAAAATAGCTGAGCGATATAAAAAAAAAGCTCATATTCTTCATATTACAACAAAGCAAGAGATCGATTTTTTGTCACAACATAAAGGTGACATTACATTTGAAATAACACCTCAACATTTAACTATATATGCTCCTGATTGTTATAATAAACTTGGCACATATTCTCAAATGAATCCTCCAATAAGAGACAAATCTCATTATGATAGATTGTGGTATGCAGTTAAAAATAATTTTAATGATACAATTGGTTCTGATCATGCCCCTCATTTAAAAAAAAAATAAAGAAAAGAGTTATCCAAATTCACCATCAGGAATGCCTGGGGTTCAAACTATTGTACCAGTTATGTTAAATCATATTAATGAGGGAAGATTAACTCTAGAACAATTTATGAATTTTGTGTGTGAAAATCCAGTAAAAATTTTTGGCATCAAGAATAAAGGCTTTATTAAAAAAGATTTTGATGCAGATTTCACAATCGTAGATTTAAATAAAGTTATTGAAATTAAAAATGAAAACATTCAAAGTAAATGTGGGTGGTCTCCATTTAATGGATATAAATTTAAAGGTACACCCGTTGCAACAATTGTTAATGGTGAAATTAAAATGAAAGATGGAAAAATATTAGGAGACCCAAAAGGTCAGCCAATAGTTTTTAAATAAGTTTCGAAGAATAGGCATTAACTAAAATTACACCAATAACAATTAAAAATAATCCTAAAATAGCTTGCCAACTTAGACTTTGTTTGAAAAAAATATAACCAAGTATTGCAATAGTAAATATACCAAGCCCGCTCCAGGTCGCATAAACAATAGCTATTGGCAGTTTATTAACTACAAATGTTAGTAAATAAAACGCAGATAAATAACAAATTGCTAATATCAGAGTAGGAGTTAATTTTGTAAAATTTTGTGTAACCGGTAACAACATGGTTCCAGCTACTTCAAAAAAAATAGCACATGTTAAAAAAATATATGTTTTTATCATTATTTTAAAATACTGTTTGCAATTAGATCTTGTTTAATTTCATCTAAAATCGCAGGATCATCAATTGTTGCTGGCATTTTATATTCCTCTTTATCAGCTATTTTTCTAACAGTTCCTCTTAATATTTTTCCTGATCTTGTTTTTGGTAATCTTTTTACAACTATTGCAGTTTTAAAAGCTGCAACTGGACCAACTTTATCTCTGACCATTTGAATGCATTCTTTAGATATTGTTTCATTATCTTTTGTAACACCAGCTTTGAGTGCTATTAAACCAATTGGTAATTGCCCTTTTAATTTATCGGCAATACCAATAACAGCACATTCAGCAACTGACTGATGTTCTGACAAAACTTCTTCAATAGCTCCAGTAGACAATCTGTGTCCAGCAACATTAATTATATCATCCGTTCTAGACATGATCCAAATATAACCATCGTCATCTATGTGTCCCGCATCATAGGTTTGGTAATAACCTTCATAGTTTGACATGTATGTTTTTTTATATCTTTCATCAGCATTCCATAATGTTGGAAAAGTTCCAGGAGGCAAAGGTAGTTTAACTACAATATCTCCCATTTCATTTGGTTTGGCTAGATTTTGATCTGGTTTAATAATTTTTACATCATATCCAGGAACAGCTTTGCAAGCTGAACCATATTTAGTTTTCATCATTTCTATGCCTGTACAATTTGAACTAATTGCCCAGCTCGTTTCAGTTTGCCACCAATGATCAATTACAGGAACTTTTAGCAAAGACTCCGCCCACTTAATTGTATCTGGATCTGCTCTTTCTCCCGCAAGAAACAATGACTCAAATTTACTAAGATTATACTTTGTAAAAAATTTTCCTTCTGGATCTTCTTTTTTAATTGCTCTAAATGCAGTTGGGGCAGTAAAAAGAGATTTTACTTTATAGTCTGATATTATTTTCCAGAATGCCCCTGCGTCAGGTGTTCCAACAGGCTTTCCTTCAAATAAAACTGTAGTACATCCTTTGAATAATGGAGCGTAAACAATATATGAGTGACCTACTATCCAACCAATATCACTCGCAGACCACCAAACATCATCTATATCAATATTGTAAATATTTTTCATAGTCCATTTAAGAGCAACTATATGTCCTCCTACATCCCTAACAATACCTTTGGGGATTCCAGTGGTGCCAGAAGTGTATAATATATATGAAAATTCATTCGAATTAATTTCTACACAATCTGCATCGTTTGCATTAGATAATGATTCATCCCAGCTAATTTCTTTTGGAGGATTAAGCTTAACTTCATGACCAGATCTTTGGAAGAGTATAACTTTATCCAGTTTATGAGAAGCAAGTTGAAGTGCTTTATCTACTAATGGTTTATACTCTACAGTCCTTCCTGGTTCGAATCCACATGAAGCAGTGATTAAAAGTTTTGCTTTACTATCATCAATTCTGCTTGCAAGTTCATTTGATGCAAACCCTCCAAATACTACAGAGTGTATTGCTCCAATTCTTCCACATGCAAGCATCGCAATTACTGCCTCAGGTATCATAGGCATATATATGATGACTCGATCTCCTTTATTTATACCTTGACTTTTTAGAGCACCTGCAAATTTTGATACTTTGTTTTTTAGCTCTTTATAAGTGAATTTTTTTTTATTACCTGTGATAGGACTATCATATATTAGAGCTATCTTATCACCTCTACCTTCATCTATATGGAGGTCTAAGGCATTATAACAAGTG
>CACGPA010000045.1 GCA_902574725.1 uncultured Pelagibacteraceae bacterium
GCTGAAGATAGAAAAAAATTTAGAAAAAATATGCTGGATATTGGTTTAGATCTACCAAAATCAAAAGTTATTAATCGTTATAAAGATGCAATTAAAGTTTTAAGAAAGATTGGTTTGCCTGCAATAATCAGGCCTGCATTTACATTGGGAGGACTAGGCGGTGGTATTGCAAAGAATAAAAAAGATTTTCTTAAGATAGTTAAAAATGGTTTACACGAGTCTCCCGTTGGACAAGTTCTAATAGAGGAATGTCTTGAAGGCTGGAAAGAATTTGAAATGGAAGTTGTAAGAGACAAGAAAGATAACTGTATAATAGTTTGCTCAATAGAAAATGTAGATCCAATGGGAATTCATACTGGAGACTCTATTACCGTTGCACCTGCTTTAACTCTTACAGATAAAGAATATCAAGTTATGAGAAATGCATCTATTGCATGTTTAAGAAAAATTGGTGTTGAAACTGGCGGATCAAATGTTCAATTTGCGATCAATCCTAAAAATGGCAGAATGGTTATAATTGAAATGAATCCAAGAGTTTCAAGATCATCAGCTTTAGCATCGAAAGCAACAGGATTTCCAATCGCAAAAGTTGCTGCAAAATTAGCAGTTGGATACACTCTTGATGAACTAAAAAATGAAATAACAAAAACAACTCCTGCTTCATTTGAGCCAACAATTGATTATGTTGTAACTAAAATACCAAGATTTACTTTTGAAAAATTTTCCCAATCGCCTGCCATTTTAGGAACCTCAATGAAGTCCGTTGGGGAAGCAATGGCAATTGGAAGAAACTTTAAAGAATCTTTTCAAAAAGCATTATCATCTTTAGAAATTGGCTTTTCTGGATTAGATAGAATTTTTGATTTAAATAAAAAAGAAATTGAAAAAAAACTAAAAATAAATATCCCAAACAAGTTACTTTTAGTTGCTGAAGCTATAAGAAAAAAAATAAGTTTAAAAAAAATACAAAAATTATCTGGAATTGACCCATGGTTTTTAGAACAAATTAAAGAAATTATAGAAGCAGAAAATCAAATAAAGAAAGGTGGAATACCAAAAGAATTCAATGAATTTAATAGGTTAAAATCTATTGGTTTTTCAGATAAAAAAATTGCTCAACTTTCTAAAACTAATGAAAAAATTATTAGGTCAAGAAGAATAGCTCTTAATGTGTTTCCTGTTTATAAGAAAGTGGATACTTGTGCGGCTGAATTCAAATCATTTACTCCTTATATGTACTCCACATATCAAAGAAATTTTTCATTAAAAACTGAATGTGAAGCTAATCCTTCTTCAAGAAAAAAGATTATAATTCTAGGGGGTGGGCCAAACAGGATAGGTCAAGGAATTGAGTTTGATTACTGTTGCTGTCAAGCTAGCTATGCTTTGAAAGAAGCTAATTTTGAAACAATAATGATAAATTGTAACCCTGAAACTGTCTCAACTGATTATGATACAAGTGATAGATTGTACTTTGAGCCGTTAATTGAAGAGTATGTTCATAACATAATATTAAAAGAAAAATCAAAGGGCAACTTGGTAGGAATAATTGCACAATTTGGAGGGCAAACTCCTATTAAATTAGCAAAATTTCTCAATGAAAATTCATTACCAATAATAGGAACACAGTATTCTTCCATCGACCTAGCTGAAGATAGGGATAGATTTAGGAAACTTTTAATTAGATTAAAATTAAAGCAAGCAGAAAGCGGTATGGCAAAAACATACAATGAAGCAATTAAAATTGCTCAAAAAATTGGATTACCTTTGATGGTTAGACCATCATATGTCCTAGGAGGAAGAGCAATGGAAATAGTTTACGAAAAAAGCCAACTAAAAGATTTTGTCGAAGAAGCATTTAAAGCTGGAGAAAACAATCCTATTTTAATTGATAAATTTATAAATAACGCAATGGAAGTTGATGTAGATGCTATATCGGATGGCAAAGAAGTTTTTGTTGCAGGTGTTATGCAGCACATAGAAGAAGCAGGTATACATTCTGGAGACTCTGCATGCTGTCTTCCACCCATTTCCATTAAAAAAGAACTACTTGAAGAAATTAATAATCAAACTAAAAAATTAGCCTTGGCATTAAAAGTAAAAGGTTTCATGAATGTCCAGTTTGCAATAAAAAAAGATCAAATTTTTATTATTGAAGTTAATCCAAGAGCTAGCAGAACTGTACCATTTGTATCAAAAGCCAAGGGAATTCCATTAGCTAAGATTGCTTCAAGAGTAATGACTGGAGAAAAATTGTCTAAATTTAATTTAAAAAATAAAAATAAAAAAATGTATGCAGTTAAAGAAGCTGTTTTTCCATTTAATAAATTTCCAAATGTAGATGTTTTGCTTGGACCTGAAATGAAGTCTACAGGGGAAGTTATGGGAATAGATAAAGATTTTGGCCTTGCTTATGCAAAAAGTCAAATTGCTTCAGCAAATTCATTACCTACAAAAGGATTAGCATTTATTTCCTTAAAAAATAGTCATAAAGAAGAAGGAATAGATTTGGCTAAACAATTATTAAAATTAAATTTTACCCTTTCTGCTACAGAAGGAACAGCAAATTTCATCCGAAAACACGGAATGAAATGTAAAAAAATAAATAAAGTTAGTGGAGGCTCACCACATATTGTTGATGTATTAAATTCTAAAAAAATTGCTTTAGTAATTAATACAGGAGGTGGAAAAAGTGAGCATCGCCTTAATGATGCAATCGCTTTAAGAAGGGGAACTCTAACAAACAAAGTGCCTTATTGCACAAATATGTCAACTGCCCAGGCTTGTTTAAAAGGAATAAAATCCTTAAAAACAAAAGCAATTACAGCAACTTCTCTTCAAGATATTTAATTATTCGACTTTCCAGTCAGTTGGAAAAGTAACATAATTTACTTGTAAGCAGCGTCTTTCTTTAACTATTTCTTTTTTTTCCATACCGTGCCAAGTATTAGGACCGCTCGAAAAAAAATATCCATAATTATCTTTATAAGGAAGAGTTTTAATTTTTTTTAATTCATTATCATAAAAATCTGTTCCCAGATCTTTACTTTCATTTGTCTTATTAACAAATAGTAAGCATGAAATAAGCTTTTCTTTAATATCGCAGTGCGGTTTAAGCCAAAAGCCTTTCCTATCACATATAACTTCAACCCTAACATAAGAGTTGGATAAATCCTTTCCAATTAGACTTGAAATTTTTTCATAAGTTTTTTTATTTTGAAGTTCTTTTATAAAATTTGTTAAATTTGGAAAATCATTTGAGTTCTCTCTTGTTATAAAACATCTAAATTTTAAAGCTTTTCCACCTTCAGAAATCCCTTCTCTAAACTTACCTTCTCCACCATCAATAGCTCTTGTTCCGTCATA
>CACGPA010000046.1 GCA_902574725.1 uncultured Pelagibacteraceae bacterium
GATAAGTTATCTGAAGATGAAATCATCAAAGGTGATGGCTTAGGTTATATGACTGCTAATGAACTTGAAAAAGAAATTAGCGAATTAACTGAGGAAGGTTCACCATACTGGAACAAATCTCATCCAAACCATAAAAAGACTGTCGATCAAGTTTTCAAACTAAGAGAGCAGTTAAATGGTTGATGGTAAGTTTGAACCTCAAGGTGAAATATCCGATGTTGAAATCCGATTAGAATGTATCAGACTTGCTACAGAATTTGGAACTGAATACGAAAAAAAAGATCCACTTCCTATAGCAGAAAAATATTTTAATTGGGTTAAACAGATTTCAAAAAAGACAACTCGTAAAGAGCCTTTTAAGAAAAAAGTCTAATTGCAGACTTAAAACGCAAAGACGAGAACTGCGTAAGCAGACAATCAAATCGATCAAATCAATCAATAAAAGGAGGAACTTATTATGAGTTCACAAATCACTACTGCATTTGTTCAACAATATTCGAACAACGTGCAAATGCTCTCGCAGCAAAAAGGTAGTCTTCTAAGAAATGCGGTTGATATTGAGACAGTTGTTGGAAAAAATATGTTTGTAGATCAAGTTGGATCTGCAACTGCAGTGAAGAGAGTTTCTCGACACGCGTCAACTCCTCAGATCGATACACCTCATCAGAGAAGAAGACTAAGTCTAGTTGATTATGAGTATGCAGACCTTATAGATAACCAAGATAAGGTGAGAATGCTCATTGATCCTACTAGCAGCTACGCTCAAGCCGCAGCTTTCGCGCTTGGTCGTGCGATGGATGACGAGATAATTTCAGCAGCTACTGGAAATGCTTTCTCAGGTGAAACTGGAAGTACAACAGTTGCTTTACCATCAACTCAGATAATTACTGAGAGTGGTACTACTGGAATGACAATTGATAAACTAAGAGAAGCTAAAGAAATCTTAGATAGCAATTCAGTTGATCCATCAATTCCAAGATACATAATCGTTGGTCCAAAACAAATTTCTGATTTGTTAGGAACAACTCAAGTCACTAGCTCAGACTTTAACTCTGTTAAAGCATTGGCTAATGGTGAGGTTAATACTTTTCTTGGATTTAACTTTATAACATCAACAAGATTGAACATCGGATCATCTAAAAGAGATTGTATCGCGTTTGCATCTGACGGTATCAAACTAGGAATTGGTCAAGACCTAATGACTAGAATTGATGAAAGATCAGACAAAGGTTATGCAACTCAAGTGTATGTTTGTATGTCAATCGGCGCAGCGCGTATGGAAGAAGACAAAGTTGTCAAAGTCCAAGCGCACGAGGCGTAAGGAGGTAAATTATGGCGAGCGTAAAAGGCGTAAATTTTACTAACATTACTGCAACTCCTGTTGTTAAAGCAGACAGTTCAGAATGGCACGGTAATATAAGAGTTCAGTACGATAGCTATGAGGCATCTTCTCTAGCAAGTGGTTCAGACATATCTGTTGCAAGATTACCAAAAGGTGCAAAAGTGTACGACATCATCGTTCATTTTGACGCTTTAGGTAGTTCTTCAACTGTATCGGTTGGTGATGCTGACAGTGCTGCAAGATATATTGCGGCTACTTCAACTGCATCAGCAGGTCAAATGTCTATGTCTCAAGAAGGCGCTATTGCAGGCGTTGGATATGAGCAAACTGCAGAAACTGACATCATACTTACAACAGGTGGTGCATCAATCACAGGCACTATCAAGTGTGTTGTGATGTACTCTGTTGAGTAATCTGTAATTAGGCTAGGCGGAAAGAGGCTAACGGCACATCCGCCTACCTAGCAATAAAAATGAAATATCTTTTAATTTTATATATGTGTAGCTTATCAACTGGTCAGTGTCCTAATAGTTCAGTATCAGGTTATCAATTCACCAGTCACTATGATTGTGTCAATGCAGGTTATGCAATTGCACAAAAGACATTTAGAAATTTAAAAGAGTTTGAAGAATTTGAGAAAGACTACATTAATGAAAATAAGATTGTAGTTAAATTTGAATGTAAAGAAATTGGAGCAACAACATAATGGCATCAGTAGTAGATATTTGTAATTCAGCATTAAACTTATTAGGAGCATCAACAATCTCTGCATTAACAGACGATAGTAAGAATGCGAGACTTTGTAATCAAAGATATGAACCAATAAGAAATAGAATATTTAGATCACACGCTTGGAACTGTTTAACTAAGAGAGTTCAATTAGCTCAAGATAGTGCAGCTCCAGTGATAGAATATTCATACCAATACACTCTACCAAGTGATTGCCTTCGTGTATTAAAAATTCACACAGGATCAACAGATAGTATTGAGAGTTCAATTGATTATGTCGTTGAAGGAAGAAAATTAAAAACAAATGAAGGAACAGTTTATTTAGTTTATATTGGTTTAGATACTGATCCAAACAATTACGATACTTATTTACAAGAGGCTATCAGTGCAGGTTTAGCGGCAGACATCGCATATGCAGTCACGAACAACGCGACACTAGCAAATAATTATTTAACAACTGCTGATGAAAGATTGAGAGAGGCTAGATTTATTGATGCTACTGAAAATGCTTTAGGAACTATTGAGAGCAACGAATTTACTGATGCGAGGTTATAGTGCCTAGAACAACTTTAGCATTAACAAGTTTTGTATCAGGTGAGTTAGGATCTAAATTAGATGGAAGAACTGATTTTGCTAAATACAATACAGGTGCAAAGACTTTACAAAATTTTTTAGTACATCCTCAAGGTTCAGCTACAAGAAGAGTAGGAACTCAATTTATTGCTGAAGTTAAAGATAGTACAAAGAAAACAAGATTAATACCTTTTGAATTTTCAACTACACAAACTTACATCCTTGAGTTTGGTAATCAGTATATGAGAGTTTATAAAGATAAAGGTCAAGTTTTATCAAGTGGTTCACCTTTTGAAATATCAACTCCGTATTTAGAGGCAGAGTTATTCGACATCAAGTTTGCGCAAAGTGCCGATGTTTTATATATCTGTCATCCTAACCACGCAGTAAGAAAGTTAAGTAGAACAGGTCATACTGCTTGGACCTTAACAGAAATAGAATTTACCAATGGTCCTTATCTAGTTCAAAACTCAACGGCAACTACGATAAC
>CACGPA010000047.1 GCA_902574725.1 uncultured Pelagibacteraceae bacterium
TAGATCTGTTGCATAACTCCAAACTTCCTTTTGTAATATATTTATATTTTGAGGTTTTTTTTTATCATTAAGAAATAAAATAATTTCAATTTCTTTTTCAGTTAATTTTAACTCATTTTCGTTTATTGAAATAACTCTAGAATTTAAATTTAAAATATAACTCTTAATATTAATATTTGATTGGAAGCTAAATCTTTGCTTAAGCAAATTTGTATTTATTTTATCAATTAATGAAATGAAGGTTATCGGTTTATTATCTAAATAAATAATACTTTTTTGATTTATATTTTTATTATTCAAAAAAATTTTTGTAACAATTGTATAATTTTTAATTGAATTTTCTTTTTTAATTTTTTCTAAAAATACGTTCTCATTTTCATAATTAGCCACTTCAAAATTAAAAAAATCTTTTACTTCAAAAAGAACATTATACAAAACTGGAAAATCTATTATATTAACAACTGATTTACTCATAAATAGAATTTATGCTAATACAGTTAAAAAATAAAGATACATTACATTTTGATAATTTTTTATTTCGGTGCGTTATTGGAAAAAAAGGTATTAGTTCAAAAAAAAAAGAGGGTGACTTAACTACCCCTAAAGGGATATTTTCAATCAAATGCCTTTATTATCGACCTGATAGAATTACAAAGCCAAAAACTAAAATAATCGTTAAAAAATTAAAAAAAAATATGGGATGGTGTAATGATCCTAAAAGTAAAAAATATAACTCTCTTGTAAAAATAAAAGAAAAAATAAGATTTGAAAAAATGTATCGTAAAGATAATAAATACGATATAGTTATAGTTATTGACTATAATTTAAAAAAACCAATTCCTTATAAGGGAAGTGCAATTTTTATTCATCTAACAAAAAATTACAAACCAACAGCAGGATGTATTGCTTTAAAAAAAAAAGATTTACTAATTTTATTAAAAATTATTAATAAAAAAACAAAAATTAAAATTAATTAATTTCTCTCTCCAAAGATTTTAGAACCTATTCTTACAAAAGTTGCTGAATTTTGCGCAGCATCTAAGTAATCGTTTGACATTCCCATGCTTAATTCATTTAATTTTAATTTTTTAGAAATTTGGTTCATTTTTTCAAAAAATGGTTTTGTGTTAGAAACATTTGGCGGGATACACATCAATCCTACAATGTTTAAATCAAAATCATTTTTAATTTTAATATATAAATTTTCAATATTATTTAAATCAATACCACTTTTTTGTTGTTCATCTCCAATATTAATTTGTAAAAATATTTTAGGTTTAAAGTTTTTTTTTACCTGCTCATTAGCAATTTTATCTGCTAATTTTATGCTATCAAGCGAATGAATATAATCGAATAATGGTAAGCAGTATTTAACTTTATTTGTTTGTAATTTTCCAATTAAGTGAAGATTTATGTTTTTATTGTCTTCTTTAATTTTTGACCATTTTTCTAGTGCTTCTTGAACCTTATTCTCTCCAAAATGAGTATGATTGTTATCTATAATTGGTTTTATTTTTTCTAGTAAAAAAGTTTTTGATACAGCAATTATCTTTGTATTAGAATTAATTTGCTGTATTTCTTTTTGAATAGAAATTAAATTATTTAAAACATTATGCATAAATATTACAATATCTACTATTTCATAGATAGATTTAATATTAAAGAATTATCAAACATCAATATAAAAATAAATATAATTTACAGAAACTACAAATCATCAAATAATTTAGATGAGCTTTTAAAAATAAAAAAATTTTGTAAAAAAAAAAATTTTAACTTTTATCTAGCAAACAATATTAAAATAGCTAAAAAATTGCTTTTAGATGGTGTGTATTTACCTTCTTTTAACAAAAATTTAAAATATTCAAATTTACAGTTAAAAAAGGGGTTTAAAATCATTGGTTCAGCTCACAATATTAGTGAAATCAAAACCAAAGAAAAACAGAACTGTGAATATATTTTTTTAAGTCCATTATTTAAAACCAATAAACATGAACACTATTTAAATGTAATAAAATTCAATTTAATATCTAATATAACTAAAAAAAAAATAATTTCTTTAGGTGGTATTAATTCAACCAATCTAAAAAAAATATATTTAACTAAATCTGTAGGAATTGGATCTATATCTTGGATAAAAAAAAACGGCCTAAATAAAAATTTAGGCCGTTTTTAAAATTATTAACTTACAAAATAATTAGAATGCAAAGTTAACTGCAATTTCTGTTACTTCGTGAGCCTGTGCGTCATTATCCCAACCTGGGTTATCAGTGTCAGTTTGGTAACCTTTAATTGACATAGATCCCATAGTGTAAGCAAACTGAATTGAAGTTGAGTCCATATCAACATCAGGGTTATCAGTGATTCTAAGAGAATCAGTAGATTGGTCGTAAGTTTCTGTTAACTCACCCCAAGATAATGAAAGGTTTTCATTTACGTTAAACGCAATTGACATACTTTCAGAATCAAAGTGACCACCTGAAGTAGATACATATTTAGGACTACCTACAGCAACACTAGTTTTGTGACCTCTGTCCGTGTAAGCTTGTTGGTAACCAAAAGAAACTGGACCAGCAGTATATTTAACATATGCTGTTACGTCCGAAGTACTTTCAGTTTTTCTACCTTTAGTTGTCGTTACAGCACCTAAGCTGTCAACGTCAACCTCAGCAACAAATCCACCAACAGATAATCCACCCATTGCTAAATCAACACCTAGAGCTTGACCAGAACCGTAGTTAGTAGATGAAGTTGAAACTCCACCTTCACCAACAGCAGTATTAGAAGCCTCTGGAGTGTAGTTGTATTTGAAGCTAGCGCTTACGCCCATTACGTCGAAAGATGGAGAAAAATAGTCAACACCACCATTACCTAGTAATGCACCCATGTTATCGATAACAGTCGAAGTTGACATACCATCATGGTTTTCTTCATTAGCAGTAGGTACTACACTGTCG
>CACGPA010000048.1 GCA_902574725.1 uncultured Pelagibacteraceae bacterium
AGTAAAAAAACGTAGATAATATAAATTAAAATTTAGCATTAATTTTAAATAGCGCTAATACGAAACATATTTTCTACAATTTTTATCTGATCACTTTTTGCTAAAAAAACTACTTTATCATCTTTTTGAAAAACAAAATTTGAACGTGGTATAATAATATCTTTACCACGTAATATAGCTCCAATTCTAATTTCATCCGGAAGATTAGCGTTTTTTAATTCTTTATTAATTAATTCAGATGTTTCAATTATTTCTGCTTCTATAACTTCATATTCTCCATTTAAAATACTATAAGCTGTTTCTATAGTTCCTTTGTGAACATGTTTGAGTATACTTGAAACTGTACTCATACGTGGATCAATTAAATCATCAATTTTTAAAGATGATTGAAGCAACGAATAGTTTGATTTATTAATTAGTGCCATCGTTCTTTTTTCTTTAGAAAATTTTTCAACCAAAACACTTAACATTAAATTATCTTCATCATCATTGGTTAAAGCCAAAACAGTTTCTATCTCTTCCAAATTAGCTTCTGAAAGCACATCTTCATCTAAACCGTTTCCATTAATTATAATAGTATTGTTTAATTCATTTGCGATAAATTCAGCTCTTTTTTTATCTTTTTCAATAATTTTAATTCTAGCTGATTCAAATGACTCTTCTATATTTTTAGCCAAATTAAATCCAATATTTCCACCACCAATAATTAAAATCTTACTTGAAATTTTTTCATTATGACCAAATGCAGCTAATGTTAGTTGCATTTGAGAAGAATTAATTACAACATAAGCTTTATCATTTTCCTCAATGATATCGTTTTTTTTTAAGAGGATAAATTTATCTTTTCTAATAACTCCTAAAATATTAGCTTCTAATTCAGGAAATTTTTTTGTTAGCTCATTAAGTTTAATATTTTTAATTGGACAATCTTTGTTAATTAATATTTCTAGAAGTCTAATTTTATTGTCAGCAAATGGTATATTGTCTAATGCACCTGGTGCCTCAAGCTTTCTTTGTAAAGATTTAGCAATTTCTAGTTCTGGTGAAATTATAACATCTATAGGTAAATTATCTTTATTGTATAATTTTTTAAATTTTGGATCTAAATAATTTTGAGATCTTATTCTCGCTATTTTCTTTGGAATATTAAATGCTGTATAAGCTATCTGGCAAATAAGCATATTAATTTCATCATTTCTTGTAACCGCAATAATCATATCAGCATCTACAGCTTTGGCTTTTTCCAATATAGAAGGATAAGTTGCTTTTCCAACAATAGCATTTACATCTAAACTATCCTTAATTTTTTGAATATCTTCACTTGATTGATCAATAACTGTTATTGAGTGATTTTGTTCACTTAATAATTTTGCTATAGTAAATCCAACTCTTCCAGCACCACAAATTATAATATTCATTTTAATTAAGATCTTTTATATTAAGTCCTTTTAACTTTCTATGAAGCGCTGATCTCTCCATGCCAATAAATTTGGCCATTTTAGATACATTTCCGCCAAATTTTTTAAGTTGAATGGTTAAATATTCTTTTTCAAAATGTTCTCTTGCTTCTTTTAATGGTACAGATAATGATTTTTCAGAACTTGATGCATCTGCACTATGTTCTTTTAAAGATTCTTTAATAATAGTTGATATTTTTTCATCACTATCAGGTGAAAGTATAGCGATACGTTCTATTAAATTTCTTAACTCTCTAACATTGCCAGGCCAATTGTAATCAACTAAATAATGATTGTCTGGATCAATATTAAATTTTTTTAAATTATAGTTTTCTGCAATTTTTTTTGAAAAATATTGTATTAATAAAGGTATATCTTGAATTCTTTTATTAAGAGGTTCAATATCTATTTGAAAAACATTTAATCTATGAAACAAATCTTCTCTGAAATTTCCTTTTGAAATTTCTTCTTTAACATCTTTTGTGGATGAACAAATAATTCTAACATCTACTTTAATGTCATGGCTTCCATTAATTCTTTTAAATTTTTGATCTATTAAAACTCTCAAAATTTTAGACTGCGTTTCTAATGGAATCTCAGAAACTTCATCGATTAAAAGAATACCACCAGTAGCTTTTTCTAGTGCCCCATATGAAATAGATCCATCTAATCTTTCTTCACCAAATAGTTCAAGCTCATATTTTTTAACATCTAATAATGCACCATTTATAATTATAAAAGGTTTTTGTTTTCTATTTGATTGTTTATGAATTTTTCTAGCTATTAATTCTTTTCCAGAACCAGTTGGACCATTAATAAAAACTCTACTTTCAGTTAATGATAATTTTTGTATCTGTTCATTAATTTTTGTAATGTTAATACTTGAACCAATTAATTCAAAAGAATGAAATAGTTTAGTTTCTAATTCTTTATTTTGCTTTTTAAGATCAAAATTTTCTACAGCTCTTTTTACAAAATTCATAAGTCTATCTTTATCAAAAGGTTTTTGTATAAATTCAAAAGCTCCTGATTTTAAAGATTTAACTGCCATTTCGATGTTGGCATGTCCGGAAATTATAATTACCGGAATATCTTTATTTTTTTGTTTAATATGATTTAACAGTTCGATTCCATCGTTATCACCCTTATCTAATTTAACATCAATAATAGCTACATCAGGAAGTTTTTTATCTATTTCAGTAAGAGCTTGGTTATAATTTGCAGCTACACGTGTTTTATAACCAGCATCACTTATTAGATCGTTTAATATGCTTCTTATATCAGCGTTATCATCAATTATTAATATTTCAGTGGACATCTCTTGGTAAAGTTATTTTTAAAATTCCTTTTGTTAAATTTGGTAAAATTTTTAAAATGCCATTATGATCATTAATTATTTTATTAACTATCGGCAAACCTAAACCACTTCCATTTTTTTTTGT
>CACGPA010000049.1 GCA_902574725.1 uncultured Pelagibacteraceae bacterium
GATATAAAAAAAATACAGTTGATAAGCTAAAAATACCTATTTTATGATTATATCTAAAATTAAAATTATTTTTTTTCATGAAATTTTAATTTGATTTATAATGATTATTTGTAAATGATAAACTTTGAATATTTAAAAAACCTTAATTCTGAACAAAAAAAGGCTGTTATTCATACTAATGGGCCAATTTTAATTGTGGCAGGAGCAGGATCTGGAAAAACGAAAGTATTAACTGCTAGAATCGCACATATAATCAAAGAAAAAAAAGCATTCCCTAATCAAATCTTATCTGTAACTTTCACAAATAAGGCTGCCAAAGAAATGCAGAATAGAGTAAGTAAAATTCTTAAAACTGACGCCACAGGACTTTCTTGGCTTGGAACTTTTCATTCAATTTGTGCAAAACTTTTAAGAAAACATGCAGCAGCAGCTGGACTTAATTCAAATTTTACAATTCTTGATACGGACGACCAAATTAGATTGATTAAAAATATCTGCAAATCTGAAAATATAGACACTAAAAAAATAGCTCCAAAAGCAATTCTGACTGTAATAGATAGATGGAAAAATAAAGGCTATTATCCAGATAATGTAAAAATTAATAAAAAAGATATTTACGAAAAAATAATTTTACCAATATATAAAATTTATCAACAAAAATTACTAGATTTAAATGCATGTGATTTTGGTGATTTAATTCTACATTGTGTAAATATTTTAGAAAAAAATTTAGATATTGGTGAAATTTATTCAAATAATTTTAAATATATTTTGGTAGACGAATATCAAGACACCAATTTTATTCAGAGTAAATGGCTAAATTTGTTAGCAAAAAAACATAAAAATATTTGTTGTGTTGGTGATGACGATCAATCGATTTATAGTTGGAGAGGTGCTGAAATAAAAAATTTTTTAGATTTTGACAAAATTTATAAAAATACTAAAATTTTTAGACTTGAAGAAAATTATAGATCTTCACAAAATATTCTTTCTGTTGCATCTAATCTAATAGCAAATAATCAAAACCGGGTTGGTAAAACACTTAAAACAAATTTAAATGAAGGTGAAATGGTCAAGTTAAATTGTTTTAAAAATGGAAAAGATGAAGCTATAGGGTTAAGCGATGAAATTGAAAAAAAATTAAAAAATAAATATTCATTAAATAATATAACTATATTAGTAAGAGCAATATTTCAAACTAGAGAATTTGAAGAAAGATTTCTTAAAATAGGTTTGCCGTACAGAATAATTGGTGGAACAAAATTTTATGACAGAGCTGAAATTAAAGATTGTATTGGTTATCTAAGACTAATTCATCAAAATAAAGATGATTTAGCTTTTGAAAGAGTGGTAAATAATCCAAAAAGATCAATTGGTAAAAGTTCTATAAAACAAATTCATGAATTTTCCAAAAAAAATAATTTATGTCTCGAATCATCTTCAAAAAAATTAATTGAACTTAATTTAATAAAACCTAAGGCAAAAATAGGTTTAAATTTTTTTTTAAACTTACTTGAAAAATGGAGAAACGATTTAAACATTAAAAAAATAAATCATGTGAAGTTATTACAAATTATATTAGATGAGTCTGGATATTCAGCAATACTAAAAAATAAAAAAGACCTTGAAAATGAAAATAGATTAGAAAATATTAAAGAACTTTTAAGTGCAATGAAAGAATTTGACAATTTAGAAAGTTTTATTGAACATGTTTCGCTTGCAACTTCGATCGATCAAGATTGGGATGGGCAAAAAATAAATCTTATGACAATGCATGCTTCCAAAGGATTGGAGTTTGATGTTGTTTTTTTACCAGGGTGGGAAGAAGGTTTATTCCCTCATCAAAAATCAATCGAAGAAAAAGGCGAAAGCGGTTTAGAAGAAGAAAGAAGACTAGCGTATGTAGGCATTACGAGAGCTAAAAAACTTGCTTATATATCTTTTTCTATGAATAGATTTTATCAAGGTGACTGGATAGATAGTATGGCATCAAGATTTATAGAAGAATTACCAGAAAAAAATATTGAAAAAAATACCTTTTATGATGAAAAAGAAAATCTTGATAATGACTTTGAATTTAACCAAGATTTTGAATTTGAAGAAAGTACGAGAAGCCCTGGATGGATAAGATATCAAAAGAGGATTAAATGATTAATAAAAGAATCAAGCAATTAATAAAAAAATTTAACAAATATGATATTGATGGATATATCATACCAAAAAATGATGAATTTTTTTCTGAATATGCTGCTATCGACCGATTAAAAACTATTTCTAATTTTGATGGTTCTGCTGGACTAGCAGTTGTTTTAAAAAATAAAAGCTATTTGTTTGTTGATGGAAGATATACCATTCAAGCTCAACTCCAATCTGGTAAATTATTTAAAATTATCGAAATTCACAAATTTTTGCCTCATAAAATTTTAAAAAACTTAACTCTTGGATTTGATCCACATCTTCATACAAAAAAACAATTATTTGGATATTTTGGTAAATCTTTAGATTTAAAACAAATAAACAGCAATCTAATTGATGAAATTTACAAAAAAAAAAATATAAATACAAAAAAATTCTTTTCTCTAAAAAACAGCATTGCAGGTGAAAATTATAAAAATAAAATAAATAGAATTAGAAAAATATTAAAATCAAATAAAGCTGACTATGTCTTCATAAGCGCGCCTGAAAATGTAGCATGGACCTTAAACATTAGAGGTTCGGATAACCCGAATAGTCCAATACCAAATTGCCGCTTGATAATTGGAAAAACTAATGAAATTTTCTTAATTACTGAAAAACAAAAAATTTCAAAAATCATTAAAGAAGGAAAGTTATCAATTAAACAAATAGTAAACCCCAAAAAATTTGAAGATTTAATT
>CACGPA010000050.1 GCA_902574725.1 uncultured Pelagibacteraceae bacterium
AGAACCGGTAACACCTAGCAGAACTTGACTGAAGTCTCCTTTTTGTGCACTTTGAACCAACCTTTTTATAGCTTCCGGTTGATCCCCAGCTGGTTTAAAATCAGATTTAATTTTAAACTTTTTACCACCTTCAAGTTTTCCACTAATTTCAGGGTTTTTGCTTTGTATATCAGTAATTAAATCTTGATAAGTGTTTTGCATATATTAAACAAAGTAATAAAATAAGAAATATATTTCAATGAGCATAATATCTGACAGTTTAAAAAGAATAAAACCATCCCCAACTATAGCAGTTACTCAAAAAGCTAGAGAATTAAGAGCTGCTGGGAAAGATGTTATTGGCTTAGGTGCAGGGGAGCCTGATTTTGACACACCAGATCACATCAAAGAAGCAGCTATTAAAGCTATTAGAGGTGGTGATACAAAATATACAGCCGTTGATGGAACTCCAGAATTAAAAAAAGCAATTGTAGACAAGTTTAAGAGAGAAAATAAACTAGATTACACAGCCGACCAAATAACAGTTGGAACTGGTGGAAAACAAGTTCTCTATAATGCATTTATGGCAACTTTAAATAAAGGTGATGAAGTAATAATTCCAGCACCTTTTTGGGTTTCATATCCAGACATGGTTTTGCTTGCAGGAGGAAAACCAAAAATAGTTAAATGTGAAGAAAAAGATGGTTTTAAATTAACTCCTAAAAAACTCCAGAAAGCTATTTCAAAAAAAACTAAATGGTTAATTTTAAATTCACCTTCAAATCCAACAGGAGCAGGCTACACAAAAGATGAAATTGAAAGTTTGGCAAAAATATTAATAAAAAATAAAAAAATTCATATTTTAAGTGATGATATTTATGAGCATATTAAATATGATAATTTTAACTTTTTCACAATTGCACAAGTTTCTAAATTAAAAGATAGAACATTAACAATGAACGGTGTTAGTAAATCATATGCAATGACTGGTTGGAGAATAGGTTATGCAGCTGGCCCAAAAGATATAATTAAAGCAATTGGAAAAATTCAATCTCAATCGACTTCAAATCCTTCTTCAGTAAGTCAAGCTGCTGCGGTTGAAGCTTTAAACGGTTCGCAAGATTTTATTAAAGAAAGATCAGATGCATTCAAAGAAAGAAGAAATTTTGTAGTTAAAAGCTTAAATAATATTAAAGGCATTAATTGTTTAACTCCTAACGGTGCATTTTATGTATTTCCAAGTTGTAAACAGTTATTAGGAAAAAAAACAAAATTAAAAACAGATTCTGATTTTGTTGAACAATTATTAGAGAAGGCCAATGTTGCCGTTGTCCAAGGATCAGCTTTTGGCTTAGATGGATATTTTAGAATTTCCTATGCGACATCAATGGAAAAATTAAAAGTTGCAATGGAAAGAATAAAATCTTTTTGTGAAAGTTTAGACTAATCTATTGAGATAGGAACTTTTCTGCTTCTAATGCAGCCATACACCCCATTCCTGCAGCTGTTACAGCTTGTCTAAATACCTTATCTTTAACATCTCCTGCAGCAAAAACACCAGGTATATTAGTTTCTGTAGAGTCTGGTTTTGTTGTTAAATAACCCTCTTTGTCCATATTTAGTTGATCTTTAAATAGTTGGGTTGCTGGATCATGGCCGATAGCAATAAAAAGACCATCAATTTTTAATTCTTCAATTTTATTTGTTTTTACATTTTTGATTTTTAATCCTTTAACATTTTTTGGTTCGTTATCTCCGATGACTTCTTCAACTATACTATCCCAAATAATTTCAATTTTTTTGTTAGCCATTAATTTACTTTGAAGCATTTTTTCAGCTCTTAAAGAATTTCTTCTATGAATTAATTTTACTTTTGATGCAAATTTTGTAAGAAATATTGCCTCTTCAACCGCAGCATTCCCACCACCGACAACTGCAACTGTTTTTTCTTTAAAGAAAAAACCATCACATGTTGCGCACGCAGATACTCCAAATCCTCTATATTTCTGTTCAGATTCAATATTTAACCATCTTGCTTGAGCTCCAGTTGAAATAATAATTGAGTCTGCCGTATATTTTTGCCCGCTTTCCGCAATAGCTTCAAATGGTTTAGATTTTAAATTTACAGATGAAATATGATCCTCAATCATCTCAGTTCCAACAGCTTTAGCTTGGTCTCGCATTTCTTCCATTAGCCAAGGACCTTGAATTACTTTTGCAAATCCAGGATAATTTTCTACATCAGTAGTAGTTGTTAATTGTCCTCCTGGCTCCATACCAGAAATCATTACAGGTTTAAGCATTGCTCTTGCAGCATAAACTGCAGCGGTGTATCCGGCAGGTCCAGATCCAATTATCAACACTTTTGTGTGTTTAGATGGATTCTGATTCATATCAAAGCTATATAGTAATTAATGAGTAAATTAAAAGGGTTATTATTGACCGAAGGAATGCATGGCATGATAAGCCAAGTTGAAGGTTTAGCTAAAGCTTTAGAGATTGAATTTACACACCAAAAAGTTGAACTAAATAGTTTTTGGAAATTAATTCCTCCAAATTTAACTCCTGTTTCAAAGTTAGTTTTTAAAAAAATTGATATTTCGGATTTTGATATAATTATTTCTTGTGGAAGAAAAAGCGTAATTCCTTCAATATATCTAAAGAAAAATTCAGAAAAAAAAATTTTTAATATTCATATTCAAGA
>CACGPA010000051.1 GCA_902574725.1 uncultured Pelagibacteraceae bacterium
GGAGCTTTAAGAATGATCGTTACAGTTGGTTGGGCAATTTACCCACTAGGTTATGTATTTGGTTACCTAACAGGTGGAATAGATGCTAACTCACTTAACGTGATTTACAACTTAGCAGACTTTGTTAATAAGATCGCATTCGGTGTTATAATTTGGTCATGCGCAGTTGCTAACTCTTCTAGAAGATAATTTTAAAAGAGTTTAAATTATATTAATAGGGCAAGTATTAATTTACTTGCCCTATTTTTTTTTGTACCTATATAAATCTCATGGCAAAGATTACTTATATTGAACATAATGGAACATCTCATACAGTTGAGGTGAAAAAAGGCTTATCTGTAATGGAAGGAGCTGTGCAAAATAATATACCAGGTATTGATGCTGACTGTGGGGGTAGCATGGCTTGTGCTACTTGCCATGTTTATGTCAAAGAAGAATGGTTTGATAAAGTAAATATAAAATTGGAAGGTGAGGATGATATGCTTGATCAAGCTTATGAACCAACTAAACATAGTAGACTAAGCTGTCAAATTTCAGTAACCGATGATATTGATGGATTGATTGTAAACTTACCTGAAAAACAATGATTAAAACTGATGCATTAATAATTGGAGCTGGTCCAACAGGATTATTTACAGCTCATCAATTAAAATTAATAGGATTAAACTGCGAGGTAGTTGACAACCTTGATAAGGTAGGTGGACAATGTATAGAACTTTATCCAGATAAACCAATTTATGATATTCCAGCAATACCTGAATGTACTGGTGAAGAATTAACTAAAAACTTAGTTGATCAATTAAAACCTTTTAATATTAAATTTCATTTAAATGAAAGAGTAGACGAAGTAAAAAATAATAAGGGAACTTGGCAAGTTAAAACGAATAAAGGAACAGAATTTAGCACTCCAAACATAATTATAGCTGGAGGAGTTGGATCATTTGAGCCAAGAAAATTTGCACCGAAAGAATGTGAAAAATTTGAAAATAAATCAATATTTTATTCCATAAAAGATAAATCAATTTTTAAAGGTAAAACAGTTTCAATTTTTGGTGGTGGAGATAGTGCGTTAGATTGGGCAATAGAATTGTCAAAAGGTTCAAAAATAAATTTAATCCATAGAAGAGATGAGTTTAGAGGAGCAGAATCTACTGTGCAAAAAGTTCAAGATTTAGCAAAAGAAGGTAAAATTAATCTATTTACCAAGTATCAACTAAAAGACACCAAAGGGTCAAATAGTCTTGAAAGCATTGATATAATGCATGACAACAAAGAGGTTAAAAACTTGAAAACGGATTATGTTTTAGGTTTTTTCGGTTTAATAATGCAACTTGGTCCAATAGTCAATTGGGGACTTAATCTAGATAAAAAAACGATCAATGTTGATACAGAGAAATTTGAAACTAATCAAAAAGGAATATATGCAATAGGAGATATTTGCAGTTATCCTGGAAAATTAAAATTAATTTTATCAGGATTCCATGAAGGTGCACTAGCTGCTAGAGCGTGCTTTAAACTAGCAAGACCTAATGAACAATATCGGTTTGAATTTACAACAACATCTAAAAATCTAAAAAATAGACTAGGAGTTAAGAGTGATTGAGCTTTTTACCGCTGATACTCCAAATGGTAAAAAAATCTCAATTATGCTGGAAGAAATTAGTTATGAATATAAAGTAACTAAAGTTGATCTTTCTAAAGGCGAACAATTTAAAACTGATTTTAAAAAAATTAGTCCTTTTAGTAAAATCCCAGTGATTATTGATCATGAAAATAAAAAAAGTGTTTTTGAGTCTGGAGCTATCCTTATTTATTTGAGTGAAAAAAGTAATAAATTTTATGAAAAAAATGATAGATTAATAATTAATCAATGGTTGATGGCACAAATGGGATTAATAGGTCCAATGATTGGACAGCATCACCAATTTCATCATTTTAATCCTGGTAAAAGTAAATTTGGCGAAGAAAGATATTTTAAGATAGCTAAAAAACTTTACGAGGACCTTGATAAAAGACTAAGTGTTTCAAAATTTCTAGCTGGAGAAAGTTATACAATTGCAGATATTGCTACTTGGCCTTGGATTGCAAGACATGAGTGGCACGATATAGGTCTAAAAAATTTTAAAAATTTAACAAAATGGTATCTAGAAATAGCTAAACGTGATGCAGTAATTAAAGGATATGACTTAATGAATAGTGGATCAGTTATTCCCAAGCCCTAATCATCAGCATAAACTTTTTCTTCTTGTTCATGCTTTTCTTGTGCCGCGATACACAAAGTAGCAACCGGTCTTGCCATTAATCTTTTAAGACCAATTGGTTCAGCTGTTTCTTCACAAAAACCGTAAGTGCCGTCTTTAATTCTCTTTAATGCCGAATCAATTTTGGAAATTAATTTAATTTGTCTATTAATAGCTCTCATTTCCACATTTTTTTCAGTGTAAGAGCTTGCTTGATCTACAATATCAGCTGAAGTGCTATTGTCATCTAATGAACTATTATAAAGAGCTTCATTATTTGTTCTAACTAAATCTTTTTTCCATTC
>CACGPA010000052.1 GCA_902574725.1 uncultured Pelagibacteraceae bacterium
CTAGCAATCTTTCAAATTTTAAAAATGGTTTTTCATAAAAAACAATATGATCAATTTCTGATATTTTTAATTTTGCAAATTTTAAAACAAATTCGACTGCATTATATGGATAATTTGAGTCATGTTTTTTTCTTGTAAATCTTTCTTCTTGTGCGGCAGCTATAATTTTACCATCGACTATAATTGCTGCGGCACTGTCATGATAGAAAGCAGATATTCCAAGTATAGAAACCACGATTTTAAAATATTGTATAAATAAATGGTGCCACAGCTGATCCTTGACTCAGTATAATTAACCCACCAAATAATGCTAAAACTAATATAATAGGTAATAGCCAAAATTTTTTTCTAACCTTCAAAAAATTCCAGAATTCTATCAAAAAACTCATTTTAAAACTGATTCCTCATACTACTGTTAGTGTTATCTTTATTTATCCAATAAGAATCACTACTATTTTTTTTTAATTTCAAAATATCTTTTCTAAAAAATCGCATAATTAATCCTGTGGGAGTAACTACCAAAAAAAAAACTATACCCATTACAATCGGAGCAATTATATTTCCTAATAGTATTCCAAATTTAAACCAAAGTTTATTTAAAGGTGCAAGTAACTTAGAATTAATTAATCCTAGTACAAAAAAAATAAAAGATATTATTAAAGACCAAATCCTTATCTCATTTTGTTTTAATATGGGCCATAATGCAATAATTAGAAAAACTATAAAAAAAACTATCCCAAAATTACGGTTAGAAGGTAATTTTATATTTTTTTGCATTAATTATTGTATAATTTTTTCTTTTAATCCAAAAGCACTCATTAGCTCATTCCATTCTCTTTTTGAAAGACCTGACTCTTCAATTGATATTTTTTGACCACTTATCATTTTTTGGATAACAATTTTTCCTTTTGATGAAACTTCTGTACCTCCTACTCTATAATCCATAAATGCTTCATATGTTATAGGTACCCATTTTTTAACAGTGTCCAACATTGCATCAGCATATGTTCTTATTTCATATTGCGCATGATGATCTGCTCTTAGTCGTAAAAAATTCATTAAATTTAGTAAATCAGTTTTCCAATACCACTGAGTATAAGTATTTAAAGTTAAATTCATTCTAGCAAGTTCTCTTGCTAATCCAGTTTTACCTTCATTAATTACAGTGCCATCATATCGTTCATTTAACATTTCTTCATAATTTTTATATGTTTGTTCTGCATCATTTTTTAATAAATCTAAAACTTTTTTTGCTTGATCTCCTTTAAGAACATCTCCTCTTCCTTGTCTATTAATTTGAGATTGTGCCGCTAAGTGTTCTGAGTCAGGTAAATAAAATTCTTTATCTAGTATAGAATATCTTGCAGAATATTCGTTTACATTTGCTGTCCTATGTCTAATCCACTGCCTTGCAATAAATATTGGAAGTTTTATATGATATTTAATCTCACACATCTCAAAAGGTGTACTATGCCAGTGTCTCATTAAATATTTTATTAAACCAGAATCTGTTGAAACTTTTTTTGTACCTTTTCCATAAGATACTCTAGCCGCCTGAACAATAGATGTGTCATCCCCCATATAATCAACAACTCTAATAAATCCATGATCTAATATAGGAATTGCATCATAGAGTATTTTTTCAAGCTCTGGGGCTGTTACCCGTTTTGTTTTATTTTCTTGTGATTGCTGGTCTTTTATTTCTTGTGTCTGTTCTTTGGTTAATTCCATGTTTTAAGATTCTTGAATTAAGACTCTATAACAGAAATACTTTTTAAAATCTTACAAAATTAAAAAAAATTCACAGTTTCTATTCTTGTTTCAACTTATAAGAGTGAGACCTCAAGCCTTTCTCATTTTTAATTTGATTACAATAACTTTGCAAAAATTCACTTTTTTCTTTGTATGATGGAGAAAATTTTTTTACCCATTTGTAAAACCAGCCTTTCGGACGATCAACAAGTAGAATAAATGAATATTTATTATAGTTTTTTATATAATTTTCTGAGTTTTTCCATCTTATAGTTTCTATATTTTCATTTGCACAAATATCATAAACTCTAGGTTCTCTTGCAAAAGTATTTTTATGAATACTTGATAGCACCAAATTTTCACTAATAAAAATGACTGATATACATAAATAAGAAATGACTAAAAATTTCTTTTTAAGTTTATTAAATATAATGGCAGCAACGATTGCATATAATGGAAAAAGATACATGTTATAACCATGTGTTTCTCGTAAATTAAAAATTAAACATTGAAAAAAAATTCCAACAAGCAATGTAATTGATAAATAGTCAATTTTTTTATCTTTTATTTTTTTTAAAGAAAAATAAATTAAAATTATAAAGAAAAATACTTGTAAGGTTCTGAAAAAAGTTCTTGGGTCAAGATAAAAAATAAGTGGTATTTTTTTTTGTGCATTAAAATTAATAT
>CACGPA010000053.1 GCA_902574725.1 uncultured Pelagibacteraceae bacterium
TCTCACTTAAAATATTTTTTTTTAAATCTATACATTTATTTATCCACTCAAAATGAAAATTATGTGGAAGTGCTATATAAACAATATCAATTTCTTTATTCTTAATTAAATCTTCATAGCTAGAAAAACAATAATTTTTATCTATTTCAAAATGTTCTTTAAATTTATTTAATCTTCCAGTATCCTTACTAGCAATTCCTAATAATTTAGAATTTTTTATTTCTTTAAAGGCTGAAGCAAACTCAAAAGCAATATTGCCTAGACCGATTATACCCCACTTTATCTCAGACATTTTATTCTTTATTAATTTTTAACACTCCAATAAAAGCTTCTTGGGGTATTTCTACTTTGCCAAATTGCTTAGATCTAGTTTTTCCTTTTTTTTGTTTATCCAATAATTTTCTCTTTCGATCTCTAGCACCACCACCATGAATTTTTGTTAAAACATCTTTTTTAAAACCTTTTATAGTTTCTCTGGCTATTATTTTTCCACCTATTGCTGCCTGAACAGGTATCATAAAGTTATGTCTTGGAATTAAGTCTTTTAATTTTTCACAGACTTCTCTGCCAATTGATTGAGCAAAATCCTTGTGAACCATCATTGAAAGTGCATCTACCGGCTCTGCATTTACTAAAATGCCAAGTTTAACTAGATTTCCTTCTCTATGTTCTATAATTTCATAATCAAAACTAGCATAGCCACTTGTCATTGATTTTAGCCTATCATTAAAATCAAAAACTACTTCGTTTAATGGTATTTCATAATTTAATACTGCTCTATTACCTGAATAATTTAAATTGGTTTGTATTCCCCTTTTATTTTGACATAATTTGATGATTGATCCAAGATACTGATCGGGTGTTATTATTGTTGCTTTAATCCACGGCTCCTCAATAAACTTTATTAACGTTGGATCTGGTAAACTTGAGGGATTTTGTAAATCAATCATTTTTCCATTATTTAAATAAACTTTATAAACAACGCCTGGTGTAGTTGTAAGAAGATTTATATCAAATTCCCTTTCTAATCTTTCTGTAATAATTTCTAGGTGCAATAAGCCAAGAAAACCACACCTAAAACCTAAACCTAAAGCTGAAGAAGACTCTGCCTCGTAAGAAAAACTCGAGTCATTTAATTGAAGTTTTGCAAGGCCGTCCTTTAATTTTTGATATTCAGAGCTATCTACAGGAAACAATCCACAAAAAACAACTGGTTTACTTGGTTTGAAACCTGGTAAAGCTTCTTTTAAAGGTCTGTCAGCCTCACATATAGTATCTCCTACTTTAGTATCTGACAAATTTTTAATACCAGTAATTATATAACCTATTTCTCCAGAGTTTAATTCATCAACATCTTGGGGTTTGGGTGTAAAAATACCTACTTTTTCAACAGTATATTCTTGATTAGATGACATCATTTTGATTTTCATATTCTTTGAGATTTTTCCATCAATGACTCTAACTAAAATAACTACTCCTAAATATGAATCATACCAACTATCAACCAATAAACATTTTAAAATTTCATTTTTAAGACCTTTGGGGGGGTGGTAAAGTTTTTATTATTTGTTCTAAAATCTCATCAACTCCATATCCTGTTTTTCCTGAGCATGGTACAGCATTAGAAGTGTCAATCCCAATTACATCTTCAATTTGTTTTTTTGTTTTTTCAATATCTGATGCTGCTAAGTCTGTTTTATTAAGGACAGGTACTATTTCATGATTAATATCTAAGGCTTGATAAACATTAGCTAAAGTTTGAGCCTCAACACCTTGGGTGCTATCAACTATTAATATAGATCCTTCGCATGCATATAAAGATCGACTAACTTCATAGCTAAAATCCACATGACCAGGTGTATCTATAATGTTTAAAATATAGCTTTTTCCATCTTTAGATTTATAGTTTAACTTTACTGTTTGAGCTTTTATAGTTATTCCTCTTTCTCTTTCTATATCCATAGAATCTAAAACTTGAGCTTTCATTTCTCTTTCTGTAAGTCCACCACATTTATGAATTATACGATCAGCTATCGTAGACTTACCATGATCAATATGTGCGATTATTGCAAAATTTCTTATGTGATCTAATGATGTCATTACGATCTTAATTTTGCACCAGTTTTATTTTCTACTGTAGAAATTATTAACTTATTAATTTTTTCGAGATCTTCATCGGTTAAGGTTTTTTCAGAAGATTGTATTGTGACATTTAAGGCAATTGATTTTTTATCTTCTGGTATATTTTCTCCCTCATAAATATCAAACACTTTAATACTTTTAATTAAATTTTTATCTATTTCAGATATTACTTTAATAAGATTTTGAACTTTAAAATTTTTATCTAAAACAAATGCAAAATCACGTTCAGATTTTTGATAGT
>CACGPA010000054.1 GCA_902574725.1 uncultured Pelagibacteraceae bacterium
CAGATAGTGACCAAACTCATTCGCCAATGTTTCACCAAGTTGAAGGTCTTCATATAGATAAAAATATAAATATGGGACATTTAAAAGGTTGTTTAAATTATTTTATAAAAGAATTTTTTGAAGTTGATAAAATAAAAATGAGATTTAGACCAAGCCATTTTCCTTTTACGGAACCATCAGCTGAAGTAGACATAGGATATAAAATTAAAGATGAAAAAATAGTTATTGGAGAAGGTGACAAATGGTTAGAAATTTTAGGTTGTGGGATGGTTCATCCAAATGTTCTTAGAAATGTAAAGGTAGATCCATCAAAATATCAAGGTTATGCATTTGGAATTGGAATAGATAGATTAGCTATGCTTAAGTATGGAATTAATGACCTAAGATCTTTTTTTGAAACAGATTATAGGTGGTTAAATCATTTTGGATTTGATCCATTAGATGTTCCTTCAAGTTACAGAGGTTTAAGCAGATGAAGTTTACAGTAGACTGGCTTAAAGAACATTTAGATACTAATTATGATGACAATAAAATTGTTAATAAATTAACCGATATTGGCCTTGAAGTAGAGAGTTTTCAAAGTCAAATGTCAGAGTTAGATAATTTTATTGTAGCAAAAATATTAAATACAGAAAAACATCCAAATGCGGATAGGCTTAAAGTATGTGATGTAGATATTGGAAAGAATGAAGTAGTTAAAGTTGTTTGTGGAGCTACAAATGCAAAAAAAAATCTTTTAACAATATATGCTCCCCCAGGATCTATTATTCCAAAAAATCAAATGAAACTATCTATTACTAAAATAAGGGGAGTTACTTCCTATGGAATGCTTTGTTCTGAATCCGAATTAAATTTGTCTGATGAAAGTGAAGGTATTACAGAACTTTCTTCAAAAAAATATAATAATCGAGTTGGTAAAAAATATTTTAAGAATAATACTTCAAAAGTAATAGATCTTTCAATAACTCCAAATAGAGCAGATTGTCTTGGAGTTAGAGGAATTGCTAGAGATTTAGCTGCGGCTGGTACAGGAAAATTAAAGAAATTAACCTTAAAAAATATAAAAAAATCCGGTCCTCAAAAAATAAATATAAAAATTACAAAAGAAAAAAACCAAGGATGTTTATCTTTTGGAAGCTGCCTAATTAAGGGAGTAAAAAATACAGAAAGTCCCAAGTGGTTAAAAGATAAAATTATAACATTGGGGCAAAAACCAATTTCAGCAATAGTTGATATTACAAATTATGTAATGATAGATTTAAATAGACCACTCCATGCATATGACGCTGATAAAATAGATAAAGGAATAATTGTTAGAAATTCAAAAAAAGGAGAAACTTTTAAAGCTTTAGATAATGAAAATTATTCACTCAAAGAGGATATGTGTGTGATATCTGATAATTCTGGAGTTTTGGGTTTAGGAGGAATAATTGGAGGAACTAGATCGGGTACAGAATTTAATACAAAAAATATATTATTAGAATCAGCATATTTTGATCCGAGATCAATAAGAAAAACTTCAAAATTATTAAATATTGATACTGATGCAAAATATAGATTTGAAAGAGGAATAGATCCAGAGTCAATTAAATTGGGATTATTAAAAGCAGCAGAACTAATAAAGAAAATTTGTGGTGGAGAAATTAGTAAAATTGATATTAAAAAAATTGAAAATTTTAAAAAAAATCAAATCAAGTTTTACATTCCTTTTTTTGAAAAAATTACTGGATTTAAAGTAAGCGATAAAGATATTATTAAAATTTTATCTGATTTAGGTTTCAAAATAAAAAAGCAAAAAAACTTTTTAAACTTATCTGTACCAACATGGAGACCTGATATTATACAATCAATAGATATAGTTGAAGAGATTGTGAGAATTAAGGGCTATGATCAAATTAAAATTGAAGGAAAACAAATGATCATGGTGATTCAGCCTTTGTGATTAATATTTAAGGTTGTAAAATAATTACAATATTTGTATAAGTTGCGCGAAATATGCCAAAATTAAAAACAAAAAGTTCAGCAAAGAAAAGATTTAAAATTACCGCTAGAGGGAAAGTCATAATGGCTCAAGCGGGTAAGAGGCATGGCATGATAAAAAGAACTAATTCACAGATTAGAAAACAAAGAGGAACGACAACAATGGCAAAACAAGATAGCAAGATTGTAAAATCTTATATGCCATATAGTTTGAGAGGATAAAATGGCTCGAGTAAAAAGAGGTGTAACAAGCCACGCAAAACATAAAAAAGTTTTAAAGGCTGTAAAAGGCCAGTGGGGAAGAAGAAAAAATACAATAAGAGTTGCAAGACAAGCTATGGAA
>CACGPA010000055.1 GCA_902574725.1 uncultured Pelagibacteraceae bacterium
TCGTATAGCAGGTGTAAATATACCACAAAATAAGATAGTTGAAGTAGGTCTAACATATATACATGGTATTGGAGATAAATTTTCAAAACAAATTTGTAAAGATCTTGAAATTCCTAAAGCTAAAAGAGTTAACGAACTTACAGATGATCAAATTTTAAAAATTAGAGAATATATTGATAAAAATTTTACTGTAGAGGGTGATCTAAGGAGAGAAACTTCTCTAAGTATAAAAAGATTAATTGATCTTGCCTGTTATAGAGGCTCAAGACATAGAAAAAAATTACCTGTCAGAGGTCAAAGAACTAGATGTAATGCAAGAACAAGAAAAGGTAAAGCAATAGCAATTGCTGGAAAAAAATTAACTCCACTCAAAAAATAAATTTAATGAAAACTGAAAAAATTGAAAAAAAAGATAATTTAAAAGAAAAAGAGAAAGAAATTAAGTCAGTTAAGAAAAGTTCTTATTCAAAAAAGAAAAAAGTTAAAAAAAATATATTAAATGGAATTGCTTATGTTCTTTCGACATTTAACAACACTATAATTTCAATTGCTGATACAGGTGGAAACGTAGTTTCGTGGGCTTCTGCTGGTCAAAAAGGTTTTAAAGGTTCAAGAAAGTCTACACCTTATGCAGCACAGGTAGCAGCAGATTCGGCAGCTGCTAAAGCTTTGGAGTATGGAATGAAAACTTTAAATGTAGAAATAAAAGGACCAGGCTCTGGTAGAGAAACAGCTTTAAGAGCACTACAAGCTAGAGGTTTTAAAATTTTATCTATTAAAGACACCACACCAATGCCACATAACGGTACTAGACCACCAAAAAAAAGGAGAGTATAAATGGAAAATATAGATGTTAATGTTAAAAATTGGAAGTCACTAATCAAACCTCCAAAATTAGATATAAAATTAAGCGATGATAAATCTTTTGCCAAAATTACTGCTGAACCTTTAGAAAAAGGATATGGCTTAACTCTTGGCAATTCATTAAGAAGAATTTTGTTATCTTCAATTAGAGGAGCTGCTGTAACATCAATTCAAATAGATGGAGTTCTGCATGAATTTACTTCAATAAAAGGAGTAAGAGAGGATGTAACTGATATAGTTTTAAATATTAAATCATTAGCTCTAAAAAACCTATCTGAAGGAAAAAAAAAATTAATTTTAGATGCAAAAGGACCTGGCGAAATAAAAGCATCAAATATCACTAAACTTCCAGATATAGAAATATTAAATCCAGATTTAGTAATATGTAATTTAGATGAAAATACTCATTTTCATATGGAAATGAATGTTGGAACGGGAAAAGGATATGTTTCAGCCGACATGAATAAACCTGAAGAGCCGCCATTAGGATTAATTCCAATAGATTCACTTTTTAGTCCAGTTAAAAGAGTTTCTTATTCCATTAGCACCGCAAGAGAAGGTAAAGCATTGGATTATGATAAATTAACTATGGAAGTAGAAACAAATGGTTCGATTTCTGCTGAAGATGCTGTGGCATATGCTGCAAGAATTTTTCAAGATCAATTAGGTATGTTTGTAAATTTTGATGAACCCCAGGAAGTGGTTATTGCTGACAAACCTACAGAACCTGAGTTTAATAAAAACCTATTAAGGAAAGTTGATGAGCTAGAATTATCAGTTAGATCTATGAATTGTTTAAAAAATGATAATATAATTTATATTGGTGATTTAGTTCAAAAATCAGAAGGTGAAATGTTACGAACACCAAATTTTGGTAGAAAATCATTAAATGAAATTAAAGAAGTCCTTACAGGAATGTCATTGTACTTGGGTATGGAAATACCTAATTGGCCTCCAGACAATATAGCAGAATTATCGAAAAAACTTGAGGAAACAGTTTAATGAGACATAAGTTAGGGTATAAAAAGCTAAACAGAACATCAGAACATAGAAAAGCATTGATTAAAAATATGCTTAATTCATTAATTAAGTATGAACAAATAACTACTACTTTACCAAAAGCAAAAGTTTTAAAACCTCAAGCTGATAAAATTATAACTTTAGGTAAAAAAGAAAACCTTCAAAATACAAAATTACTCATTTCAAAACTTCAAAATGCACAACTAGCAAGCAAAGTAATTAAAACATTGTCTAAAAGATATGAAAAAAGAAATGGTGGGTATACTAGAATAATTAAATCAGGCTTTAGATACGGTGATAATGCCCCTATGGCAGTTATAGAATTTGTTGATAGAGATATTGAAGCCAAAAAAGTCGATAGAAAAAAAACAGATATTTCAAAAAAACCAAAAGAAGAAAAAAAAGCCGTAACAGGTTAATTTTAAATATTTAAA
>CACGPA010000056.1 GCA_902574725.1 uncultured Pelagibacteraceae bacterium
TATTTTTCTTTTCACGGTGGATGAAAGGTCAATCTTACAAATTTGTGCAGTCTTTTTCTAAGAAACCACATTTGATTCTTTTACCAATTTAAATAAGTTGTAAAAATCACTTAATTGTTGAAATACAATTATTTTATTTTTAATAGCAATTTAACTAAAAACTCTACCAACTAAAAACAAGCCGAGCGCAACCGCTGGTCCTATACCAAACGCAAATAATAAAGTTCCAACCCCTACTACCCCTCCCAAATACCAACCAATAGACATTACCGTAATTTCAAGAAATGCTCTAACAGCTGCAATTGGTAGATTTGTTTTTTGCTGTAAACCGATCATTAGTCCGTCTCTTGGTCCCGCTCCTAAATTTCCAACCAAATATATTCCGCCCCCTAAACCAACTGTAAGTACAGCAATAATTGCTAATAATAATTGAGAAATATAATTTTCTGGTGTTGGCACAAACTTTATACAAATATCTATCATTGTGCCAATAATTAAGGCATTTAAAACTGTTCCAATTCCAATTTTTTGATTTAACGGTAACCAAAGAAGTAAAACTACTCCACTTATAAGTATGGTTATTATTCCAACAGAAAAACCAACATTTAAGTAAATACCTTGTGCAAAAACAGTCCATGGAGAAGCTCCTACGCCTGAAACTATTAATAATCCTTCACCTAATCCAAATAGAGTTAAACCAAAACATAAAAAGAAAAAAGTTGATAATTTGGGTTTAAAGTTCAGTGGTTTATTTGAACTCCAAGATACCCTAGGGATATTTTTGATAGTTAAAAACATTATTTAATAATAATACTTTCCCATTTCTATTAAGTCTAATAGTTTAAAATAATGAGAAAACTTTTTATTTTTTTAATCCTATTAATATTTCCTTTTAAAACGTTATCTCATACTGATCATTACAAAAATATCAACAAAATTGAAATGGAAATATTAAAAGATGGAAAAGTAATTGGTTATTGTGATTATGAATTTTTTCATAAAGATAAATTCTTAGAAGTTCAAAATAGTACCGAATTCGAAGTAAAAATATTTGGAGTTAAAGTTTTTTCAATTTCTAGCAATGCTGCAGAGAAATATGAAAACGGCCAATTAATATATTTTAAATCTCAAACTATACAGAATGATAAAAAAAAGTTTGTCGATTTAAAATATGAAAAAAATAAAAATAATTTTTTAATACATGGTTCTTCATACAAAGGTAATGCTAGTTTAGATAATGTAATTGGAAATTGGTGGAATCACAGAATTCTAGAAAGCAATAGTCAAATTAGCCCCCTATCTGGAAGTATAAAAAAACAAACAGTTACATTTATAGCTGAAGAAAAAATAAATCTTTATGGAAAAGAATATTTAACTCACAAATTTAAACTAAAATCTAAGGATTTAAATATATCTGAAGACAAGAAATTAGATTTTGATATATGGTTTGAACCAAAAAGTAATTTAATTTTAAAAGTTGGATACAAAAAAATGGGCTATTGGGAATATAAACTAAAAAATTTGAAATAATAATTATTTCTAATCTTCTTTTTTCTTTCTTATGCTTGCTATTAGTTGAGTCAATGAGTCTACCATTAAATCTGATGCTTTAAAAATTTCTGTTGATTTAAACTCATGGGATAAATTTTTTTCTGGATTTGTTTTATCTTCAATTACAATTCCTTCATCAGGTGAATTATTTTTTATATAAATTAATAATAACCACTTATCATCATCACTCTCATCCCATTTAACAAAAATTTCTCCGGTTTCAAATCTTCGATCTATACATCTTAAAATTGACATATGTCTCGTAATGTAACGTTTATTTAATTGAAAAACTAAACTACTTGAACTTCTATAAAAACTTTCAAGTGCAAACTCGATTTTTTGTCTTGAAATTGTATAATCTCTTTCTTTTTGAAGAAGAGTTTCTCTATCTTCATCACCTTGAATTTTTACGCCTAATGCCTCTACTCTCTCTCTAATTTTCTGATCTCTTATTATTCGATATTTTTCTTTTAATTTATCTATTCTTTCTTGTAAGCTTGTATAATCTTCTCTCTGTTCTCGTAATGAAACTTTTTCTAGTTGTTCGAGCTCTTTAATTTCTCTAATTCTAAATTTCTCAATTTGTTTTTCAATTTTTAATTGTTCAAAAAATTTTCTTTGTTTTTCAGCTTGTTCTTGGCGAATGATAGCCTGTTCTTTTCTTAAAAATATTTTTATGTCTTTGGCTCTTTCTTTTTCCAACCTTATTTCATCTTTAAGCATTTGCTCTTTAAGCTTTATTTTTAATTCCTTTTCAGTTTTTA
>CACGPA010000057.1 GCA_902574725.1 uncultured Pelagibacteraceae bacterium
TTTTTTGGATCAACTATTTTATCGTATTCTCTTTCATTAATTAAACCAGATTTTATAGCTTCAGTTTTTAAGGTGGTTTTATTTTTTAAAGCTCGTTTAGCTATTTTAGCTGCATTATCATATCCAATTTTTGGCGTTAAAGCCGTAACTAACATTAAAGAATTGTCTAATAATTCTTTGATTCTTTTTTTGTCAGCTTTTAAACCAGAAATGCAATACTTCGCAAAACTTTTAGCAGAGTCAGACATGATATGAATTGATTGTAAAATATTATGAATAATTAATGGTTTAAAAACATTTAGTTCAAAATGACCATGTGATCCCGCCATTGTTATTCCATTGTGATTTCCAATTACTTTTACACACACCATAGTTACAGCTTCACATTGAGTTGGATTTACTTTACCCGGCATTATTGATGAACCAGGTTCATTTTCTGGTAAAATTAATTCTCCATAGCCTGCTCTAGGACCGGACCCCAGGAATCTAATATCATTTGCAATTTTCATTAGACAGACTGCAGTTGTATTCATTGTTCCAGAAAAGTTAACTATAGCATCGTGAGCCGCTAAGGATGCAAATTTATTTGGAGATGGTTTAAAAGGAAGTTTTGTAATTTTTTTAATTTCCGTTACTACTTTTTTGTCAAAACCTCTTTTTGTATTTAGACCAGTTCCTACTGCCGTACCTCCTTGAGCTAAAAAATATATTTCTCCCAAAGCTCCTTTGATTCTTTCTATACATTTTGTTAATTGATGATGGTAACCAGAAAATTCTTGCCCCAAAGTTAAAGGAGTAGCATCTTGTAAATGAGTTCTACCAACTTTCACAATTTTATTAAACTCCTTTGCTTTTTTTTTTAATTGCAAATTAAGCAAAGTAAGATTTGGTATTAATTTTCCTGTAGCTTTTATTGCTATAGCCATATGCATAGCTGTTGGAAAAACATCATTTGTGGATTGAGATTTATTCACGTGATCATTTGGATGCACTGGTTTTTTTGTTCCTTTTTTTCCGCCCAAAATTTCTATTGCTCTATTTGAAATCACTTCATTTACATTCATATTAGTTTGAGTGCCAGAGCCCGTTTGCCAAACCTTTAGAGGAAAATTATCTTTATGTTTTCCGGAAATAACTTCATTTGCTGCTTTAATAATTGCTTTACTTATTTTTTTATCTAGGTCACCATTTTTCGCATTTACTATAGCTGCAGATTTTTTAATTATTGCTATTGATTTAATTAGAATTGGTCTCACTAAAAAATCCCCAATATCAAAATATTTACTTGATCTTTGGGTAGAGGCCCCCCAATACTTATCCACAGGTACGTTTATAGATCCTATACTGTCATATTCTTTTCTTGTTTTCATAATTTAAATTTTGGATGTAATGCTATATTTCTTATACATTGAAGCTAATCAAAAATCAAATAGGAGCATTATGACAAATTTTGAAAAAGTAGGATTGTTCATGAAAACATTTGGCCAAGAAGTAAAAATAACATCAAGTTTAAGTTCAGAAAAAATTAATAATTTAAGAATTAGTTTAATTAATGAGGAATTAGAGGAATTTAAAGAGGCAATAAGAAACAATGATTTAAAAGAAGCTGCAGATGCTTTAACAGATATTTTGTACGTAACTTATGGAGCTGGTCATGCTTTTGGAATAAATTTAGATAAATGTTTTGACGAAGTTCAGAGATCAAATATGAGCAAATTAGATGACGATGGAAAACCAATCTATAATGAATCTGGAAAAGTAATGAAAGGACCGAAATATTTTAAACCAGATTTGAGTAAACTTTTAAAATAGTAATGTATTATTTTTTAAAAAAATTTCTAAAAATTGAAAATAATCTCAATTTTGTTTGATATTTTAATTTAAACATAGTTAAGCTAAGGGGGCGTTCTGTTGCCAGGTGCCCCAAAACCCCGTTACTTAATTAATAAATTAATTAAGCAGCAAGAGCAAATTTATTATTTGCAATTATAATTTAGCCCGTCACGGTGGAACAATCCCGAACGAAAGAATAGCCTTTAGACACCCGTCGATCCTAGTTCACCCCCGTAAGTTAAAATTGGTGGAGGTGGTGGGTACTGCCCCCACGTCCGTAATGTTTATTACGAAATTCGTTTATCGTCGTAGTTGGAAAACCAACATGTTTAATATAGAACTTAAACTGAAATTTACAATCGTAGTGTTATGTTAAGTTTTATGAATATTTTTAAAGATAATTCCAAAATTGTTTTTATTTTTTTATTTTTCTATTTATTATTATTAAATCTCTTTCAATTATCTGAGCAACATTGGAGTGC
>CACGPA010000058.1 GCA_902574725.1 uncultured Pelagibacteraceae bacterium
GATAAAAATTAATCATAATGCAAGCTTGTACATTAAAAAATAACTCTTATATGAACTTCAGGAAAGGTAATAATGAGTAAAGTAATAGGAATAGATTTAGGAACAACAAACTCTTGTGTCGCCATAATGGAAGGTACACAAGCTAAGGTTTTAGAAAATGCAGAAGGTGCAAGAACAACTCCTTCTGTAGTCGCGTTTACAGATGGTGAAGAAAAATTAATTGGTCAACCAGCTAAAAGACAGGCTGTTACAAATCCAGAAAATACAATATTTGCAACGAAAAGACTAATAGGAAGAAACTTTGAAGACCCAACCGTTAAAAAAGATATTGAAACTGCACCATTTAAAATAATTAATTCAGATAAAGGTGATGCTTGGATTGAGTCTAAAGGCAAAAAATATTCACCATCACAAATTTCGGCTTTTGTATTACAAAAAATGAAAGAAACTGCTGAAAAATATTTAGGTCAAGAAGTTTCAAAAGCTGTAATTACTGTTCCCGCATATTTTAATGATGCTCAAAGACAAGCAACAAAAGATGCTGGTAAAATTGCTGGTTTAGAAGTTTTGAGGATTATAAATGAACCTACCGCAGCTTCTCTTGCTTACGGCTTAGATAAAAAAGCTAATAAAAAAATTGCTGTTTATGATTTAGGCGGAGGTACATTCGATGTATCTATATTAGAATTAGGTGACGGTGTTTTTGAAGTTAAATCTACTAATGGAGATACTTTCCTTGGTGGTGAAGATTTTGATAATACAATTGTTGATTATTTATTAAATGAATTTAAAAAAGAAAATGGTATTGATTTAAAATCAGATAAGCTTGCTTTACAAAGACTAAAGGAAGCTGCTGAAAAAGCAAAAATTGAACTTTCTTCTGCGACACAGACAGAAATTAATTTACCATTTATTACTGCAGACAAAACTGGTCCAAAACATATTAATTTAAAAATGACTAGAGCAAAACTTGAGGCTTTAGTTGAGGACTTAATTTCTAGAACAATTCCACCATGCAAAACAGCTTTGAAAGACGCTGGTTTGACAGCTGCAGAAATTAGTGAAGTTGTTCTTGTTGGTGGTATGACAAGAATGCCAAAAGTTGTTGAAGAAGTTAAAAATTTTTTTGGTAAAGAGCCTAGTAAATCAGTTAACCCTGATGAAGTGGTTGCTATGGGAGCAGCAATACAAGCAGGAGTATTACAAGGTGATGTTAAAGATGTATTATTGTTAGATGTAACTCCATTGTCGCTTGGTATAGAAACTTTAGGAGGCGTATCAACAAAACTTATTGATAAAAATACAACTATTCCAACAAAAAAAAGCCAAGTTTTTTCTACTGCAGAAGATAATCAACCAGCTGTATCAATTAGAGTTTTACAAGGTGAAAGAGAAATGGCATCAGATAATAAGGTTTTAGGTAATTTTGAACTTGTTGGTATAGCTCCAGCAGCAAGAGGTATCCCTCAAATAGAAGTTACTTTTGATATTGATGCTAATGGAATTGTAAATGTATCTGCAAAAGATAAAGGTACTGGCAAAGAACAAAAGATTCAAATTCAAGCTTCAGGTGGTTTAAGTGAAGAAGAAATTAATAAGATGGTAAAAGAGGCTGAAGCTAATAAAGAAGCAGATAAAAAGAAAAGAGAATCTGTTGATGCAAGAAATCAGGCTGATACTTTGTTACATTCAACTGAAAAAAACTTAAAAGAACATGGAAGCAAAGTTTCTGAAACTGATAAAAAGACTATTGAAACTGCGTCTGCTAACTTAAGAAATTCATTAAAAGGAACTGATGTTGAAGACATTAAAAAGAAAACACAAGAATTAGTTCAATCTTCAATGAAATTGGGTGAAGCAATTTATAAATCTCAACAAAGTGCTAAACCTGGAGATGCACCAAAAGATAATAAACAAGAAGGAAAAAAAGACGATAACGTTGTTGATGCAGACTTTGAAGAAGTAAAAGACGACAATAAAGAAAAAAGCGCCTAAGCTAACAACTGCTTGTCTATAATTAGTTATGGCAAAAAGAGATTATTATGACGTCTTAGGTGTAAATAAAAATGCTACTCCTGACCAAATTAAATCAGCTTACAGAAAACTAGCCGTTAAATATCATCCAGATAAAAACAAAGGTGATAAAGCATCTGAAGAAAAATTTAAAGAAGCTTCAGAAGCATATCATATTCTTTCAAATGCTGAGAGAAAACAAAACTATGATAATTTTGGACACGCGGCATTTGAAAATGCTGGAGGTGGAAGAGGCGGTTTTGATAATTTTGATTTCTCAAG
>CACGPA010000059.1 GCA_902574725.1 uncultured Pelagibacteraceae bacterium
ATGCTACTTACGAAATGTTAAAAGTATTGTTAAGCAAAAAACTCCAAAATTATTCTCTATTTTATCTGATGTAAATAGACAGTATTTTGGAAAATATGATAAAGACATTTTAGTATTAGATAATGTAGAAGACTACGAAACTAAAGAGAAAGAATTATTCAAAGAAGTTTTTGAACTGGTAGATAAAGGTATGCCAGGTATAATCAATGAAGAAAATTTTCAAACAAATCATAAACCAAATGAATATCCAAAATCATACAAATATTATTCTAGACAAAACAAGGATCATTCTAACACAAAATTCTATGATGAAATAAATTTAAATCCTATTAATGAGACAAATAAACCAAACTTAATTTGGAAACATATATCCTTAGATCCTAACAGCAAATCTTCAAATTGGAAAAGATTAGTTGAAACATCTCCAGTATATATAAATGGAAAACTTATTTATATTTCTGCTGATTTTAAACTAATAGCTCTTAATGCTGAAAATGGAAAATTATTATGGGAAAAAGAATTACTTCATCCACCAAGTATGAGAGGATTTATTGTTGAGATCGATAAAAATGAGGATGAGAATTTATATATATGTGTTGGTGCAAAAATCTATAAATTAAATGCTAAAAATGGAAACATTAGGAAAAATTTTGGTTTAAAAGGAAGCGTAAATGCATGGACAGCATTTTCTCCAGTAATTTTTAAAAACAACTTAATAGTAGTTTCACGAAATTATGTAAATGGTTTTGACAAATTTACTGGAAAGCAAACATTTCACATCGGAATATTTAATAAAAAAAATTTTATTGGAGGTCTCCCATGGGGAGGAATGGCTTTGGATGAAAATAGAGGTATAGTTTATTTTTCAACAGGAAATCCAAGACCTAAAATATATGGTGTTAAAAGACAAGGAGTTAACAAAGGAAGTAATAGTATAATAGCAGTTGATGTATTAAAAAAAAAAATAGTTTGGCAATTTAAAGAAACATTTCATGATTTATGGAATTTAGACATAGCCTTTCCACCAATCTTAGCAACGGTAAATATTGAAAAAAAAAAATATGATGTTTTAGTATCTTCTACAAAAGTTGGAAACATAATTTTGTTAGAAAGAACAACTGGCAAGCCCATATTTGATATAGATTTTATTAAAACAACTAGATCAAAAATTAATAGTGAAATAACATCCCCTTATCAAATTAAAATTACGAAACCAGAACCAATAACTAAATTTGAATGGAGCCCAAAAGACATAGACGAGGTTAACAAAAAATTTTCAAAAAAAATATTAAACAATTTAAATGATTTTGAATTTGGTTTATTTACTCCTCCGGCACCAAATAAATCATATATATATATGGCTGAAGGTCCAATTTGGGAAGGTGGAGCATACAATCATAAAAATAATAAATTATATTTAACAGTAAATCAAACACCATCTATTATAAGATCTTATTTGAAATCACTATGGCCGCACACTAAAATAACAAAAGATTTTAAAAAGGAATTTAAAGTTTATAAAAATCAGTGTGCAAGTTGTCATGGTGTAAATAGAAATGGAAAATATGTTCAAGGAAAAAAACCAGAAAATAAACAAATTGAGATTTCAGTAATACCAAGTCTTGTAGGCTACCATTTGTTTTCAGATTTAAAAAATAAAATAAATAATTACAAAAATTATAAAAAAAAGCATTCTGAAAATATAATAAATGAAAAAAATTACAAAAAAATTAATTTACTCTTTGAAAAATGGGATAAAGATTTATTAAAAAATAAAAGAATCAATATGAACGAAATGACATCATTTTTCGCTGATGAAAATAAAAATTTTATGAAAAACTATCCGCAAGGTGAGATGGTCTCGTATAATTTAATTAATGGATTAATTGAATGGAGAGTTCCATTCGGTTATGAGAGGGGTAAAAATCTTGGAACATTTAATCGAGGAGGTTTAAGCTTATCAAAAGATGGAACTTTGTTTGCAACAGGTACTCCAGATAAAAAAATATATGCATTTGATAGCAGTAATGGAAAGGAACTTTGGTCTTTTAAAATGCAATTATCTGGTAATGCGCCACCTATAATTTATGAGTATAATGGATCAAAATATCTGTCTGTAATTGCAACTGGTGGTTATAATTTTAAATTTCCAGATCGTGGTTCAATTTTGTATACTTTTAAACTTAAATAATATTATGCTTTATTTTGCCTACGGAAGTAATTTAAATCATTTTCAGATGAAAAATAGGT
>CACGPA010000060.1 GCA_902574725.1 uncultured Pelagibacteraceae bacterium
ATTAACAGATACAGTTCCTTTATATAAAGATAACTCTGCAAACTTATTACTACCTTCAACTCAGTTTGATATGTATTCAGCTGAGAATGCAGGACTAATAAAATTTGATTTTTTAGGATTAAAAACTTTAACAGTTATTAATAAAACAGAAAAATTAGTTAAAAAAAAAGAAGAAAAATTTTCAGTTAATAAGATTGATTATGAGGATCAAAAAGTTTTTGATTTACTATCCAGTGGTTATACAGTTGGTTTGTTTCAGCTAGAAAGTGCAGGTATGAGAGAAGCATTAATGCAGATGAAACCAAATCATCTTGAGGATATCATAGCTTTAGTGGCACTATATAGACCTGGTCCAATGGCAAATATACCTACTTATAATGACTGCAAACACGGTAAACAAAAACCAGATTATCTTCATCCAATGTTAGAAGAAATACTTAAACCCACTTACGGCGTAATAATTTATCAAGAACAAGTAATGCAAATTGCTCAAAAACTATCAGGCTTTACAGCAGGCGAGGCAGACATTCTTAGAAGAGCTATGGGTAAAAAAAAAAGAGCTGAACTTGAAAAACAAAAATTGAGATTTATAGATGGTGCATTAAAAAATGGAATCCAAAAAGATGTAGCTGCTAGTATTTTTCTTAAAATTGAACCATTTGCAGAATATGGATTTAACAAAAGCCATGCTGCAGCTTATGCAATAATTGCTTACCAAACTGCTTTTCTAAAAACTTATTATCCAAATGAGTTTTTTTCTGCCTCAATGACGATGGACATATCTAATCAGAATAAATTAGCAGAGTTTTATGAAGAGCTAAAAAGAATGAAAACAAATATTGCAAGACCCGATATAAATAAATGTTTTGCTGATTTTAGAGCCGATAAAGATATTTTTTATTATGCTTTGGGAGGTATAAAAAATGTTGGTTTTGAAGCAGTATCAAATATTGTAAAAGAACGTTTAAAAAATGGTGAATTTAAATCAATCAATGATTTCATTAATAGAGTAAATCCTAAAGATATAAATAAGCTTCAATTAGAAGGAATGGTTAAGGCAGGATCTTTTGACAAAATAAACGAAAATAGACAAGCTATTTTTAATTCAATACCAAATATTATATTAAAATCAAAAAATATTTTTGAAAATAAAGCCACTAACCAAATAGATTTATTTGGTTCCAATAATGTTAATGATACAGAAATAATTGAAAAAATTAATGATTGGGAATTCGAAGAAAGATTAAAAAGAGAGTTTGAATCAATTGGTTTTTTTATTTCTGATCACCCTCTAAATCAATTTAAAGAAATATTTGATGATTATAATATAGTTAATTTTAACGATTTTAATAATGAAAAAAATAAAAATGAAACAAATATAGCTGGAACAATTTTAAAAATTCAGGAAAAGAAAACTCAAAAAGGTAATTCTTATGCTATAATTAAGTTAACTGATTTATCTTCAGTTTTTGAACTATTTATTTTTTCTGATCTTCTAGAATTAAATCGAGAAATTTTAAATGAAGGAAATTCTTTAATTTTAACAGTTATTAAAAATGTTATTGATGAAAATAATAGATTTAAAAGAATAAATGTTAGAAAAATTGCCTCTTTAAAAAATTTATTTAATAAACCAATATCCAATATTGAAATTTTCATAAAAGATCAAAAATCGATAAATAAGATTGAAAAAATTCTTTCAAAAAATGGAAACACTGAAGTAAAAATCAAAATTAATGATGATAGAAATAAGTATATTATTAATTTAAAAAACAAAAGATTTGTTGATAGAAAAAGTCTTAATCTCCTAAAAAATCAAGGTATTTCAACAAATATTTTCTAAAAAAATACTTGTTAAAATTCATATTAAATTGTAAATATCCCATAAATTAACACGCACACAATTAGTGGTTTTATACCTCCGGTCCTTAAATGGAAATGATTGTGGTGGCTTAACCGGGAAAAAATATGAAGATACCAAATATAACAATACAACAATTATTAGAAGCTGGAGTTCACCTTGGGCATAAAACGCTTAGATGGAATCCAAAAATGAAAAAATATATTTTTGGCAAGAGAGAATCAATACATATAATTGATCTTACTCAAACATTAGAGCTTACCAACGTAGCTTTGGAAAAAATTTACGATACAATAAAAAATAATGGCAAAATTTTATTTATATCTACAA
>CACGPA010000061.1 GCA_902574725.1 uncultured Pelagibacteraceae bacterium
TTCAGGAAATTGATCTATATAAGAAATTTGTGGTCTGCCTTTTTCATCATCAAAAAAAACTGGATGTTCAACTTTATAATCAACATTTTTGCTCTTAGGAGAACTCCAAACAAAACTTTGTCTTCCTACTGGGTCTTTTGATAATTCATCACAATGCTCCCAATCATCAAGGTGCAAAAGTGAAGTTTCTCCTCCTTGAACATTTTTTTCCTCGATCTTGGTCATTAAAATCCAATCAGTTTTTTCTTTTACATAAGTTCCATCTGTGTGAAGATCCATATTTGAATATGCTTTTCTTAAATATGAATCACTAGCATCATTATGCTTAACATGAAACCTTGCATAAAATTTACCCATCATTGAATCATGATTTGGAATACCTATTAAGTACGAAATTGCTGTAGATAGTTTTGTTAAAAAAATATCATTTATTTTTTTATTTTTGTTATTTGTTTTAAATACTATACAACCGGTTTTTCTATCTCTAATTATTAAATTTAAAAACCTACTTAGTTTATTTCCAGTTAAATCATCAAGACTCTTGGCAATTGTAAATCTTGTAAAAGGTTTGTATTCAAGAGCTGTAACATCAAACTTATGAAAGGGGAAAATCAACTTGTCAATTAATTCATCTTTAAATTCAATATCAATAATTCTTTGTGATTTTTTGTTTTGTGAAATTTGAAGTCCTTCAATATTTTGAATGTGACTAACTGGGTTTGTCATTAACCTCCTAAAAATAAGCGACCGACATCTGGATTGCTTAAAAGATCATCTCCTTTTCCTGCTATTGCTGTTTGTCCAGAAACTAAAACATATCCTATATCTGCAAATTCTAATCCTTTTTTAGCGTTCTGCTCTACCATAATAATTGTTTTTTTTTCATTCTTTTGAAGATCGCTAAGTATATCAAATACCATGTCTATATATCTTGGCTCTAAACCTATTGATGGTTCATCAACCAACAATACTGAAGGTTTCATAACAAGCGCTCTTGAAATTTCTAACAATCTTCTCTCACCACCGGATAATACTTTTGCAGGTTGGTTTCTTCTATTTCTTAATCTTTCATATTTTTGAAAAATTTTTTCAGCTTCTTCGTAAGATTCTTCTGTTTTGTCTTTAATAAATCCACCCATAAGCAAATTTTCTTCTACAGTCATATCTGGAAAAACAGAATTGTCTTGAAGAATATAAGCAATACCAACTGATTTTAATTTTTCTGCTGGTGTAAGTTTTGTTATATCTTTGCCATCTATTTCAATATTTCCTGAAAATATATTTGTAAATCCATAAATTGAATGAAGTATTGTAGACTTTCCAGCTCCATTTGGACCAATTAAACATAGTGATTGTGCTTTACTTACAAATAAATCTAAATTGTGAAGTATTTCCATTTTTCCATATCCAGCAGACATTTTTTTAATTGTTATGTGATTATTCTCTGGAGATAGTTTTTTTAACTCTTCTGGCCCAGGTGCTTTTCCTAAAACTTCATATTGATTAGACATTATTGCGCTCCAAGATAAGCATCGATTACTTTCTTATCGTTTTTAATTTGATCTGGCGTTCCGTTGGCCAGCATTTTTCCATGTGCTAAGCAAAAAATATTTTGCGCTAATTGCATAATCACTTTCATGTTATGCTCGATCACTAAAAGAGTGATACCAAATTCTTTATTAACTTTAATAAGTCTATCAATTATCCCATTAATTAAAGTTGGGTTAATTCCTGCTGTAGGTTCATCTAGCAAAAGCATTTCGGGTTCATTCATTAAAGCCATTGCAAGTTCAAGCAGTTTTTGTTGACCAAAAGAAAGATCTCCTGCTCTTAATTTTCTCTTTTGATATAGTCCAACAAAATTTAATAAATTTGCAGCTTTTTCATTTAATTCTGGAGGAATTTTTGAAAACACAGAAAGAATTTTGGAATCACTTGCTTTGTGACTAATAAGCATATTGTCTATACAGTTTAATTTTCCATAAATTCTTGTTTGCTGAAATGTTCTTAGCAAACCAAGTTTTGCTATCACGGGAACTGGAAGCTCAGAAACTTCTTTATCGTTAAATTTAATCGAACCATTATCAATTGGATAAGTTCCAACAATAGAATTAAATAAAGTTGTTTTTCCTGATCCATTTGGTCCAATCAATCCAACAATAGATCCTTTCTCTACT
>CACGPA010000062.1 GCA_902574725.1 uncultured Pelagibacteraceae bacterium
AATTGCAAAAGCTATAATGGATGATTATCAAAATGATACTTGTGTTGGAAAATATTTAAAAGAAATTTATAAAAGAAGAATACCTAAAAATTTAACTAAAGAAAGAACCGAACCTGGATTTAATCGTTCTAAAACTTATGGAGGTCAGTTTCATTTTGATTATCCAGGATTAAAAGATAAGATTGTCTTTGGTATGAATGGTTATGGTGGACAAGCCATTTTAATTGATATGGAAAATTCAAGAATAGTGGTTCTTAATTCACTTCATTATAATAATACAAAATATAAATATGGTTATAAAAAACTTTTATTTGATCCAATTAAAAAAGGGAAATAGATTTTTAGTAAAAAAAATAAGGAGGAAAAATGCCAATGTTTAAACCAATCTCAGAAAATGAAGCTAAAGGAAAAGTTAAAGAAATTTTTGATGAGATAAAGAGTGCAAGAAAAATTACAGAAGTTCCAAATTTTTGGAAATACCTTGCAAATAGTCCAGAAACTTTAGAAAGAACTTGGAATTCATTGAAACAAGTTATGAAAGCAGGTGCATTAGATCCTGTAACAAAAGAATTAATTTATGTTGCAGTTTCAATGACAAATAGCTGTGAGTATTGTACCAAATCCCATACTTTCGCTGCAAAGAAAAAAGGTGCAACAGAAGATATGATCAAAGAAATGATTGATGTTATGGGGATAGCTAATCAGAATAATAAATTAGTTGAAGCTTATGGCGTTGAAGTTGATGAAATTTACAAATAATTAGTTTGCTTTACCGAGTAAGTTAACAATTAAAACTCCAGATATAATTAAAACAAGACCTACTATTGTATAAAGATCAGGCATCTGATTGAATTTATATACTCCAACTATTGTTGTTGCGATAATACATAATCCTGCAAAAGAAGCGTAAGTAATTCCAACAGGTATTGATTTCATAACAAGGGATAAAGCGTACATACAACCAACAATACTGATTGCCGTTATAATACTTGGTATTAACAAAGTGAATCCTTGAGCACCTTTTGCAAAACCATTTGCTGCTGTACCTAATACAACAGCAACTATTAAAATTATATAAGCTGTTAAATTTCCCATTATTATTTTGGTAGCTTAGTTGCTCCTGTTTCTTGATATGCAACTTTACCATCTTTAAATTTATAATAAGTCATAACCGCTTCTTTATTACCATCTTTGTAACTTACAAACGCATGTTCAAATCCAACTTCATCATTTTCAAAAAGTACTCTTACTTTTTCTTTTTGAACGTCTTTCATACCAAGCCATTTAATCACATCTGACTTAGCTAGTTTTTTTCCAGATGAATGCATTAAAAATTGATAATCATCATGTATTAATTGATCTGCTCCTGCAGTATCACCATCGTTTACTATTTTCGACATTTTTTCTATAATCGACATATCTTATGCTCCTTTTACTATTATAAAATTTCCAACAGAATTATCTAACCGTATCTGCCTTACCGGCTTGTATTCTTCAGAGTTATACCATTCCAAAGCTTTTTCATATGAAGGGAACTTAATCACTACAGTTCTAGGATACTTCCATTCTCCTTCGAAACATTGAAATTCTCCACCTCTTACTAAATATTCACCACCAAATTTTGTAACTATATCTGTAACCTTTGCTAAATATTCTTTATAGTCTTCAGGGTTAGTTACTTCAATTTGAGTTATTGCGTATCCAGTCATTTTTATTAATCTTTATAGATTAACTTTGCTTAATTCATACATTTCAACAATTTCGATGCATTCATCAAAAATAGGTTTTGCTACCGGATTATTACCCGAAGCAAACTTCTTCATTTCTTCTTCATTATGAACTGAGACTTTAAACATAACATAACTTTTATCCGGCGCTATTGCTGGAACTGTTTTTTCAACATGAGCAATAGTTTTTCTTACTGCCATTCCTTCATTTGATTGCATAAATCCCATGAACTTTTCAAATTTTCCTTCACCAGATTTAATTCTTGCTATTGCAAGCATTTCTTTTTCCATATCTTCCCCTTTGTTTTATTGCTTAATTTAATTTCAAATTTGATCTAGAGTCAAACCTTTTAGATTAGCAGGAACAGCAACATCCATCATTTTAGGATTTGATAAATTTAGATTATTCATAATTTCTGCATATTGCTCTTTTGAACT
>CACGPA010000063.1 GCA_902574725.1 uncultured Pelagibacteraceae bacterium
TTAAGTCAGATGAAAATAACCTTGAAAAAAATATTGAAATTTGACCAATTATACCTCTTTTTGTAAAACCACCGGTATAATTAATTAACCATTCAGCTATAGTTGAGTCATTTCCAACTAAACTTTTTATATTTAAATGAAAAATAGAAAAAAAAAATAGGATTAACAAATATATAAATAGTTGTTTTTTTATTTTAATTTCCATTTTAAAATTAATATTTATAGTATAAATAATTTTTTAAAAAACTTTTTATTTAATATTTGGTGCCCTCACCAAGAATCGAACTTGAAATTTATCCTTACCATGGACACGTTATACCATTTAACTATAAGGGCATTTTTTAAAGTTAAAATATCTAGCATAATATGCTAAATGTCTCTAATTATTGCCTTAATTTTTCTTCAAAATTGTTTTATAAAATAACAAATATTTAGCAAAAAAGTTATGGGAATTCATTACGATTATAAATCAACAAGAGGCATGAAGGCCATGGAAAAGCAAGCCAAAAGAGAGAAAAAACTTGCTGAAAGAAAAGCTAAACGTGCTGCTAAAGAAGGTTCTAAAGCAAAAGATGACAAAATAAAAATGCACGATATCAATAAAACAATTACCTTAGAAGATTTAACAAATCCTGAAAAAAAATAGTTAATGAACAAAAAACGTAAAGCCTTAAAGCTTGAGCTTGCTTTGAAAAGAAATTTAAAGAAAAGAAAAATTTTTCAAAAAAAAATGAATAGTAAAAAAAATAAATAAAATGATACTTAATGATAAACAAATAAAAAAATTAGTAGAAGAACAAGATATGATAAGACCTTTTGTGAATAAATCTGTTGCACAAGGCATTAGTCATGGTTTGAATTCTTTTGGCTTTGATTTAAGATGTGGTGAAGAATTTAAGATATTTACGAATATAAAAGGTGCAACAGCAGATCCAAAAAATTTTACTGAAGATAATTTTGTTACTATAAAAGGCGAACCTTCAATATTAATACCACCAAATTCCTTTGCTTTAGCAAGTAGTCTAGAATATTTTAAAATGCCAAGAAATGTTACAGGTTTAGTTACTGCTAAATCAACTTATGCTCGTTGTGGTCTTGGAACACCCCCAACAGTTTTAGAAGCTGGTTGGCACGGAAATCTAGTATTAGAATTTTCTAATCATACATCTAACTCAATTAGACTTTATGCAAATAGTGGTGCTGCACAAATATTGTTTTTTCAAGGTGAAGAGCCAGAGGTTTCATATGCTGATAGAAAAGGCAAATATCATGGACAAACTGGAATTACACTAGCAAAATCAAAATAATATATGGATAAATTTGTAATCAAAGGTCCTTGCAAAATTAAAGGACAGGTAAAAATATCAGGAAGTAAAAATGCATCCTTACCTATATTAGCTGCAACATTACTTTTTGATAAAACTGTAGAGATTAAAAATTTACCCAGAGTTAGAGATGTAGATACAATGTTGGAGTTGATTCGATCACTTGGATTTTTGGTAAAAAGAAATTATAAAAATGGTTCTGTTAAAATTACCAGATTAAAAAAAATAAAAACAATAGCATCATATTCTTTAGTAAAAACAATGAGAGCTGGAATTTTACTTTTAGGGCCTTTGGTTGCAAAATATAAAAAAGCAATAACTTCATTACCAGGTGGTTGTCTGATAGGCGCTAGGCCAGTAAACCATCATTTAAATGTTTTAAAAAAGCTCGGTATGCAATATTCTATCAAAAAAGGATATATTCATGCTCATGTTAAAAATAGTTTAGTTGGAGCAATAATTAAATTTCCTAAAATTTCTGTTGGTGCAACAGAAAATGCAATTCTCGCTGCGTGTTTTGCTAAAGGAAAGACTATTTTAAAAAATTGTGCAATAGAACCTGAGATAAAAAAAGACTTAACAAATTTTTTGCAAAAAGCCGGCGTTCCTATTAAATGGATTAGCAAAAGAACTGTCCAAATTTATGGAGTTAAAAAATTAAAAAGTATTAGCTACTCCGTGATGGGCGACAGAATCGAATGTGGAACATTTTGTGTCGC
>CACGPA010000064.1 GCA_902574725.1 uncultured Pelagibacteraceae bacterium
TTTTTTAATGATTCATCGCCATAGTAAAAATTACACGCTCTAGTGTAATATTTTTTCATTACAAACTAGTGAACGATTTTTGGTTTTAATCCAATGGATCCAAGAGCAGAGCTTGAATTATCATCTTCAACTTTTAGATCTTCCTTATTGGCTGGGTAAATATTTTTATTAATTAGATCTTCTATTTCGCTTCCTGTTAGTGTTTCATAAACAAGCAATGCTTTTGCCAATTTATGTAAATCATCAATTTTTTCATTTAATACTTTTTTTGCTCTCTCATAGCCTTTTTCAACAAATTTTCTTATTTCAGAATCTACTTTTTTAGCTGTTTCTTCTGACATATTTTGCTGTCTTGCAACAGAACGTCCTAAAAATACTTCTTCTTCATTTTCTCCATATGCAACTGGGCCTAATTCTTTACTAAGACCCGCTCTCATGACCATTGCTCTTGCTCTTTTCGTTGCTTGTTCAATATCGCTAGCAGCACCAGTAGTTACTTTATCATCTCCAAAAATTAATTCTTCTGCAACTCTTCCCCCCATGGCAATTGCCATTTGGGCATGTAGTTGTTCTCTTGTTTGGGAAACTTCATCTTTTTCTGGTAATTGCATAACCATACCTAAAGCTCTACCTCTTGGAATTATTGTTGCTTTATGAATAGGGTAAGCAGCTTTTTCATTAATCGTTACAATTGCGTGTCCTGCTTCATGGTATGCTGTTAATTTTTTTTCTTCTTCAGTCATTACCATAGATCTTCTTTCAGCACCCATCATTACTTTGTCTTTTGCTTCCTCAAATTCTTGATTTGTAACAATTCTTTTATTTTTTCTAGCTGCTAATAACGCTGATTCATTAACTAAGTTTGCTAAATCAGCTCCAGAAAATCCTGGAGTACCTCGTGCAACCGTTCTTAAATTAATATCAGGGGCCATAGATATTTTTTTAGCATGTACTTTTAATATTTTTTCTCTACCAATTATGTCTGGAAGTGAAACAACTACTTGTCTATCAAACCTACCGGGTCTTAACAAAGCTGGGTCTAAAACATCGGGTCTATTCGTAGCTGCTATAATAATTACACCTTCATTAGTGTCAAAGCCATCCATTTCAACAAGCAATTGGTTTAAAGTTTGTTCTCTCTCGTCATTACCGCCACCTAAGCCTGCACCTCTACTTCTTCCAACTGCATCAATTTCATCTATAAAAATAATACACGGTGAATGTTTTTTGCCTTGCTCAAACATATCTCTTACTCTTGAAGCTCCTACTCCAACAAACATTTCAACAAAGTCAGATCCTGATATTGTAAAAAAAGGCACACCAGCTTCACCAGCAATAGCTCTTGCTAGTAAAGTTTTACCAGTACCAGGAGCACCAACCAATAAACAGCCTCTTGGAATTTTTCCTCCTAGTCGACTAAATTTTTTTGGATCTTTTAAAAATTCTACTACTTCTTCTACTTCCTCTTTAGCCTCTTCAACGCCAGCAACATCATTAAATGTAACTTTACCTTTAAGTTCATTCATCATTTTTGCTTTAGATCTTCCAAAACCCATGGCTCCACCTTTTCCACCTTGCATTTGTCTCATGAAAAAAATCCAAACAGCAATTAATAAAAGCATTGGAAACCATGAAAGTAAAATACCAAAAAGCGATGGCATTTTTTCATCTAAAGGAGCGGCAGAAATACTCACTCCTTTATCTGAAAGTTTTTCAATTAAATTTGGATCATTTGGAGCATATGTAGTAAATCTTTTTCCATCAGATAAAACTCCTTCAATATTATTTCCTTTAATTTCAACCTGAACAACTCTGCCATTATCTACTTCAGATAAAAATTTGGAAAAATTTATACGATCTTTAGCATTCACTGTGTTATGTGGATTTTTGAACATATTGTATAGACCTATAGTTAAAAAAACTATGATGGCCCACATTGCTAAATTTTTAAAATTCATATGTATAAGATAAGAATTATTCTTAATTAAACAAGTGTGTATTTATGCTGTTATTCATATATTTGGG
>CACGPA010000065.1 GCA_902574725.1 uncultured Pelagibacteraceae bacterium
CATCATTAGATCTTGAAATTCTAAATAAAAAATACCCTTTTCATGTAATAATTTTTTTATTCCATTTAAAAAAGTATTTGGATTTTCTAAATCATAAAAAACTGAAAGGGCGCTAATTATTTTGAATTTAATTTTTTTATTTTTCTTTAAAATCAATTTGTAATTAAAAAAGTTTGAAATTTTATAATTTATTTTTCTGTATTCTTTTTTAAATTTTAACAATATAGGATCTATTCCCCACGTTTTAATTTTACTATTGTAGTTTCTTAATAAAGTCCCATCATTGCTAGCTATATCCAAAACGCTATCTCCACTTTTTAATTTAGCTACTTTAGATATTTTTCTTACAACATTTTTAACATGGTTGGACATAGTTAAATTTATACCAGTTCTATATCCATAATCTTTGTTATATAAATAGCTCATATTAAAAATATGCTTGAGTTGAACCAATTTACATGATTTACACATCACCAAATTTAATTCACCATGAGGTATTTTTTCCTTATATTTTGGAAATTTTCCAGTGAATCTAATTTTGCCTAAACTAAATAAATTAATAATTGATTTACTATTACAATTCCTACATTTTTTTATATACAAAGGCATAATAATTTTGTTCTAGATAAGTTTATGACATACAAACAATGAGCTACAATATCAATAAAAAATGATTAAAAAAAATACTGCTAACAGTGGTCTACTAGGCTTTATTGAAAAATTATTAAGAATTATTCCTCATGTTTATTTAATATTTAGGCCTTTAATAAAATTTACTAATTTTTTTGAAGAAGATTTTTTTTATCTTAAAAATATATTTAAAAATAAAAAAATTAATATTATAGATATAGGTGCATCAGATGGGATATCTGCTTTATTTTTCATAAGAAATTTGAGACCAAAAAAAATTTATTGTTATGAGCCACAAAAGATTTTTTATAAAAAATTAATTAATTTAAAAAAAAAATATAAATTTTTAAAACTTTTTAACTATGGATTAGGTAATAAAATAAATAATGAAAAAATTTATTATCCATATATTAAAATATTTAATAAAAAATTAGTACTTTTTGCATATTCTTTTCCTGATAAAAAAGAACTTGAAAAACAAATTAATCTAGACTTTTTAGTTAAGCCAAATATATATGAAGATAAAATTAAAATTCAAAAATTTAAAATCCCAAAAGATAAAATTGATTTAATTAAGATTGATACTAATGGCAGTGAAATTGATATAATAAGTTCAATAATGTCAGTTTTAAAAAGAGATAAACCTGTATTAATTATTGAAAATAACAATATTAATAAAGTTTATAATAAAGTTAAATTCTTAAAATACAAAAAATTTTGCGTGGAAAATAATAGTCTTAAAAAACACAAATCTCAAAAAAATGTTAACATCATTTTCAAATAAATTTAACTTACTTAAAAATTTTAAAATAATTTTGTTTATAATAATAATTTTATTAGCTTTTTTTAAGAGTCCTTTTATTTTCTTGAATGGCCGTTTTGTTGCTGAAGAAGGATCACATTGGTTTTACAACTCTTATTTAAATGGCCCTATATCAGGTTTATTTCAAATTCTGCCAGAAAATGGTTACTTTAATCTTTGGCCAAATATTGCATCAATCTTTGCAACATTTGTTCCATTGGAATTTTCTCCCTATGTTACGGTTTATTTTGCTTTTCTAGTAAAAATATATTTATTTTCATTCATAATTTTTCAAAACTCTATTTTTTTAAAAACAAATTTTGAAAAATTTATTGTAGCATTAATTGTTTTAGTTTCACCACCTATGGTGGCTGAAGTTTGGTTAAATACTTTAACATCACAAGTATATTTTACTTTAATTGTTCTAATGATTTTTTTTTCAAACAAATACTAATAATTTTTATTCAAAATCATCAAGTGCTGTTCTTTTTATATCAACTTTAAGCTCTATCACTTCTTGTATTTTCGCACCTTTTTTTTTAATTAAATATATTAAAGAAAAAAATAAATTAAATTTTTTAAATTTAG